>JAEYPH010000113.1 GCA_023410875.1 Bacillota bacterium | reverse complement strand
ATATCGCGCCTTGTGCCCCAAATTCGCAAACCACGGAGCAATCAAAAAGAGCGTGCCCCTTTACAGGTTTAATGTGAAATCAAAGGAGGCGTTCCCCCAGTGATCGTAAAATTTGCCCTGAGGCGCTTGCTTCAGCTGATCCCCCTACTGGTCGCCATCAGCATCGTGATATTCGGCATAATACAATTGCCGCCGGGGGACTACCTCACCACCTATATTCAGCAATTGGAACTGGCCGGCAACACGGTCAGTCAGTCCACCATCATCAACCTGACACAGCAGTACGCGCTGGATAAGCCCGTGCATATCCAATACTTCCGGTGGATTACCAACATCGTGACCAAGGGGGATTTTGGGCGATCATTCGTATATGACCGGCCGGTTTCCGATATCCTTGCGTCCCGCATCGGCACGACCATACTGATATCTCTTTTGACGTTGGTCTTCGTATGGTTGGTTTCGATACCGATCGGTATCTATTCCGCCACCCATCAGTATTCCTTCTTTGACTATGTGTTTATTTTCATTGGGTTTGTCGGGCTGGCGGTTCCGGGCTTCCTGATTGCGCTGGCCGCGATCTACTTTATCTTCACGCATACGGGCGTTTCGCTCTCCGGCCTGTTCTCACCCGAATTTGTGGATGCCCCCTGGTCGATGGCCAAATTTATTGACATGCTGCCCCGTATGGGGCTGGTCGTCTTTGTGATCGGCATCACGCAAACAGCGGGCATGATACGCCAAATGCGCGCGATGATGCTGGATGAGCTGCAAAAGCAATACGTCATCACCGCCCGGGCAAAGGGCCTCGAAGAGCGCAAGGTACTGTTCAAGTATCCCATCCGCATCGCCATCAACCCGATGATTTCCACGATCGGTTGGGTGCTGCCCGGGCTCATTTCCGGCGAAATGATCGTCTCCATCGTGCTGAACATGCCCACCATGGGCCCGATGGTAAAACGCGCGCTGATGTCGCAGGACATGTATCTGGCAGCCAGCTTTTTGCTGATCGTCAGCGTACTGACCATGATCGGCACCCTGATCTCGGATATTCTGTTGGCTGCAGCCGATCCGCGCATTAAGTTTGGAGGGATCTCGGAGTGAGTGAAACAATGAATAACCCTGTGGCGCCGACTGCCCCTCAGGCTCCGGTGATGCCGGAGAAAGAAAAGCAGGACAGCACCTATGAAGTGGCTTCCCAATGGAAGCTCATGTGGTGGAAATTCAAAAAGCACAAGCTGGCGATGGTCGCCGTTCCCATCATCATCATCATGTACACGCTGGCAATCTTCTGCGAGTTCTTCAGCCCCTCGGTCCCCTTGGAGCGGTACAGCCAATACAAGAACGCACCGCCGACCAGGATCCACATCATCGACGCCGAAGGCAAGTGGAACTTCCCCTTCGTGTACGACCTTAAGGAAGCGATGGACTCGTATACCTTCAAGAAGACCTTTACAGAGGATACGAGCAAAAAAATCCCGCTGCGCTTTTTCGCCAAGGGCAGCGACTACAAATTCTGGAATTTGTTCCCGGCAAGCATCCGGTTCTTGGGTCCCGTAGAACCCGGAGACCCGTTCTTTCTCATGGGCACCGACCAGTTGGGCCGCGATCTGTTCTCCCGCATCCTTTATGGAGGGCGTATCTCCCTGTCCTTCTGCCTGGTTTCCATCTTCTTTACGTTCCTGGTTGGTCTGGCTCTGGGCGGCCTGTCGGGCTACCTGGGCGGCATCACCGACACTGTGGTGCAGCGCACGATCGATATGCTCATGTGTGTCCCGCAGATTCCGCTGTGGATGGCCTTGGCGGCCACCCTGCCGCGAGACATGCAGCCGCTGCAGATGTACCTGATGATGTCCATCATCATGTCGCTGATCGGCTGGACCGGCCTGGCCCGCGTTGTCAGAGGCAAAATACTCTCGCTGCGCGAGGAAGATTTCGTTATGGCGGCCCGGCTTTCCGGCGCCAGCCATGCCCGCGTGGTGGGCAGGCACTTGGTGCCGTCTTTTGCCAGCTACATCATCGTGTCGGTTACCGGCACTGTCCCCGCCATGATTTTGGGCGAAACGGCGCTCAGCTTTCTGGGCTTGGGCCTGCAGCCGCCGGTTGTCAGCTGGGGTGTTCTGCTCCAGGATGCGCAAACCATCGAGACGCTGGCGCATCACCCGTGGCTGCTGTGGCCGGCCGCGTTTATCGTCGTCACCGTGCTGATGTTCAATTTTGCGGGCGACGGTCTGCGCGACGCTGCCGACCCCTACAAGTAAGGAGGCTAAACTATGGACCCTCAAAAGGACATGATATTGGAGCTAAAGGATGTAAAAGTCCATTTCAAGATGGACGAAGGCCTCCTGAAGGCGGTGGATGGCGTCAGCTTTCCTCTCTATAAAGGGAAGACCCTGGGAATCGTCGGCGAATCCGGCTGCGGCAAATCGGTCACGTCCAACGCCATCTTTAAAATTTTGCCTTCCTATGGGCGCGTCGAAGGCGACATTTTGCTGTATGAGAAGAACGGCATACGGCAGGACCCGCCGATCAACATCACGAAGCTGAACCCGACAGGCAGGGAAATACGGGAGATCCGCGGCGGCAACATCGCGATGATCTTTCAGGAGCCGATGAAGGCATTCTCCCCGATCCACACGGTGGGCGACCAAATCATAGAAGCCATACAGCTGCATGTGGAAAAGGACCCAAAAAAAGCACGGCAGATGGTCATCGATCTGTTCAACAAAGTCGGCATCTCCAACCCGGAGCAGCGCGTGGATGAATACCCCCACCAGCTCTCCGGCGGCATGCGCCAAAGGGCCATGATCGCCATGGCCTTGAGCTGCCATCCGTCTATCCTGATTGCCGATGAACCGACCACGGCCCTGGATGTTACCGTGCAGGCCCAGGTGCTGGAACTGATCAACGGGTTGAAGCGGGATTTGAACACCTCCGTCATCTTCATCACCCACGATCTTGGCGTCATTGCCGAGATGAGCGACTATGTAGCCGTCATGTATCTGGGCAAAATCGTGGAATACTGCGATGTGGATACGCTGTTCTACAACCCGCTGCACCCCTATACCCGGGCGCTGCTGGGCTCCATCCCCACGGCGCGCAAGGGGCATAAGGAACGGTTCACATCCATCCGGGGCACCGTGCCTTATCCTATGAACTTGCCCGACCAATGCGGTTTCTACACGAGGTGTGAGCTGGCCGGGAAGTGCAAGCCAGGGCAATCGCCGATGCTGGAAGTGGAGCCGGGACATTTTGTTTGCTGCCAGCAAGTGCGGCCAGTAGAGGAGGGCGTGGGATAATGGCAGAAGTCGTTGCGAAAAAAATCCTTGAAGTCAAGGGCATGAAGAAGTACTTCCCGATAACCCACGGCTTTGCCAAGCGCACCGTTGGGTACGTGAAGGCCGTGGACGACGTGGACCTCTATGTAAACGAAGGCGAGACGCTTTCCCTGGTCGGTGAATCCGGCTGCGGCAAGACGACGCTCGGCCGCTGCATCCTGCAGGCCATACCGCCGACAGCCGGGGAAACCCTGTTCACCCAGGCGGACGGCAACGTGGTCGAACTCAATGGCCTCCCCTATCAAACCCTTCGCGTTGTGCGCCGGGATATGCAGATGATCTTTCAAGACCCCTATGCATCTCTGAACCCGCGCATGACCGTGCTCAACATCATTGCGGAGCCGCTGATCTGCCACAAGCTGCTCAGCGGCAATGCCCTGCGCGAGCGCGTGAAGGAACTGATGGAACTGGTCGGGCTCAACCCCCGGCACCTGGAGCGGTACCCCCACGCGTTTTCCGGCGGCCAGCGCCAGCGCATCGGCATCGCGCGGGCACTCTCCACGAACCCCCGGTTCATCGTGTGCGATGAGGCGGTTTCCGCCCTGGATGTTTCTGTGCAGGCGCAGATCCTCAACCTCTTGATGGACCTGCAGGAAAAACTGAATCTCAGTTATATGTTCATCTCCCACGATTTGGGCGTGGTCAGCCATATTTCCGATAGGGTTGGCGTGATGTACGTGGGCCACATCTGTGAGCTTGCGCCCACCAACCAGCTTTTCAGCGAGCCGCTGCACCCCTATACGGAAGCTTTGCTGTCTGCCAAGCCCATCGCTGACCCCCGCAACAAGTCGCAGCGCATCATGCTGCCCGGAGAGGTGGCCAACCCCGCCAAGCTGCCGACAGGCTGCGCATTCCACCCGCGCTGCCGGTATTGCGTGGACATCTGCAAAGAACAGGCGCCGCAGTGGCGCGAGTTGAAGCCCGGCCACTTTGTGACCTGCCACCGGGCGCAAGAACTTAACTTGTCCGGCATGAGAGGTGCTTCAAAGGAATGAGCGTGGGTTGGATTGTATTGCTGAGCGCCATCGGCTTGGTTGGGGTCATCGCCGGGTCCTGCTGGTACATGGCGGCCATGATGAACCTGTTGTTCGTGAGAAAGCATGTGGAAATTGACGAGGTGCTTTCCACCGGGCAGCCCCCTCAGGCGTGGCAGAAAGGCTATCTGAAAAAGCTGGAGCGCTTCAAAAGCAAAGGCGCTTGCGGCGAATCCATCCAGCGGCTCACCAGAAAGCAGCAAAAACGCAACCTCGCGGGGCTGAAGCGCCTGGCGCGCTATGTAAAGAAGACCAATCTGGTCGAGGATGAAAGCGCACGCAAGAACACGCTGATGCTGCTCGATCAATGCAAGCAACAGTGTCAACAGGAAGGTGCGATACAAAATGGCATATGACCGGATCAACAAGGAAATCTCCACGAAAACCACTCTGTTTGGCTTCCTGTATGGCTGCTTATGGGGGGGCGTATCCCTTGTCGCCTGGTATGAGCTGCGAAAGCTCATTCTAAATCTTTGGAGCCGCATTGCCCCCGATGCATGGGCCTTTCCGTGGCGCAGCAATGTTGTGATCATAGCGCTGGGGCTGCTGTGGCTGGTTGGATTCTTCGTGGTTTGGAACCGCTGTGAGCATCATCTGGCGGATAAGCGCCCGGTCATCAGCCGTCTGAAGTACACCTTTTGGTCCCTGGGCGTTTTGGCAGCAGCCTGGGCGTTGAATGCGTTTGTTATGTAATCAGGACTGCTTGTACGTACTGCTACCTTATCGCCCGACGATAACCATCGTCGGGCGATATCTTTACTGACGTAAAACTCACCCACCCCTCAAACTGTTCTCCCTGTACTCCTGGGGCGTCATGCCCGTGTGCTTTTTGAAGAAGCGGGAGAAATAGTGCTGCGAATCGAACCCCACCGCCGCTGTGACGTCGGCAATCTTAAGCTTGCGGTCCATAAGCAGCTCCTGCGCGCGCTCCAGGCGCAGCCGTGCGATGGTATCCGTGAGGTTTTGGCCGGTGGATTGCTTGAACAGCCGGGACAGATAGGATGGGTTGAAATAGAAAACCTCGCTCAGGCGCATGAGCGACAGATCCTCCCCCAGGTGCTCGCGGATGTAGAGCTGGATGCGCTCCACCGATTCGCGGATGCTGCTCTCCTGCATACCCCGCTGCAGACGGAACAGCGCCGTGCCCATGGCCACCAGGTATTCTCCCGCCGCCGCCCAGCTTTCGTGCTCGTCGGCGCGCAGCAGCCGCGCCGCCCCCGGTATCGCGTTCAGGTCGCCGCCATGGCGGCGGTTGATCTGGCCCAGCAGCACCGTGGCACAGCGGTAGTACGTCTCCTGCCCCAAGGAGCTGGACCGGTCGCTTTGGGCGCGCAGCACCGACGCGGCTTGGCCCAACACTTTGAGGAACAGCTCGGTGTCTGCGCGCTCCAGCGCCGAATCCATCTGGCGCCACATGGACGCGGCACAGGCGGCGCCGGCAGCCGGCGCCGGCAAAAAGCTGCGCTCGTTGAGCAGAAGCTCCGGGCTTACGCCCCCTGTGGCGCCCAGCAGCGCCCTTAACCGCCCGAAGGTTCCATAGAGGCAATCCCAGCCCACAGGCTCGCTCCAATAGGCCGCGGACAGCGTGCAGCCAAGGCTCTGCCGGCAATGGTCCTGCAGGCTCTCCAGCAGGCCCCCCAAAAGCACGCCGCAGTTCTCCTGAGCGCTGCGGGGCTGCACCAGCCACAAGGCATCGACCCCTGCGGTCTGCAGCGCGCATACCTGCGCAAAGCTCGTTTCCAGCAGTTCCCCGGCGCGCAGGTACAGCGCCAGCACGGCCTTGGCATCGCCCAGCGGCGCCTGCGTGGGCCCCGCGCCGTCGAACCGTGCCACGGCTAGATACAAAGGCGCTTCACGCCGCAGATCCAGGTGCAGCTCATCCAGCGCCGGCTGTACGGCGCGGGCGCCCTCCTGCGCGTCCTGAACCAGCAAGCTGACATATTCCTTCTGCCGGTATGGCAGCATGGCGGCCAGGTATTCGTCCACGTGCTCCAGCAGCTCGCGGGTGCGGGCGCTGTGCGCAAGCTCATCGATGGCCCGGCGCACCGCGTCCACAATGCGCTCGTCCTCCTCGGTCTTGAGCAGGTAGCTGACACCATCGGCCTGTATGGCCGTGTAGACGGAATCGAAATCGGTGTAGCCGGTCAGGAAAATGACGCGGCACAAGGGCCAGCGGCTGCGGATCTTCTCCATGAGCTGCAAACCGTTGATGCCCGGCATGCGGATGTCGGACACCACGACGTCGATCTTGGTGCGGCCCAGGATGTCCAGCGCCTCGTGGCCGGACAGCGCCTTGTAGACGTCCAGCTCCAGGTCCGGCACATCCTGGAAAAGCTCATACAGCCAATCGACGATCTCCACCTCGTCGTCCACCAGCAGCAATCGGTACATGGCTTATTCCTCCCCTATGGGCAAAATGATCTCTACACGAAGGCCGCCCAGCGCCGAGCGCGACACCGCGATGCCATAGGCCGCGCCGAAGCGCAGCTGCAGGCGGCGGTGGATGTTGAGCACGCCGGTGCTCTCCGGCGATTCGTCTGCGCCCTTTAACGCATGGTCCAGCCGAATCAGCTCCTCGTCGCTTAGGTTGTCGCCGTTGTCCTGCACAACGATGGCCAACGCGTTATCCCGCTCCTCAAACCCGATGTCCAGCAGGCCACCGCTGGCCTTGTTCTCCAGGCCGTGCTCAAAGGCGTTCTCCACCAGCGGCTGCAGGATGAGCCGCGGCGTCACGACGTTGGCCCAGCGTTCCTGCAGCTCCTCAAAGCGCACGCTGAGCCGGCTGGTGAAGCGGATCTGCTGGATCTGCGCGTAGATGCGGGCGTGTTCGACCTCCCGGCACAGGGGCACCTCGTCCTCGGCGTTGCGGGTGATGAAGCGGAAATAGTTACCCAACTGCTGGGAGAAGGCGATGGCGTTGTCATAATCCCCGCCCTTGATGCGCCGGTGCAGAATGAAGAAGCTGTTGTACAAGAAGTGCGGATTGATCTGGGACTGCAGCTGCTTGAGCTCCGCCCGCTGGGTCAAGATGCGCATCGTGTACACCTGCTGGATCAGGTTGCGAAGGTTTTCCACCATGGCGTTGAAGCGGCTGTACAGATAGCGGAACTCGTCGCGGCTGTGGTGCTCGATGGCGCTGTCCAGCTTGCCCTGCTCCACCTTTTCGAAGGCCTCTACGAGCTCCATGAGCGGTTTGTGGATGAAGCGGTACATGGAATAGGCAAATACGGCAATGGTGACCAGCGCGGTGATCGTGAACACCAGGAACCACGCCGAATACTGGCGCAACGGTTTCAGCAGCACATTCTCCGGGATGTACATGGCCAGTGTGAAATCCAGGCTGGCCGACCGGGCAAAGCCATAGAACCCCTGCACCGGCTGATTGTTCTTCTCGCTGCGCAGTATGCCCTGGGCGGCGCCGCCGCTGCGCTCGATGATCTGCTGCTCCACGCCGGCGTCGATGTTGGCGGTGGCGATGTTGTGCCCGGTGGACGTGTCGATCAAAAAGGACCCGCTGCCCGGGTATTTGTCGAACTGGTTGAGCGCCTCGGCAAAGGACGGAGGGCTGAGCTCCAGGACCAGCAGATACATGGGCTTGCCGGTCAGGTTGTCCATATAGGGCGACACCGTCATCATCAGCAGCGCCCCCTGGTCGTATTGCAGCAGCGCTGCGGGCTGAAGCAGGTCCAGCAGGCGCTGATAGGCGACCTCGTCCAGCTCGTCCACGCCGCGGTCGGTGACGGTGCGCTGGATGCCGGGCAGATAAATCGTAAAATTGGAGACGTAGCGGCTGCTGCTGCGGATGGCCTCCATGCGCCGCTGCATGCCCTGGATGACCTGCATCTTTTCGATCTCGCTGAGCGACTGGGGGATGGCGGCCAGTTTGTCCAGATAGACGTCGTTGATCATGTCGTTTTGCAGCGAGCGCACGCGCACCATTTCTTTTTCCAAATCGTCCAGGTAGAAGGTGACCTGGGAGACCATGGAATCCATGATCTCCTTGCGCACCACGCGCATGGCGGAATCGTAGAAGATGACGCCCAGCCCATAGAGCGGGATCAGAATGGCAAGGAATGTGACCAGGATGCGCATGAGGATGGAGCTGCTCCACGACACGCCGATGGTCTTCATCAAACTGGGCCTGGACATGGCACTGTCACCTGCCTTTATGTATGACATTGTACAACATGCATAGATCGGCGGACAATATGCACAGATGCAAATGGGCACTTCGCCGGGGAAACACTGCACGCAATTTCACTTTTGTTTATGGTAGGGTTTGGGCATAAGGAGGATGCCCATGCCTTACCTGATTGGTACAACCCTTGATTCCGGGAGAATTCCTACAAAAAAGGCAGCTGCCGCCCCAAAGCCACCCACCTGGATGAGCATACCTACAGCCCCCAGCATGCAAGCGCTGCTGGGCAGCCGCCCGCAGCCGCGTATGGCCGACGAGGAAGATGCGCTGGGACGGCGGCGCTACATCGACAAGGTCTACACCGGCCTGGTCTCTCCCCAACCGGAGGTGCAGCGAGCCGTGGGGGAGCAGTACGACTACAACAAAAAGCGGACGCTGGCCGGGCAGAAGCCCATCACCATTGCCGATGTGAGATGGAACCCCGCCGCTTACGACGACGACACCAACGAGGCCTTGGAGGCTTGGTACAAACAGCACCGCGCCTTGCCGGGCTTGAAAGACCAGAACGAGTTTGACTACATGAGCCGGGAGTTCAAGAACCAGAAGGCCATGCGCGAGCGCAGGAATGGCTCTGCCGCGGCGCCCACGGCCGAGCAGGGCCTTGCCCATCAAAGCGTGGCAGCCAGGCCGGCGGATGACGAGCGGGCCAGGGAGATCACCCAAGGATGGAAGGACGCGATGGCGCAAAGGAAGGCGGAGGAGGCAGCAGCACATCCACTGGGTGGAGGCGGTGGCGGGAATACACTGATCAAGCGTCCGTTTTGGCAAGAATTCATACTTAAACAAAACGAAAATAATAGGCGTCTCCTGGAATATATTGGAATAGACCGTGAAACCCAGAAGAAACATGCCCAAGCCGCCCGCGATATTGTGGATGCCATTACGAAAAGCCCTGCCTCTGCCTTTACGGGTGGTGCGGTTAATGCGTTAACGTGGGGATACCCCGATATCTCGAATCGCCTTACAGCGGAGATTTTAAGACGACAGGGCGTTTCGGATTATGTGAGCCCCACCGCCGAGCTTGATGAGGTCAGAAAAGAGCATCCAGTTGCCAACGCAATGGGCGAACTGGTAGGCTCCGTTGCCTCCGGCATGGCGCTAGAGCGGCTAGGTGCAAACCTACTGACCAAGGCTTTCCCTGCATTGACCAGCAAACTTGCACGCGGCGTCATTTCTGGAGGCGCTGCCGGTGGCGTTCAAAATGCGCTGCTGAGCATAGGAGACGGCGCTGATCCAGCGCAGGTTGCTCAGGATTTTCTGTTCGGCTTGGCAATGGGCAGCGCGGGAGACGCCGGGTTTCGTATGGTAAGCGATTTGGCTGGCGGATATATCCCAAAGGCCGGCACAAAGCTATATGACGAGTGGCTGAAAAACGGGCTGTTGCTCCAGCGTTTGCAAAGTGCGGCAAAGGATCTCTGCGTTGCTATAACGTCATTATTCGACGGAGAGGCAACTCCCGCTTCCTCCACAGCAATCACACCAGAAGCGCCTGCGGACGTAGCGCAGCCCTTGGATCGCCTGCTTCAAGGCGATATTACTCCGGAGCAATGGGGCCTGGACGATGCCTTGGCAAGACAGGCAAAAAAACTGGACGAGGTTGCGGGAGGCCCGGGGACGGATTATACTGGAGGTAATGGGCAGGCCGCCGGCGAGGCGCTGGAGAATGGCGCTGCGACGCTGCGCGAGGGTGCTGAGGGCGCTAACACCAATGTCCTTAGAGAGCTACAAAATCCGAATTACAAGGATATCCCCGGAATCGACTGTTCTGAGATTGCAGAAAACCTATACGAAGCCGCCGGAGGAGAAGGTGTAATATATAATATACTACCAGAGAGCGAAACCAAACTAAAGAATTACTTCTACGGAAAAGTTGAGGATTCCCTCTACCACCAAGTCTATAGTGACGGTTTTTATATCTTCGATCCGAGGTATAGCAGTATTCCCCACCCAAAAGACGACTACTTTCGGGCAATGGAAAAAATCAATCCAGGAGGTTTCCGTGTAACGACAGTTTCACCACAGTAGTGCTATCCTAAGCGTTTTAATGCTTCATTTAAGATCGACTAACCAGCCACTAAATGCTAGAATCGCGTTCATAAGAAAGCGTACACTCAACCACATGATTATGGCAATATTATCGTTTCGCATATTATGCTTCGTAAGCTGGATGGAGGAAGAAGATTGACCAAAACAAAAACAACTCCGAGAACCTTATCGGGATTTGCAGAGTTGATGCCTGATGAACAATTGCTTTTCAACGAAATTGTGTCATCACTGGAATCAATTTATCGTTCCTTTGGTTTTATGCCCTTAGATACACCGGTATTGGAATCCTCCGAAGTTCTGCTAGCAAAGGCTGGCGGAGAAACGGAAAAACAAATCTATAGATTCAACAAGGGCGATTCAGACCTCACCATGAGATTTGATTTGACGGTACCCTTAGCCAAGTATGTAGCTATGCACTTTAATCAACTATCCTTTCCTTTCCGCAGATTTCAGATAGGCAAAGTATATCGTGGTGAGCGTGCACAAAGAGGTCGGTTTAGAGAGTTTTATCAAGCTGACATTGATATTGTCGGGGATACCGAACTGGCGATTATGAACGATGCGGAAATTCCAAGCATCATCTATGAGGCCTTTACGAAACTGGGCCTCACAGATTACACGATTCGGATCAACAATAGAAAAGTATTATATGGCCTGTTTCTTATGTACTCTCTGCAAAATTCCGCTGAAGAGGTCATGCGGATTTTAGATAAGGCGGAAAAAATAGGCGCAGATAAAGTGAGGAGTGAACTGTCAGCAATTGGTGTCTCTGGAGACACTGCTGATCGGTTGCTGCAGTTTATTTCTATCTCAGGAACTAGCACCGAAATACTTGATCAGCTACGCATGATTCCGAATAAAAATGACATTTTTGAAGCTGGCATCAATGAGCTCGCAAATGTAACCACAGCTGTGTCCATGTTTGGGGTGCCGCCGGAAAGCTATAAAATCGATCTTTCCATTGCCCGTGGGCTTGACTACTACACGGGTACAGTCTACGAGACAACATTTAGAAGGCATCCGGAGATAGGCAGCATATGCTCCGGTGGCCGTTACGATAACCTTGCCAGTTTTTATACCGACAAAAAATTGCCAGGAGTTGGTGTGTCGATTGGGCTTACACGGCTATTCTATATCCTAAGCGAAAAGAAATATCTATACAGGGAAAATCGTCCTGCCTTTGATGTACTGGTCGTTCCAATGACAGAAAACTACCAATATGCGATATCATTTGCATCATACTTAAGAGAATCCAACGTAAAATCGCAGGTCTATTATGAAAATAGAAAAATTAAAAATAAAATTGGTTATGCCGATAAATTGTCAGTTCCATTTGTCGCTTTCATGGGCGAAAATGAAGTCACACAGAATGCTGTGACTTTGAAAAACCTCAAAACCAGTGAGCAAATCACAGTTGGCTGGGGTCAATCTATCGAAGTCATCAAAGGATTCTTAAGTGAAACCCTGCATGCTAAGATCATACAGCTTCCAAATGAATAGTCCGGTATGTTAGACCGCAGTTTTTGCGCACATATGCTCCTGCATGCCTATAGTGTGCAGGAGTATATCTTATTCGGTATACCCGTATCCCATAGCCAGGGTCCGCCTGCACTGGCAGCAGGGCAGTCCCACGTCCACCCAAACATTGCCGCGAAGGCGATGATACCCTATACTGATTCATGACTCGTACGGTCTCCATGGACCAACCCATATTTTCGGAGGTGCTTTTTGAACCTGGCATTGAAAATCATTCTGAGCGTATTGGCCGGCATCGCGGTGGCGTTCTTCGGTCTGGTCGTGCTGTTTTTTGTCGCGTTCTCGGGAGCGGGATACTTCTATCAGACGCTGGTGGCCGTCGTGGCGGCGGTGCTGTTCCTGTTCGCGATTTTGAACATCTGGGGATTGCTGCGGTTGAAAATTCGGTGCATCGCGCTGGGTGTGGCTGTGGCCGCCTTGCTCGTGTCGGTGGCGGGCTTTGAAATTTACCGCTCCTATGACGACAGAATTCTGGAGGTCAGCGATCGGGGCGTGGACCTGTCGCTGTACGATCCTTTGAGAGAAGGCACGCTGGCGGCTTCTCTGCCCGAGGCGGCCACGCTGCGCATCGACGAAAACCCGCCACGGCTGGACGGGGCCACGGCTCTGTACCCGGTGTATGCGGCCTTCGTGCGGGCCGTATTTTCTCAGGATCTCCTGAACGAAGGCGCAGGCCCCCTGGACGAGAAAACCGTACAAGCCCAAGAAGTGGGCGGTATCACGGGGGGCCTGGTGGCCTGCACCGGTACCGGGGACGCCTACCGGCGGCTAATCGCCGGGGAGACCGACGTGATCTTCGTGGCCGGCCCCTCCCAGGAGCAGCAGCAGATGGCCAGGGATGCCGGCATGGAACTGAAGCTGACGCCCATCGGCCATGAGGCCTTCGTGTTCTTCGTGAACGCGAAGAACCCCGTAAACGGCCTGACCAGCGCCGACGTGCAGGGCATCTATTCCGGCAAGATCACCAATTGGAAGCAGTTGGGCGGCAAGAATGCGGGTATCCGAGCGTTCCAGCGACCGGAGAACTCCGGCAGTCAGACGGCGCTGGTGCGCATCATGGGCGACACGCCGCTGATGGCGCCGCCCAAAAAGGATGTGGCCGGCGGCATGGGCGACATCATCAGCCAGGTGTCTTCCTACAAAAACTATGACAACGCCATCGGCTACTCGTTTCTGTTCTACGCGACCCAGATGGTGCAGGACAACCAGATCAAGCTGCTGAGCATCGACGGCGTGGCGCCCACGCGGGAGAACGTCGCCAACGCGACCTACCCCTACTCCGCCGACTTCTACGCGGTTACAGCAGGGACCGCGAACCCCAATGCGGACAGGCTCATTCAATGGATACGATCTGCTCAGGGGCAGTACCTTGTGGAGAAGACGGGGTATACGCCGCTGGGTGGGGATAGAATAAAGCCCTGAGGCAGAGACTTTTACTATCATGAAAACAGGGTCCGAAGGTTTCCAAAGGTCTGGCCGGGTCCTGCGGCCCCTGCTCGACCATGCGTCCTGGGCGATCGGAAAGCCCTTTGGTCGCGCCTTGATGGCGCGATATCTTTGGACGCTGTCTTTTGATAATATGGCGTTTCCTGCTCCTGCGCCAGGAAGCTATACTTCCTTCAGCCAAAGCGTATTTGTCACACACCTGGGATAATGAAACCCCCGCTCCGGCGTCTGCCCGGCCAATATCTGATCAATGCCGGGGCTGCTGGCGCAGCCCACGGACCACCATGCCGCGTGGGCGCGGTCGCAGGCGTCGTAGTCCAAGTCCAGGGTTAGGATTCTCTGGGCCACGTATTCGCACAGGTAGATTTTGCTGATCCACGAATTGTCGCTGGTCGCGGACAGCTTCCACCCACCGTCGGGGAACAGGCATACGCCGGGGCGGATCACGGCCAGCGCGTGGCGCTTGAGCGCACCCAGCAGGGCGGCGTATTCGCCGTCGGCGTCCAGCGCCTGCTCCAAACCGAAGAACCGAGGGTACACCAACGCCTCGATGGCCGGTATGATCGCGGCGGGGTTGCTGCGATCCAGCAGCGCGGGCAGGTGGCCCAAGCTGCCGTCAAAGCGGTCGGTCACGGCGTCGGCGCACAGGCGGGCATAGGCGAAGGCCTCCCGGGCCTCCTCCTCCCGGCCAGCCAGCGAGAGCAGACGGCCCAGCGCCAACGTGGCCGCCCAGCGCTTTACGGCCACATACAGGTTCTGCCGGGCCTGGCCCAGGCTGGTGTCCAGCGAATCATAAGTCGTGATCTCCGCGCCGCCGCAGCAGCGGCTGGAATCCACAGTCATAAGGCCGGTGTACGCGCCGGTCAGGCTGTCCCGGCAGCGCATGGAGTCCAGGCACTCAGCGAAGACGTCCGCCTTGTCTCGCGCCCAGCCCCCATCCCCCACCCCCACGGCATACAGCGCCGCGGCCAGTGCCCAGTTGCACAGCTGCTCCTGGGACATGTAGGAGAAGCAATCGTCCAGGTCGTGAACTTCATAGCTGGAATGCCCGAAGGGCGAAAACACGTGGTGGCTGCCCTGGTCGTGGCAGAAGGTCAGTCCGCATTGGTCTTTGTAGCTGTATTCCGCGAGGAAGCTGTCCAGCTGGTTGCGCAGCACCCATGGGTGGTGGCGCAGCTCGAAGAAGGCGTGGTCCACAAGCAGATCCAGCGTGCTCATCATGCGGAAGGTGCCCTCGTTTACGAGCCAGCGGGGCGCGCCATCGATGTCGAAGAGCATGGAGCTGGCATAATAGCACCGGGCGGCCTGGCACACCATCTGGCGGCGGGCGTCGCTCAGGCTGTCGGCCAGCGCGTCGTTTTCCATCGCCTGCTGCCGCCAGTCGCAGGCGCGTTCCAAAGCGTAGGACAACACCTCCCGGATGTCGGAAAAGAACCTCGTGTAATAATACGTGCCGCTGTGCATGCCGTCCAACACGTTGCCGCCGCGGAACCAGCCCAGGGCGATGTCCATATGGCCCACGCGCCCGGCGGGCACCCGCAGCGAGAGCGAAGCCGTGTCCGCCACCCGAAGCGTGAACTTGCAGGGGCGGTTGTAGGCGCGCTCCAGGCCGAAGTCCACGAACTCTTCCACGTCCGGGCTGCCGGCCACGGCGAAGCCATAGCCATAATAGCTGGAGAAGCCCTTGAGCCTGCCGTCGGTCTTCTCGGCCAGGGGGCTCAAGCCCCGCTGGCCCGCCACGGCGAACACGGCCTCCACATCGTGCTCCCCGGCGCGGTTGTCCACGCTCAACCGGGCCACGATGGCTGGGGCGATGGCGTCCTTGAGCTCGCCGGGCGCGGCGGCATCCGGATCGGGGATGGCCCGCACCGGCGTATAAAACGTAAAGCGCACGTTGCCGGCGGCATAGCAATCGGTGCCATAGGCCAGCGTGCGCTGCACTTCCTCCGGGGCGAAGGCCATGAGGCGATGGGCCTTGCCCTCCCCCTCCCGCTGCACGAAGGAGTCCATGGCGCTGGCCGCCGCCTGGCGGAAGAAGGGCAGGCAGCGGATGTCCAGCCCGTCGCGCACGCCGATGAACAAATCCTGCTGGGGCACGCGCTCCTGTTCCAGAGCGAAGCCACCGCCGTGGCCGGGCAGGCCCAGCGCAAAGAAGGCGTCGGCGCCCGCCGGCGCGTACAGGGTATGCATCAAGGGGTCTTTCATGGGGCCCTCCGCAAAGCTGGTGATGGGAGGCGCAGCATCCTGCCGCGCCGGGTTCATCATAGCGTGGCGGAACCGGGGGCGTCAAGGCAACGGGTTTGGGATTTGTGAAAGGGTTCTATACGCTTCGCATTTCCTGGCTTTCCCGCGCCCAATAATGCTCCCGCCCCGGTTCCGGCCAATCGAAGGGCGCAAAGCCGGCGGCGCGCAAGGCCGCCCGGCGAGGCGCCGCGGAGGGAATCGCCTTGGTCACGACGCGGTCCACGCCCATCAGCAGATCGAACGTCGCGTCGGACAGCGCCAGCAGCTCGCCCAGGCATTCCTCGCTCTCATAGGGGGAGGCCAAATCCACCCGCAGCACGCCCAGGCCTTCCCGCCCGGCGAGGCGCCCGGTGGCGTTGAACATCTCCATCGTGCCGACGGCGCGCCGCGACGCCTTGTCCAGAATGGAGAACCGGATAAATTCCCGGCTTCTGTAGTTGAGCAGGAAAAAGTCGATGCATTCCCGCATTTGCTCCATCGTGTGATACCGGAAATCGCTGGTGCATGTGGCGGCGTCGAAGAGCTCCTGGGACCTGGGGTCGGAGTAGCAGCGCAACAGATCCCCGGCATCCTCCGGCTGGACCAGCCTGAGCACAAACCGCGCGGTCTGCAGCACAGGGCACTTGTCGTAGGGGTCGTGGCTGCCAAAGGCGATCAGCCGCAGGATGTCCTCCTCGGTTTCCAGCGCATCATAATCGCCCTTCAGTCCGCCGGGCTTGTGGTAGACGATGCCGTTCTCCGCGTTGACGCGCAGCCGCTGCAGCAGCGCCCGCTTGCCAAACCGGCGGGCATAGCGGTTGAACGCCCGGTTGCGCACGCCCTGGAGCATGTCCGCCTGGCACGGGAAGTCGTCGCACTGATAACAGCCGTCCAGGCCCTTTTGCGCCGCGCACCGATAGACGAAGCAATCGCTGCCCGCAGCGCAGCCGCGGGCTTTGCAGCCGGGGCAGTCCTGCTGGCTGCACAGCACACAGGCCAGCCCGCACAGGGCCAGGTCTTTTTCCTCACAGAAGCGCATGGTCATCTCTCCCTTCCTATGGGGAGATCATACCAAAGCAATGGCGACACAAGGATGTCGCCATTTAAGGATGCACTGAATAAATCGATAGGATTTCCCGCGCTTTTTCCGCAAGCATGTCCCGCAGCTCCTCCGGCTGCAGCACCTCCACCTGATCGCCAAAGCCCATCAGCAGCGAGACCCACATGCGCTCCATCGGCACATCCCTCGGCCGCAGCAGGAAGTCTCCGTTCTCATACTCCTCGACGATGTTGGCGCCCAGATATTCCAGCGCCTGCTGCCGCGCCCCCTTTTTGCACCTCAGCAGGATGTGGTACTGCTTTCTGCTGTCCTGGGAGGAGGATGCCTTCATCAGCGCTTCCACATCGGCGTGTTCCCCGGTGAACGCCCCTTGCGCCGGCGTGCAGCCCACGATGCGGGCCAGCTTGAACAGGCGATACTCCTGCCGGGCGGTGCAATAGGCGAACAGATACCACGCGTACCACCGGTACGAAAGGGCCAGCGGCTCCACGACGCGGCTGGACAGCACGCCCTCGGCGTTGGAATACTCGATTTGCAGCGGCTGCCTGCGGGCGATCGCCTGTTCCAGCGCCCGCAGGCGCTGGTCCACGAGCAGCCCCTCGCGGGCCACGGCAAAATCGATGAAGATGCGCTGCTGCCCGCCCTGCAGGGCGGCCAGCGCCTTTTCCAGCGTGGCGTTGATCTTCTGGCTGTCGTAAGCCGAGCACAGGCCTTTAAGCGCCACGATGATGTTCAGCGCGTCGTCCACGCCAGCAATCTGCTTTGTCAGGCGGAACCCGTCGATGATGCCATAGCCGCCCTCAGCGCCGTGGGTGGACACGATTGGGATGCCCGCCTGATTCAAAGCATCCATGTCGCGCTGGATTGTGCGTTTGGACACCTCGAACCGCTGGGCCAGCGCCGACGCGCTGACGGTCTCGCGGTTCAGTAGGTACATGGTGATGGCGATGAGTCTGTCTGTCTTCACGGTACGGCCCCCGGTTCGGCATGCTCTCTTATTGCTCCGGCAACTACATCTTGGAAAGGCTGTTGGCGCTCATAACAAGCTCTGCAGCACAGCACATCCCTATCGCCGTCGTCTTGCACCTATTATAAAAGAGAACGATTCTGCATACAATAGACGCCATCGGGAGCTGCGATGTTCCCTTGGCGGCTCTACTCCCAAAACCGTAGAGAAATGGTATATTAGGAAGCGGTGATGGGGATGGAGAAAAACATAAACCGGTTCACAGCAATGTTTGAGCAGTCAATAGGGATAGAAGAGCCATGGTATATAA
>JAEYPH010000095.1 GCA_023410875.1 Bacillota bacterium | reverse complement strand
ATCGTAATGTTCTTGTCGATGACCATACCTTCAATCTGGTGAAATAGCGGGGAATGGGTGGCGTCCACCGCGTCGGAGCGGTAAACCTTGCCAGGCGCGATGATGCGAATCGGCGGCTTGCGCTGCTCCATCGTGCGGATCTGAACCGGCGAGGTCTGGGTGCGCAGCACAATCTCATCCGAGATATAAAACGTGTCCTGCGTGTCGCGCGCGGGGTGCTCCTTGGGAATATTGAGCGCCTCAAAGTTATAGTAGTCCTTCTCGACCTCAGGCCCTTCGACGACGTCAAAGCCCATACCAAGAAAGATCTCCTTAATTTCATCGAGCACAAGATTTAAAGGATGGCGCTTGCCCAGCGGCGCGTGATGGCCCGGCATCGTCACGTCTATGACCTCGTCAGCCAGCTTGGCGTTTAATTCCGCTTCTTTAAGCTCGGCCAGCTTTTTGCCCAGCGCCGCCTCAATAACGGCGCGCGCATCGTTGGCGGCCTGACCAACCTCCTTACGCTCTTCGGGGGTAAACGCGCCCATGCCCTTTAAAATGGCGGTCAGCTCACCCTTTTTGCCCAGGTATTTGACGCGCACCGCGTCAAGGGCGGGTAAGCTTTCGGCGCCCAGCAGCTCCTGCTCGGCCTGCGTGATGATGCGATTGATTGCTTCGTTCATACGATCACCTCATAAAGTTATTATGTCCGTCTTTTGTCTGCGGGAAAAGAAAAGCCCTCTCATCCCAATAAATAGGGACGAAAGGACATAAAATCTGCTTCCGCGGTACCACCCGGTTTTTCGCCGAAAATTGGGCGAACACTTTGTACCCCGGTAACGTGGGGTAAACCCGTCGCCGCCTACCATGATTACTTCAGCGGCGCCGCTCGGAAGCGAACTTCAATCTGCCTTTGCGCAATCGGTTTTTCAGCCGGTGAACCGATCTCTCTGGAGCGCTTATAGCGGATATACTTTCTCCGTCAACGCGTTATTACTATTCATTTAGTTAGTTTATCACAGGTTTTTGCCGGTTGCAAGAGCTTTTGGCATTTTCTTTGAGCTTATACCGTTATCCCGGCAAAACGCGGTTCGCTTCCTGCTGCGCTGCATGCGTTGGCATCGACGGATATCGGGCCGCCTTCTCCCACAGCTTTACGGAAACGGCATTTCTCGCAATCCTGTTCATTTTTTGAAGCATAGCAGCATTATTGGGGATGATATTGCACGATCTTTAATATCATTGTCAGTGGGAGGGATTATTATGAAAAAGCTGACGCAATTTTTTTACATAGGCCTTGCGGCGCTGATGCTGACAGCCTGCGGAATACTCAACCGGGCAGAGCCGTCGGAAAAGCTGTTTAACCGGCCCTTTGAATCTAATATTGCCGTTAAATGGTGCGATGAGAATTATCGGGGATTTATAAAAAAGAGCAACGACGGCATTCTCACGATAACGCTTAACGGCGAGACGCTTACCGAGCCGCTGATCTTTTATTATGGGGAGGGGGGGTACGGCATTGAGCAAGGTGAGCTGTCGTTCACAGCGCCCAAGGAGGCGCTGCTTTCTGGCTCACTCTTGTCGTCGCTTGAGCAGGCGTTTGTCATGCTGCCGCATGCCGAGGCCTCGACCGGCGATGAGGAGCTGATTTTAAAAGCGGGCACCGCGATATTACGCTGCAATAAAAACGACGGCACCTTTTTAGATTTGACACTTGACCGCGGCATAATCACCTTTTCCGACTTTATATTTTCAAACTAAAGGGACGCAACACCACATCCGATGCATAGAATGTAACAGGTGAATATTGCCTGATGATAATTGTGGTATATCTGATTAAAACTTAACACCGTCGGTCAGAATATTACTGCAAACATCGGACGGAGTGTGATGACCATGACGGTAAAACGCGGAGACATTTTTTATGCCGACTTAAGTCCTGTGGTCGGCTCTGAGCAGGGCGGTGTGAGGCCGGTACTTATCGTTCAAAACGATGTTGGGAACCGGTACAGTCCCACCGTCATCGCAGCGGCTATCACCAGCCAGAAGGACAAATCGAAGTTGCCGACCCATATCGAGCTATCTTCACAGTCTTGCGGGCTTTCACGCGACTCGATTGTGTTATTGGAACAGATTCGAACTATTGATAAGAGAAGATTAAAAGAACGAATGGGAAGGCTGGATGACGAGTCTATGGACCAGATTAATCATGCTTTGCAGGTTAGCTTTGGCCTCAATGTTCAGGGGTAACTACATACGTTGCACCATGAATATTTACCAAAGCACAGATTAATACTAAACGCAGGCTAAAGTGCATAAACCTGACGGCCTGTTTTGCCTCTGGCCGCGCTATTCCCCTTGCCGGAGGCAAAGCAGCTTCCGTTGTCTTTATTGTGCTTTCCAATCTGTGTTTGGTATCCAACAGCGCTGCTTAAAGCGGCGCTGTTTTCTGTCTCAAGACAGTTGCAAGAAGACTAAAAAACGTGTATGATAATCGGAGTATTTTAACACGGCTATCCCGTCCGGAGGCAGATGCCTGCGGTTTGTTTCTGTCCCGCAGCGTCCATGCGGACATTGGCCTGCTTTTGGGCCTTGCGGGACAAAAATTTCTCCGGACGGAAAGGCAGTATCAGAGAGGAGGCAAAGCGATGGAACAGGTGCTCAGACGCAAGCTGGACGAGCGCTACGAAATCACGCGGCAGATTTCAACCTGCGGCGAAACGATCATCTATCTCGGGCGGGACAGTGTTTCAGGACAACTGGTCACCATCAAGGAGTTCTTTGCCGACACGATTATGCGGCGCGACGACGCCGGCCGGGCCGAGGTGCTGCCGGGCTGCGACGTGCAGTACAAATCGCTTTCTTCGGATTACGAAGAGCTTTGCAGCTACCTGACGCGGCTGCCCGCCGATTTTCCCATTCTGCGTCCGATCGAGATTATCTGGCGTAATAACACCGTTTACGCCATAGAGAGATATACCGAAAACGAAACCTTTGACGACTTTATGGCCCGCCGGGGGCATGCGCTGAGCTGGAACCAGCTAAAATTTATGATAACGCCGATCATCAAGCTGCTCGGGCGTATGCATGCCGACGGCATTTATCACCGGGGTATCTCACCCGAGACGCTTCTGGTCAACTCCGCCGGTGCGCTGATACTGTCGGGTTTGTGTATTCCGGCCGCCCGCACCGCAGAGAGTGAGATCGCTTCTACGCTGTATTTTGGCTACAGCGCGCCGGAGCAGTATTCCTCAAACAGTTGGCAGGGCAGCTGGAGCGATGTCTATTCGCTGGCTGCGGTGTGTTATCGCGCCCTGACCGGCATTACGCCCGTCGAATGGCGGCAGCGCGGTAAGGGCCGGACGCTGGCGCCCCCGATTGAGTTGT
>JAEYPH010000110.1 GCA_023410875.1 Bacillota bacterium | reverse complement strand
CAACCGTCACGGCTGTAGGCTAAGACCTGAATAGACCTTAAGCTAGCCGCAAAGAAAAAGCGGCTTTCTTTGCTGTACCTGTAAATCAAGCACAGCTACGGGTTTTCACAGCAAACCTTCGGTCCCCGTTTGTGAATGAGTATGTTGCTATGTAGCTTGTGCGACAACCCCTTACTGGTCAAAGGTTTGTGCTTTTACAGAGTTCCGATATTGCAGCGGTGTCATGCCGGCTTCCTTGCGGAACATGCGGTAGAAGTAGTGTATGTTGGCATAACCCACTTCCTCGGCGATCCTCTCGATCTTCATGCCCGTGCCGCCCAGCAGCTCCTTGGCCTTCTCCATCTTCCGGGCCATGACGTATTGCTTTGGGGCGCTGCCCGTCACGGCCTTAAACAGGCGGATCAAATGCTGCGGGCTCACGTAGAACAGGCCGGACAACTCCGTCAGCGAGATTTCCTTGTTCAGGTTTTCGTCGATGTACTGCTTGACCTGGGAAACGACATTGAGCTTCTTGGCGCCGATGAGCTCCGATAGCGTTTCGCCTCCCGCGCCGGGTTCCGTGTTCTGGCGGCACAGCCGGCCCACCAGCACAAACAGGCGCGTGAGCTCCGCCTCCAGCACGAATTCGTACCCTTCCTTTTCCTCCAGGCTCTCCACGAGGATGTTCTTGAGGATCTGCTCGATTTCCGGCATCTTGCGCGCATGCAGGAACACGGAGCCCTCAAAGGGCAGATTGAACGCCTGCAGGATCGGCGCGTCGCTGCGGACCTTCAGGAAGAACAGCTCCATGCTGTCCCTTATCGTCGCGCTCTCCTGGTGCGAATCGCCGGGCGCCGTGAGCACCAGGTCTCCGGCGGACATGTCATGGCCCGCGCCATTGAGCACGAACCGCCCTTTGCCGCTCACGGCGTAGCAGAACTCCCAGCAATCGTGGGTGTGGGTCTCCTGCGTGCCGGTGAAGTGGTACAACGTGACCGCGTCGATGTGCAGCAGCCTGCCCCTGATGTCCTGATCGGGCGTGACCGGCATGTTCGGCCTCCTGTGCTCGCGTATTCCATTATTATATCACCGCAAGGCCCGCTCTTGCTCAGTTTGTGAAATGCAGGCAGGTGGATGGTTATCTATCATAGAATCGGAGTTGAGTGCATGAAAGTGACTTATGATGAACGCTCTTTTTTGATGGACGGAAAGCGGATCTGGCTGGTCGCCGGGGAGATCCATTACTTCCGTCTGCCGCGCCATGAGTGGAGAGCGGCGCTGCTGCGCGCCAAGCGTGCCGGCCTCAACGCCGTCAGCACCTATGTGGCGTGGAACTTCCACGAGCAGCGCCAGGGCCAGCCGGACTTTTCCGGGGATCGCGACCTGGCCGCCTACATCGACCTGATCGGCGAGCTGGGCATGTACGCTATGCTGCGCCCCGGCCCCTACATCTGCAGCGAATGGGACGGCGGCGGCCTGCCGGCGTGGCTGTGCGCCGGGCAGGTCCGCAGGTTTCGTGAGGATGATCCGGTATACATGGCTGCGGTGGAGCGCTGGTTTGACGCCCTGCTGCCAATCATCGCCGCCCGGCAGGTGACCAGGGGCGGCCCGGTGCTCACGGTGCAGAACGAGAACGAATACCCCGGCGGCTGGGACGAATCCATGCGCCGCTATCTGTTGAAGCTGAACGGCATCTTTGCCCGGCACGGCATCGACGTGCCCATACTGGCGTGCAACGTGCACGCGGCATCCAAGACCGCCATACAGATCAACAGCACCACCGAGCAGGCCGACCAGTTCCTGCACCCTTCGATGATACTGACCTACAACCACTACACCGAGACCGAGCAGATCCGGGAGCTCAAGCGCCGGCAGCCCCACGCGCCGCTGCTGGTCACGGAATTCTGGAGCGGCGCGCCTTTGTATTGGGGCAACGGCAGATACGATTGGCCAAGCTCCGCAGACCAGGCCCGCGCCGTCTATGAATACACCGCCGAAGGCGCCCAGGTGGACTATTATATGTTTGAGGGCGGCACGAACTTCGGCTTCTGGGGCGGCAACAACATCGCCACGACCTATGCCGCCAGCTATCCCGTGGGCGACGCGGGGAAGCTTACGGACAAATACTATGCCATTCACCCGGCCAACCTGTTCCTCAACCGCTTTGGGGAGATCATCGCCGAAAGCGTGCGGGAGGAAGGCGGAGCGGGCCTGAGCTGCCCCGAGGGCGTGCGCGTGGACGTGCGCCGCAGCGCGGCAGGCGCCATCGTTTATCTGTCCGTGGCGGATGGCCGCAAGGAGATCGACCTGGAGCTACCCGGCGGCAGGCAGTTGACAGTGAGCCTGGGCGCTGTGCCCGCGTGCGTACTGCCGCTGGGGCTTAGGCTGTTCGGCGGCAGCACCGTGGACCACAGCAACCTTTGTCTGCTGGCCAAGGATGACGACCGGCGCGCGCTGCTGCTCTTCGGGCCTGCGGGCACGCAGGGTGTCGTCAGCATCGACGGCCTGGAAATGAGCATCCCCGTGCAGCGCAGGGCTGTGCAGCACGCGGAACTGGCCGGCGTACACGTGCTGGTGGCCGACGAGGACATGGCCCGGCGCTGCTGGCTGGTAGAGGATGATATTGTCTTCGGCCCGGACTTCGTGGGCGAGCGCGGCAGCGACGGCTCGCTGGAGATCGTCGTCAGCGATGCTACCCCCGCCGTGATCTGTCTGGGCAAGGATGGCCGGCTCGTTGAACAACCTGTTTCCGTTGAGACCCACAAGCCGGAACAGCCCCAATTGAGCCCATGGATTGTGACGCAGTGCCCAGAGGCCGGCCCGTGGAGCGAAGAAGGGTGGAGCGGCCTGGATGCGCCCTGCGCCCATGAAAAATTGGGTGTGACGCAAGGATATCTGTGGTACGCCGCCGAATATGACAGCGACCGTGATGGTGTGGAGCAGCTGCTGGTGACCAACACGTCCAACCGTGTCACGGTGTTCGTCAACGGCACGTATTGCGGCACCCAGGCCGCCCGCCGCAGCGTGCGCATGCGCGACGAATACGGCCATCCGGCCGACTGGGCGCTGGAGGAACTGACGGTGCGGCTGTGCCGGGGCCGCAACCGCTTCGTGTTCTTAAGCGACGACCTGGGGCACAACTACGACGTGCCCGTGCCCGTGGGCATACAGGGGCCGGCGTTCGTGGGCTCACGCCGGGTGGATGTTACAGACCTGGCTGAGGTTGGCCCACAGCCGGTCTCTGCCGACGCGGCTTATTTTCTGCATTGCCGTGATTACCGCGCGGCAGAACCGCTGCCGGCCTTTGAACTGGCGCTGCCCTTGCAGGAGGGTGAGGCGGCGTTCCTGGTCATCCACGGCGTGCATGCGTGGGTAACGTCGGATGGCGCGGACGTGTTGCCGATGATCTGGTCGGAGGCGCCGTGGACGATGTTCGCGCAGATCAAGCGGTGGATCTCCTGGGCGCTGCCGCAGCCCGGCGCGGACGGCGTGTGCCGGGTGCGGATACAGGCCCCTGGCTGGAGCCGCGACGAGGTGCTGGAGAACATGGCGGTGTACATCGTCCCCAAATCCGGCGAGCTGACGGGCTGGCGCTGGAAGCGGTGGGAATGCCCCCAAGCCGACGCGGCGGGGGAAACGGTGGAGCAGCGTGACGGCGGCAGCGAAGACCCGCTGGTGCTGCTGCCGGCCAAAAGCGGCCTGATGCGCAAGGCCCGGCAGCTGGCCCCGGCGTTCTATGAGACGGCGTTCGGCTTGCCCCAGGGGGATGGGCCTGTCTTCTTCCTGCCCGGCGAGATGCGCAAGGGGCAGATCTACCTAAATGGCCACAATGTGGGCCGCTTCTGGCAGGGTGGAGGAACGCAGGATCGCTATTACCTGCCCAGGGCATGGATGCAGGAGAACAACCGGCTGCTCGTCTTTGAGGAGATGGGCATCCTGCCGCAGAACGCGGCGCTTTCTCAGGATCAAACGGAAACGAAGATCGTGCTGCAGTTACAGTAGTTTCCCAAACAGATACAGGATCATTGAACGAAAGGGGATTTGAGATGAATCAAAACGACAAGTCCATTCTCCAGGAATTGGGCAAGCAGATCGCCGAGATCGCCGCACTGCCGCAGCGGCGGGAGACCGTGCGCTTGTGGAAGGCGCTCAACGCCCTGAAGCCCGAGCGGCCGATGTTCATGATCGACCAGATTCCTTGGCATGAGATGGACGTGGACGGGGAACTGCGGCTGCGTTGTGAGGACGACTTCGCCCGAAGGCTGGAGCAGGGCCTGCGCAGGACCCTCTACAAGTGGCGGCACATGCGCGACGACATGGTCGTGGAACCCTTCATCGACGTTCCCAAGACGATACTCGGCACGGATTTCGGCATCACCTCCGAAGAGACCACGCTGGCGCTGGACGAGGACAACGACGTCGTCAGCCATCACTATGAGGACCTGCTGCAAACCGAAGAAGACCTGCTGAAGATCAAAATGCCCAACGTGACGCTGGACGCGCAATCCACCGCCCGCGACGAGACCGCCGCCCATGACGTTTTCGACGGCATACTGCCGGTGCGTATGACCGGCGCTGGGCCGCTGTTCTTCGCGCCGTGGGACAGGATTGCCCAGTGGCGGGGCGTTGCCAACCCTCTGGTGGATTTGGCGGACCGGCCGGAATTCCTGCACAGGACCATGGAGCGTCTGACCGCGGCGCATTTGAGCCTGCTGGACCAACTGGAGGCTCAAGGGCTTCTGGATGCCCGCAATAACCTGGTGCACTGCAGCGGCGCGTGGACCGATGAGTTGCCGGCTGAGGGCTTTGACGCGGCGCGCCCCCGCGCCAGGGATATCTGGACCTGCGGCATGGCGCAGATGTTCTCGTCGGTATCCCCGGCGATGCACGACGAGTTCGAGATCGAATATGCCAAAAGGTGGTACGGGCGCTTCGGCCTGGTGTATTATGGCTGCTGCGAGCCGCTGGACCGCAAGATCGGCATCATACGCAAGCTGCCCCACGTGCGCAAGATTTCCATGAGCCCGTGGGTGGACCAAGACCGCGGCGCGCAAGCCATGGGCGCAGATTATGTGTTCTCCCGCAAGCCCAACCCGGCGATCCTAGCCACCGACGCCTTCAACGCGGAGGCGGCCCGGCAGGACCTTGCCACGACGCTGGATGTGTGCAGGCGGCACGGCTGCCCGGCGGAGCTGATCCTCAAGGACATCAGCACCGTGTGCCATGACCCGGCCCGGCTGTGGAAGTGGGCGCAAATAGCGCGGGAGCTCGTGGAGGCCAACACCTACTAAAGCTTGCTGAATCTGAAAGAGAAACACTTCCGAAAAAAACAGAAGTGTTTCTCTTTGGGTGATCTGGCAGGGGACTTTCTATAACAACGCAAAATGGGTACTCTCTAAAATATGTTTCATTTGGCATAAGCAAAAAGGGTGTCCGGCGGGGTCGAACAGTACTCTCCAATCATCAGAAAACTGCTCATCGGCGATTGTTGCTCCGCAATGGATTGCATACTGTACCGCTTTTTCCAAATCATTAACGGCGAAGTCGATATGGGCCATTTGCTGCTGATCTTGGGGAGTTTCCGGCCATACAGGCGGAGTATAGTCAGAATTCCGCTGAAACGATATACCTGGATACGCCCCCTGGTTTGTCCCCGGAGCGCTTACGACTGCGTACTCCTCATCATGATAGGGAATTTCCCAATGGAGCAGCATCGCATAGAATTTGGCCAATTCATGCGGATCTTTGCAATCCAGAGTGAATGCGTACAGTTTAATTTTCAGTTCGTTATCCATGATTATACCTCCGTCAAATTCATTTGAGGCTGTCCGGCAAATTTGAGTTTTTCGGCTTCTTCTTGTTATGCTTATACGATGTGTTGTTTGTTCGCTCGCTTTATTGAAAGCAAATATTCCATTGCCTTTTTGTGATGTTCCAGGTCTCCCACAAATTCCATATACGGTTCGCAAGGAAAATCACAACACTCACCGCAATGGTCGATTTGTTTTTCGGCGCAACAGACGCGAAAATCACGGCTGGGGTGGCAACCACACTTGAAAAAGCAATCATCGGTTGTATTCCAGCATCCTTTGCACAATGGATTTTTGCTCAGCACTGCTACGGCGCCTTCGGTTTCCCCTATCCATCCCATGCTTCTATACCATGGAACCAATGATTCCGCCGCTTTCAAATCCTGTTCCATTGTGACTTTGTATGAGCCACACTCATTACAATCAATACCGCAAGCCGCCAATCTCAACTGATTCATATGGAACTCTCCCGTAGCCCTACCTACCGAACTCGCGCGCCAGTATGTCCATATATATCTTATCGATGTATTTTCCGTCTTTGTATATCCACTCACGCCGCCGTCCGGCCTCTTGGAAACCCACCTTTTTGTAGCAGGCGATGCCCGCGCTGTTGTCCGCGTGGACGGAGAGCATGACATTGTGAAGATTCAATGTTTTGAACCCGTAGTCAAGGACCAAGCGAATAGCCTCAGCGCCGTAGCCCTTGTTCCGGTGCTCCTCCTCTCCTATGAAAATGCCGAGGAATGCATTGCGGTTGAGATGGTCGATATCGTGCAAGCTGATGTGGCCGATCAATACGTCACCGTCAAGGAGCACCATCGCAAAGCGATACCCCTTTAGCTCTTCGAGTGTCTTTTTCGCACTCGCCATCGATACGAGATTATGATGCCCGCCATAGTTATCGGCGACGGCTCTGTCATTCATCCATTCAGCCCATTTGGTATAGATCTCTATGTCATCGACGTTGAACGGCGAGAGATATAAACGCTCGCCGACGATCTTGCGGAAATAACGCATGAGAAACCTCCAATATGCCGAAATGTAGTAACCTGATTATTATAACATAAGACATAAAAATGCGATGCTTGTATGAACAAAGAAAGGCAGCAATCTGGTGATCTGCTGCCTTTCGAGCGTTCCATATGATTATCCCATGCCCAGCCGTGGGGTTTGCATTACAGCAGCTCGTCCCGTTGCTCGCTCTCCAGGCGGCGCAGCACATCCCGCACGCCATGGAGGGCGGCCCGGTCGCAGATCAGCAGCGCGTCGCCGGTGTCCACGACGATCAGGTTTTCCACGCCGACGGCGGCAATGTGCCGCTGGCCGCCGACGATGACGCAGTTGCGCACGCCGGCGGTCGCGACATCGCCCAGCGTCACGTTGCCCTGGCCGTCGGCCGGGCCGATGCGCTCGAACACAAGCAGGCTTCCGGCGTCGTCCCACCCAAAGTCGCCCTTGAGCGCCAGAATGCCTTGGGTCCGCTCCAGCACGCCGCGATCGATGGACACGGTGTCGAACTTCTCATAGCAGTGGGCCAGCTTCTCAGCGAATTGTGCGGTTCCCCAGGCCCCGGCGATCTCGCGCAGGCCTTGGGCCATGCCGGGCAGCAGCTCGTCTATGCGGTGCAGGATGGAGGAAGCCTTGAAGATGAAGATGCCGCTGTTCCATAGATATCGGCCGGACTGGACATAAGCGGTCGCGGTGGCTTCGTCGGGTTTTTCCACGAATTTCAGCACCGACAGCGCCTGCGGCCGGTCCTCGGTTTCAGGACCGCAGAGCATGTAGCCGTATCCGGTTTCGGGGTATGCCGGGGGGATGCCCACAGTCACCAGGCTGTCGCCGGCCTCGGCCAGCGCCGCCGCCCGGGCCATCGTCGCGGCATAGCTGGCGTCGTCTCCTATCAGGTGGTCCGAGGGCATCACGGCCATCACGGCGTCGCCGTGCAGCCGGCGGATGACCGACGCGGCGAAGCCTATGCAGGGCCCTGTGCTTCGGGGGCAGGGCTCCAACAGAATGTTCTCCTGCGGGATGTCCGGCAGCTGAGCGCGCACCAGGTCGCGGTAGACGGCGTTGGTTACAACGAAGATGTCCTCGTTGGCGGCGATGAGCGCCGCGCGGCCGGCGGCCTGCTGCAGCATCGTGCGGCCGTCGGCGGTCAGAGAGAGGAATTGCTTGGGGTGTTTGGCGCGGCTGAGCGGCCAGAAGCGTTCGCCCCTGCCGCCGGCCATGATGACGGCGGTGGTTTTCATGTCGGGCCTCCGGGATCGTATGTATCGAGGCGCGAGGGGCCTCGCTCCCGCCGCCCTCAGCGCGCCGCTGCTGCTTCTGCCACCAACTTCAGGTCGTTTTGCGCCATGCGGCGCACCAGCTCGGCGAAGGACACCTCCCGACGCCAGCCGAGCTCCCGCTCCGCCTTCTCCGGAAGGCCCAGAAGCAGTTCCACTTCCGCCGGCCGGAAGAACTTGGGGTTCACCGACACGACCACGCGGCCGGTGGCCCGGTCCACAGCCTTCTCTTCCACGCCCTGCCCCTGCCAC
Source organism: Bacillota bacterium (assembly GCA_023410875.1). GTDB lineage: Bacteria > Bacillota > Clostridia > Christensenellales > UMGS416 > JAEYRA01. Next base: position 32,417 of record JAEYPH010000110.1, on the reverse strand, counting down.
TCGAGATCGAACCCGGCAGCCTCGAAGGCCAGCGTAACGAACTCCCGCACCTCGTGGGTCTCTCCGGAGGCCACAACATAGTCGTCGGGCTGGGGCTGCTGAAGCATCAGCCACATGGCGCGCACATAGTCCTGGGCATGGCCCCAGTCTCTGCGGGCGGACAGGTTGCCCAGCTCCAGATGGTCCAGCAGGCCATGCTTGATTCTTGCGGCCCCGTCGGTGATCTTGCGGGTCACGAATTCCAGCCCCCGCCGCTCGGACTCGTGGTTGAAGAGAATGCCGGCGCACGCAAACATTCCGTAGCTTTCCCGGTAGTTTTTCGTGATCCAATGGGCATAGAGCTTGGCCACGCCGTAAGGGCTGCGCGGATAGAACGGCGTGGTTTCCCGCTGGGGCGTCTCCTGTACCAGGCCGAACATCTCGCTGGTGGAAGCCTGGTAGAATCGCGCCTCGGGCTTTATTGCGCGGATGGCCTCCAGCAGGTCGGCCACGCCTACGGCGTTGATCTCCGTGGTGGCCAGCGGCTGATCCCACGACGCCGCCACGAAGGACTGCGCCGCCAGGTTGTACACCTCGTCGGGCTGCGAACGCCGGACCGCCGACAGCAGTGAAACCGCGTCGGTCATGTCTGCGCCGATGAACTTGACACGCTCTGCCAAATGGCATGCATTGCCAAGGTCTGCGCCGCTTTTGCGGCGGATTGTTCCCCATACCTCATAGCCCTTTTCCAGCAGAAGCTCTGCAAGGTACGAGCCGTCCTGCCCGGTGATGCCGGTGATCAATGCGCTCTTCAAATCAGTTCCTCCCGCCGCTCTGGCCTCATCTGGCCCCGATGGGGCCTGCTACAGCATATTACGCGGCGCTTCAGAGAGTTCCCTGGGTGCTGCAGCAAGCAGAACACCCCGACGCCATATGACGCGGGGTGTTCTTGCGCTGAGGAGTGGGTCAGTCTGTTATGACTATTTGCCGTTGGCGGCTTTCCAGGCGTCCAGCTGCTTCTGATATTCTGCGAACACCTTTTCCCAGCCAGCCTTGTTCAGCTTATCCTTGATCTGCGGGATCAGCTCAGTCGGGTCGCTGGTGCCGGTATAGAGCAGCGGGGACACTTCGGCCAAAAGTGCGTCGATCTGAGAGAACTCATTTTTGACAGGCTCGGCGTCGAAGCTGAAGCCCAGCAGCGGGGAGGGCGGCACCGACTCGTTCAAAGCTTCCTGCGCCTTGAGCACTTCGGCGGTCTCAGACACGGTGGGGTATTTGCGGAAGGCGGTGCCCAGCTGGTAGCCGATGGGGCTGGCGTAGGCATTGTTTTCCACGGGTTCGATAAAGGTCTTGTCGGCGTTCCAGTTCCAGTGGGTGCCTTCGACGCCGTAGACCAGCGAGTTGTAGATTTCCTGGTCGGCCCAGACGGCGTTGAGCAGCATCATGGCGCGATCGGGAGCCTTTGAGGTGACCGGAATGGCGGTCAGGCAGACCTGCACCATGCCGGTCGTGATCGGGGCCTGGGTCACGTAGGGAATGCTGTAGACTTTGAAGCCGTAGTCCTTGGAGCTCTTGGCGCCGTCGTCCACGTAGGAGGAGTTCATGAAGACCGCGTAGTTGCCCGACTTGATCTCATCACCATACACGGTGCGCGAAGCGGCGTCCTTGGCAATGAATTCCTTCTTGTACCAGTCGTGCAGGCGGGCATACAGGGTGTCGGGGACATCGAAACTATTCATCAGCTTGCTGTTGGCGATGTCATAGGAAACGGCTCCGGCGAACCCGTCATACTTGGCGCGGTTCTGTTCATCGCCGAAGTTCGTGACGCCGCTGTCCACGCCGGGCAGGAAGGGGGTCACGCCGGGCTCCTTTTCCAGAATGGTCTGGAAATAGGGCTCGAGGTCGTCTAAGGAGTTGACGCTCTTGTAGTCAAAGCCATATTTGTCGATCAGGTCGGCGCGGAAATCCAGACCCTTGATTTGCGGATAACCCTGATAGTTGGGCACCGCGCGAATCTTGCCGCGCACACGAGTGGCCTCAAAGTACTTCTTGGGTACATGCTTGTAGATGTCCTGGCCATATTGATCCAGCAGCTCGTCCAAGGGATAGAGTGCGTCGCGGCCGGTCAGGGCGCTGAAGCTGTTGATCCAGCCGCAGGTGAACATCAGGTCGATGGGCTCGCTGGCTTGAAGCATCACGTTGATGCGGTCCTGGAACGTGCCCCAGTCCAGAACGTTGAGTTTGAGGGTCGTGTTGATCTTGGTGCGCTCGGAGAGCATCTTGTTGACGGCTTCGAGCACTTTGTCGTTGTCCGGCTGGGGGGTGTTCACGACGTACCAGTTGATTTCCACGGGTTCCAGGGCTGCCTCGGTGGCGGTGGCGGCGGGCGTCTCCGTCGCGGCGACGCTCTCGGTGGCGGCGGGTGTCTCTGTCGCAGGGACGGCAGAAGTGGTGGCCGGAGCAGGAGCGCTGCAGCCGACGAGCATCGCCAGCACCATCATCAGGCTGAGCGCGATGAACATGGGTTTCCGGGTCTTTTTCACGGGTCCTTCCTCCTTTTTTATTGTGTCCCGGCTCCCAATGGGTAGCCGTAACGCACGCTGTTAGGCTGTCCGAAAAGGCTTCGCCTTTTGGCCAGCCTTTCGCGTCCGATGCTTTGGCATCGACCGCGATTCAGACGACTTGTCCTTGGTCTTTTTCTATCGCCCGCCGCGCATGTCGGCAGGCGATGTCATGGCGATTGGTTCTCATATCTCGTTTCATAGAACGTTATTTCGCCTGTTGGCGGGTTCTTTTGCCTACCTTGTAACTACTTTTTGTTTCCCTCCGTCGGATGAACCGCCGTCGGGTCCAATTATCTCTTCTCAAATCAGGGGTTCCGGACAGTTTGATGGTGCGGGGGTTATCCTTTTATGGAACCGACGACGATACCGCGGATGAAATACTTCTGCAGGAATAGGAAGATGACGACCATGGGGCCCGCCGCGATAACGCACATGGCCATACGGGCGCTGAGCGTTGGGATGCTCAAAGGGTCTATCTTGATGCTGCCCGGAGCCATCGCCGCCATCACCTTGAAGAACTCGATACTGGCCATGAGCTTGTACAGCAGGAACTGCAGGGACACCAGGTTCTGGTTGTCGATGTACAGCAGGCTGGAATACCAGTCGTTCCAGTATTGCAGCATCAGGAACAGGCCGACGGTGGCCATGCCCGGCGTGGAGATCGGGATGATGATGCGCGTGAAGATCCCAAATTCGCCCACGCCGTCTATTTTGGCCGACTCGACGATGGAATTGGGCAGGCTCTGCAAAAAGCCCTTCATGAGGATCACATACCAACCCTGCATCACGGCCGGCAGGATGAGCGCAAGCAGCGAATCCTTGAGGTGCAGCGTCTTGGTCACCAGCAGATAGGAGGGTGTCAACCCGCCGGAGAACAGCATGGTGAAGAAGATGAAAAACATCAGAAACCTGCGATATCTGAAATCCGGACGCGTGATGACATAGGCGATGGCGGTGGTGCACCACAGACCCATGATCGTTCCGATGAGGGTGACCAGCGAGGTGATGCCGTAGGACCGCGCGATCTGCATGGAGTTGCGGAAGATATACTCGTAGGCTTGCACCGAGTAGGCCTTGGGAAAGAGGGTGTACCCGCCGGATTTCAGCAGCGTCTCCGGCGTAAAGGAGATCGCGATGACCAGCAGCAGCGGAACGAGGCACAGCAGGCAGAAGCCGCCGAGCACCAGATGAAGAGGCAGCCTCGCCACTGAAAACTGGGATTTGCGCACTTTTACGATTTTGTCGCTCATAATTTCGGTACTCATATTCAGCCGCCTTCTTTCAAAACAGTGCGTTTTCGGGGTCGACGCGTTTGACCAGCCAGTTGGACACCAGGACCAACACGAAGCCGACCACCGACTGATACAAGCCCGCCGCCGAGGACATGCCCACGTCGCCCAGCTTGCGCAGCGCGCGGAAGACGTAGGTATCGATGACATCGGTAACGGGATACAGCGGCTTGGAATCCAGCGTGAAGCTGTAGAACAGACCAAAGTCAGCCCTTATGATGCCGCCGATGGACATCAGCGTCAGCATCACGATCAAAGGCTTGAGCATCGGTATGGAAATGGCTCGCACCTGTTGCCAGCGGGTGGCTCCGTCGATACCGGCAGCCTCATACAGTTCTACGTCCACGCCCATGAGCGCCGTGTAGTAGATGATGGTGCCATAGCCGACACCCTTCCAAAGGCTGGCCAGCGGCAGGATCACATACCAGTAGCCGGGCACCATATACCACGCCATGGCCTCGCCGCCGAAAAACTCGATGATTTTGTTGAGCATGCCATATTTCATGTCCAGCAGGCTGGTGCCCACATAGCTGACCACCACCCAGGACAGGAAGTAGGGAATAAAGAGTATCGTCTGGTAGGTTTTGACCCATCGCGCGGACATCTCGAAAAGGATCAGCGCGAAGGCCACGGCTACAACCAGACCCACCACGATGAAGATGGCGTTGAACACGATGGTGTTGCGCGTGATCTTCCAGGCGTCGCCGTTGAACAGATACAGGAAGTTGTTCAACCCGGCCCATGGGCTGCCCAAGAAACCTTTGGTGATGTTGTAGTTTTTGAAAGGCAGAACCAGACCGTACAGCGGGATGTAATTGAAAATGATGAAGAACAACACGCCCGGCAAAGCCAGCAGCCACAGCTCTCCGTTCTTTCTCAGATGCTTCAACTCGGTCCTGATGGCGTTCATGCTTCACACCCTCCGTTTTGCGCTGCTGCCACACCAAAGCCAGTTGCGGCTCTGTGCGGATTGCACCAACCAATTGTGTTTTTATTGTAGATTTGCCCAGCGGAAGTGAATAGAGCAAAAGAGAGAAGTTCCTTCGAAAACGGGAAGCCCGCCGGTATTTCCTTATTCACTTTTCGGAATAAGCTGCAAAAGACGGAGTGCAGCCGTCATTTTTCGTTCTTTTGGCGAGCCTTGTCCAGCGCCTTGGATGTCTTATAGGCGCTGGGTGAGGTGCCGAAGTGCTTTTTGAATATGGTGTAGAAGTAGGTTTCATTCAAAATGCCTGTTTTGGCAGCGATTTTGCCGATGCTCAGATCGGTGTTTTCCAACAGCTCTGCCGCTTTTTGCATGCGCACGGCGCCGATGTAGTCGGGCAGCGAAACGCCGGTGTTCTCCCGGAAGATCCGGCTGAGCTGTTTGGAGGACATCTTCATCATCCCGGCCAGGCTGGTCAGGTCCATGTCCACATCGCCGTAATTGTGCTGAACCATCTTTCGCACCGTGTCGGCCACCAGTTCATGCTTGTGGTTGATGTTATGCGCCGGGTCAAAGGCAAAAAACGCCTCCAGTTTGGCCAGCAGATCCTCGCGGAACGCATCCAGTGTTTCCTGTTCCGGCAGATTGCGGCCTAAGGGCCCGATGGCGGCGGCGCGGGGGCCGGCGTCTGAGCGCACAATCTCGCTCAGCGTGCGCCGTATCGTGTCGGTCAGGTGATAAAGCGAAACCATGGCGCTGGTATAGGAAAGCAAGCGGATTTGTTCAAAAATCTGCTCCAGGATTTCCTTCACCCTGGGCAGCTTGGCCAGCTTGAGCGCATCCACCAGGTCCTTTTCCGCCGGGAAGGTGTAATCCATCGCCTCGGTATCCGGCTTTTCCAAAATCCCCTCGGCGGTAATGATGCATTTTTTGCCATATAAGAAGCGGTAAACGGTGTTTTGCTGCGCTTGCTCATACAGGGCCGGCAGTTGATCGGCCTCCTCGGCCCGCCGGCTGACGGAAACCGACACCGAAAGCTCCAGCAAGCGCTGGATGGCGGCCTGCGCATCGGCGATCAGCCGCAGCAGCTCGTCTTCCTGCGCACCGCTGGCGGCGTTGATGATGAGCACAGCGCTGCCGCCGGGCAGTTCCACGCCCTGGTTGGGGAACTTCGCCGCGACGACTTCGGAGGCAACGTTGAGCAGCGCAAACAGCAGGCGTTCGCGCTCCACACCGGCGTAAGGGAAAGGCTTGTCCGGTGTCAGCACGGCGGTGTAGAAGCCGCTGTCCGGGCTGAGAGACAGCTGATATTCGGTCGCCGCGCGCAAGAGATCCTCGCGCCGCACGGTCTCCTGCCCGTTCAGCAACCCTTGCAGCCACGCGTTCTTCATGGCGTGCCGGTAGGAGCGCCGCTCATCCTCGTACTGGTGGAGCAGGGCGGTGTTCTTTTCAAACACTTTTCCCAAAAAGCTGAATTCGTCCTCGTAGGGGCCTTCTTCCCGGTCCGCGACCTTACGGATCAGGTTGCCGACCGGACGGTAGATGCGCGAGGACAGCAGCAGCGCCACCGCCAGCGCCAGCACGACAAAGCCTGTGGTGATAAACACGATGGTCATGCGCATCGCGTTGATGTAACTGTCCACCAGGCGGCGTTCGGCCACCCGCAACAGATGAAATCCTGTGCCTTCCACCGGGATGTCGGAGATGACATAGTCGCTGCCCATCAGTTTGGCCTGATAGAAGCTCTCTCCCGTGGCCGGCACGTGCGCGGCCTGGGCGGCCCTGAGCGCCGCTAGAAAGTCCGCATCCATCGATTGGTCGCTGATGTAGTCGCCCGAGTCGGTCACCAGAAGCACGCTTCCAAAAACCGCGTCGCCCGGCGCGCTGACCGTCTTGAGGTTGTCCAGCAACCACCCGGTGCGCACGTTGATCACGATCCCGCCGTTCATTTGGCCGTTTGCCATGGCGTCATACTGGAAATAGGTCAGCAGCTCCGTGTCCGAGCGCACTTCTTTGCTCGGCGCAGCGATGCGACGATACACGGGCCTGAGCTTGGGAAGCGTTTCATGGTTGTTCACATAAGCTTCCAGATCTTCATCCCGGAACAGCAGGCCCCGGCTTAGGGAGGAGTAGTAGGTTTGCGTGTAGGGGTTGTAGATGCTGATGGAATGAATATAGGGGCTGGTGCGCACAAAGGAGCGGTTGATGTTGAACATCTTGATTGTCATCGCTCCGAAGTCGGATTCCACGTTCCTGTCGGCCATCAGCGAGATGACATTGGGGTTGTTATAGAGCATGTTGCACACGTCCAGGATCGACGCGTGCATAAAACCGATGCTATGGGCGATCTGTGAAAGTATGATCTTGTCGTTGCGCTGGCGCTCGGCCAGAACCACTTTTTCTGAATTGGAAAACAAGGCAAGGGACAGAGCCAGCTCCAGCGCCAGCAGCCCGCCGCCAATTAACATGAATATTCTATATAAGTATCTTTTCGGATACGCGCGCTTCATAGGGACCTTCCGCTTTCGCCTCAATGGAGCCAAGCCTGCCGCTGGAATTCTTTGGTAAGTCCAACAAATCCGAGGGGATCAGTTCGGCGATTTAACTATATTTTAACGTACTTCTCTCCACTGTGGGACTTGGATTTCGGGAAATCCATTCAGAATCCCGCCGCTCGAGTCGCCTGATATCCGGGCCGACGGGCCTATGCCTGTGGATTCTGAAACCGCACGGCGCCCTGGCGGCTGATGCCGGCAACCTCTTGCGCCTGCGTGAACACGGTGGCCGTAAGCCACGTGCTGCGGCTTTCACCGGGCTTAAGCGTCGTGACGCTGCCCGCCTTGGCCCCGGCCTCCAGCGTATGCACGTTGGCATTGGAGGGTAGTACGCACAGCGCATAGGTGTCGCCATACCGTGGATATCCGGGGTCGCCGTTGGCCACCATCCAAAGCAGGCAGTTGTTGAACAGGCTTGCGTCCCAGGAAAGCCCGATGCCGATGCCCTTGACGGTGTTCCGTACAGCCGCCCATCCCCCTTTGAGTTTTGACAGGAAGAGGATATCGTACACGCCCGCGCCCTTTGGAGGCATTTTTCGAAAGTCCACGCTTTGCCCGTCCAGCCCCTCCAAAAAGGGCCACTGGCCGCTGGCCCCGGTCTTGACGCGGGCGTTTTGCAGCGACGCGTAGGCGTTGGCCTCGCCGCCGGGCAGGTCGATGAGGCAATCCCCGTCTAAAAACGGGCTGCCGAAGTTGGGGTGGTGGCCCCACTGGAAGTCCATGGTTTCCCGACCCAGATTGGTGGCCTTTTCATCGATCAGCAGCGCGGCATCGCGCGTCTTCACCGTAAAGGTTTTTTCCAGCAGAAATGGGGTTCGTATCGTGCGGACATAGCACAGCAGGCTGACTTCCTCCGGGTCGTCCCGCAGCACGCGGTATTCCCACGGCAGGGAGCATACCTCCCCGTATTCGGGGATCGGCGCGCCCTTGTAGCTGCAAGCGCCGCCGACGTTGGGGAAGGCCTCGAACCAGCCGCCGGTGTAGCTGTCCAGCAGGAAGCGATCATCCCTTCTCAAGAACGGAGTCTGCTTGAGGCAGCTCAAGCCCAGAGGGCTGCGCCAGATGAAGCCGGTGTCCGTGGGCTTGTGGGTGAATTCGATGATGTCCGTGCCCTTGTCCAGCAGGATGACCGTTCGGAGCACCTCGTTTTCCAATATGATCGTTCGCAAGCCGTGCAGGCTGACCTCCAGAAACCGGCATCCGTAATTGCGCTCGCTGCCATAGAGCATCACGCGCGCCTCCTTCGCTTTTTTCGATGGTTCTTCAGCTAACAGTATAACCGGACGCCCTGCAATGTCATTGAACGATCTGAATCATATCATTGCACAGAATTATACCTTGCAATACAGAGTACATAGAATTATAATGGATCGCGTAGCAAGGATGGATGCAACTTCGGAGGCGGAGCGATGGTATATGCGATTGAAACGCGGGACTTAAGGAAGAGCTTTGTGCAAAAGAGGAAGGGGAAGCAGGAAACCGTGGAAGCGGTGCGCGGCGTAACGCTGGCCGTGAAGGCGGGGGAGATCTTCGGATTTCTAGGCCCCAACGGCGCGGGCAAGACGACGACGCTTCGGATGCTCACGACGCTGCTGCCCATCGATGGGGGCGAGGCGACCATCGCCGGCCTGGATTTGAGCAGGCAGGCGCAGCAGGTGCGCCGCCGCATCGGGTACGTCAGCCAGTCCGGCGGGGCGGACCAGGCCGCTACGGGCCGGGAGAACCTGATGCTGCAGGCACAGCTCTATGGTCTGGCTCGCCCGCAGGCACAGGCGCGCGTCGAGGAGCTCATGGAGATGTTCGCTCTTGGCGATTTCATAGACCGAATCGCCAGGACGTATTCGGGAGGGCAGAAGCGCAGGCTGGAGGTGGCGCTGGGCCTCGTGCACCGGCCGCAGGTGCTGTTCCTGGACGAGCCGACCACGGGCCTGGACCCGCAGAACCGCGCCGGTCTGTGGGATCACATCCGCCAGCTCCGGAGTGCCGGCACGACGGTGTTTCTGACGACGCACTATCTGGAGGAGGCCGATGCCCTGGCGGACCGCCTGGCGATCATGGATCATGGCAGGATCATCGCCGAGGGGACGCCGCAGGAGCTCAAGCGGCAGATCGCCGGCGACGCCGTCATCGTGCGGTATGGCCAGGCAGAGACGGTGGAGGAAGCCCGCCAGAGGCTCTCCGGCCAGCCGTTCCTCCGGGAAATTCACGTGGAGAAGGATGCGCTGCACCTGTATGTGGAGGATGGCGTGAAGGCGATACCGCGTATCCTCGAGCTGCTGCAGGCCCGGGGGATACCGCCGCAAACGGCGATGATCTCCCAGCCGACGCTGGACGACGTATTCTTAAAGCACACCGGCAGGTCGCTGCGCGACGCCGGGGCAAGCGGGGAGGGAGCACATTGAAGGTCTTGCGCGATACGCTGCTGCTGTTCCGCCGGAAGGTGCTGGAAACGCTGAGGCAGCCGGCCTGGATCGCCTCCGGGCTGTCTACGCCGCTTTTGTATCTGGCGCTGTTTGCGCCGCTGCTCCGAGGGCTGACCCGGCCCATGCTCGGCATGGGCGATGTGCTGGATTCTTTTTTGCCCGGTATCCTGGCGCTCATGGCCTTCGGGGCGGGTATGGGCTCGGGCTGGGTTGTCGTGTGGGAGGTGCAGAGCGGCGTTGTGGAGCGCCTGCGGGTCACGCCGGCCAGCCGGTTTTCGCTGCTCATGGGCACGGTGCTGCGGGATGTCGTGATGTTCCTGGCGCCGGCGCTGCTGGTGATCCTCGCGGCGTCGCTGTTTGGCTTCCGGCTGCACTGGGCGGGCCTGGCCGTGTTGCTGCTGCTGCTTTCTCTGCTCACGGCGGTCGTGTCGGCGGCGTCGGGATCGCTGGGCCTGATCCTAAAGGACATCGGCAGCCTTGCCGCCGTGGTGACATCGCTGCAGCTGCCGATTACGCTGCTGGCCGGCGTGCTGCTGCCGCTCTCCATGGGTCCGGCGTGGCTGGTGACGGTCGCCCATTTCAACCCGATGTATTACGCCGTGGAAGCGGCCCGCGTGCTGGGCGGCGGCATGATCGTGAGCGTCAAGGTGCTGCAGGCGTTTCTCGTGATGGCGCCGCTGACGGCGTTCGTGCTGTGGTGGGCGACTCGCGTTTACCGCAAGGCTGTTTCATAGGAGGAAAGGCGATTGGATATCGAAAGGGAAATGCTCAAAGGCTACATAGACATCATCATACTCTCCATGCTCTTTGGCAGGGACCTGTATGGATACGAGCTGGCCAAACGGGTCAAGGAGCAGACGCAGAACCGTTTTGAGATGAAGGAGGGCACGCTGTATCTAGCGTTCAAGCGCCTGGAGCAGAACGGCCTGATCTCTTCCTACTGGGGCGATGAGAGCGTAGGCGGCAGAAGAAGGTATTACAGCATCCTGCCGGATGGGCGCGCCTATGTGCGGGCGCGAAAAGCGCAATGGGAGCAACTCAAGGACATTGTGGATTTGTTTCTGAAAGGGGTGGGTGACGATGAACAACCATGATCTGAGCCGGGAATCCATGCAGAGCATAGACAGCTTGGTGGAGCGCGTGGCGAGGAAGGCCGGCTATACCGACAAGGACGACATGACCTATAAGGAACACCTTCAAGCCAAGTATGAGCAGAAACGAGAGAAGCTGCAGCGCAAGGTGCGCAAATACAAGCATAAGTTCAGCCTGAAGCCCAGCCGCAGATCTGATTTCGCCGAGGAGATCAGGACCTATCTGAAGGACGGCCTGGCAGACCTGATGCTGGAGGGGTACAGCGAGGAAGAGGCGCTGCGCATCACGATGGAGAAGTTCGACGAGGCGGAGCTCAAGGCCAGCTTTGAGGAGTTTGCCAAGGAGTTTGAGGGTTTTGGCATGCAGGAGTATATGCATGACGCAGAATGGTACGCGAAGAACGGAGAATCCATCGGCCTTTTCTACGCGGCGTTCCTGGTGCTTGGTCTGACATTCGGGGCACTGGCAGGGTACTTGATCGGCCACCAGTGGTACACCGCAGTGATCGGATTGTTTGCAGGCTTGTTTGTCGGAGTGGGGTGCGGCCTGCTTAGCAACGCGATTATCGCACGTCGCCGATGATGTTGTGACATCATCGGCGACGTGTTAAATGTTGATAGAAGCGAAGCGCGGAAGATAACCTCATATTGTCAATCCTTTTGTCTGCTGATATAATGAAAAAAATCACAAAGGCAATTCGTGTTCGGTTGGGCGGCGCAGCCGCTTCAAGATTCGGCTCCAAGGGTGGGGAGCCTGCTTTGAGCAGGTTCCCTTTTGTATGGTAAAAAAGATCTGTTGCGCTCCTATTCCATCAGAAAGGGTTCGTGAGGTACATTCGATGTCGGTATTGGAAAGCTTGTATGTCGGCCTGTTTGGCATCTCGGTGGTTTTTATTGTGCTCATCGGCCTGAGCCTGCTTGTCGGGCTGCAGTCGATGCTTCTCGGCCGCTCCACGGCCAAGAAGGCCGCCGAGGAAGCTCCCCGGGAGGCGCCCGCCTGCGTCGCCTCCGATGTGCCGGTTCTGGTTGCGGACGAACCGATCAGGCTCATCGGTGTGGATGACAAAACGGCGGCGCTCATCATGGCCATCGTCTGTGAGGAGATGTGCTGTGAGCCGGAGGAACTCTATTTCAAATCCATCAAGGCATTGGACCAGGAAGCAGGAGGCGCTCAGGGATGAATTTCGTCGAAACACTGAAAACCCTTTGGAACAGCTCGGGATTTTTGAGCATGGACATCCCGCACCTGATCATGATCGTCGTCGCCTGCGTGCTGATCTATCTGGCCATCGGCAAAAAGTTTGAGCCGCTGCTGCTGCTGCCCATCTCCTTTGGCATGCTGCTGGCCAATCTGCCCATCACCGGCCTCATGGCCGAGCCGGTAATCAAGGATGGCCATGTGGAAGCGGTGGGCGGGCTGCTGTATTACCTCTATCAAGGCGTCAAGCTGGGCATCTATCCTTCGCTCATCTTCCTGGGCGTCGGCGCGATGACGGACTTTGGCCCGCTGATCGCCAACCCTTCCAGCCTGCTGCTGGGGGCCGCCGCGCAGTTGGGCATCTATTGTGCTTTTACGGTGGCCACGGCGTTGGGCTTCACGCCGCAGGAGGCGGCATCCATCGGCATCATCGGCGGGGCAGACGGCCCCACAGCCATCTTCCTGACGACCAAGCTGGCCCCCAAGCTGCTGCCGGCCATCGCCATCGCCGCGTATTCCTATATGGCCCTCATACCGCTGATCCAGCCGCCCATCATGCGTGCGCTCACGACCAAGCGGGAGCGGCAAACCCAGATGAGGCAGCTGCGCGAAGTGTCCAAGCTGGAAAAGATCCTCTTCCCGATCATCGTAACGATCATTACGATTCTGCTGCTGCCCTCGGTGGCGCCGCTCATCGGCATGCTGATGCTGGGCAACCTGTTCCGAGAGGCGGGCGTCGTGGAGCGTATCTCCAAGACCGCACAGAACGAGCTCATCAACATCGTGACGATCTTCCTGGGCGTCACCGTGGGCGCCACAGCCAATGCCGACACGTTCTTGCAGCCCGAGACGCTGATGATCGTCGGCCTGGGCCTCTTCGCCTTCTGCTTTAGCACCGTGGGCGGGCTGCTGCTGGGCAAGCTCATGTATCTGGTGACCGGCGGCAAGGTGAACCCGCTCATCGGTTCGGCGGGCGTGTCCGCCGTGCCCATGGCAGCCAGGGTGTCCCAGATCGAAGGCCAGCGGGCCAACCCCAGCAACTATCTGCTGATGCACGCCATGGGGCCCAATGTGGCCGGCGTCATCGGCTCGGCCGTGGCGGCGGGCTTCCTGCTGGCGATGTTCGGCGGATAAAAACAAGACACAGTGTGTCCTTCAAAAAGGCGGGAACTCCCCGCCTTTTTTGTTTGTCTGCAAACGCGCACCAGATACGAGTTGGGCTGTATTGACAGTTCTAAGAAGAAGGACTATGATACGTATGACCGAAGTATAAATAATGGTCACAGAAGGGATTCCTCCGATGTCACCCAAAGCGTTTTCCGCCCAGGAGAAGGAGCTCGTGCACGCCAGGCTGCTGGACGCGGCGGAACAGTTCCTGGCCACCACGGGCATCCGCAAGACCAGCGTTGAGGAGCTTGCCAGGGCGGCGGGTATCTCCAAAGGCGCGTTCTACCTGTTTTTTGAAAGCAAGGAGATGCTGTTCCTGGACGCGCTGGAGAGGGAGCAGGCCCGCATTCATCAGGCCATCTTGGAACAGGTGGCCGCAGCGCCCACCCGGCGGGAAGGCTTCGTGTCAGCCGTTACGCGCATGTACCGGGGTTTTGTCGCCAAACCCTGGCTGTTCTCCTTTGCCGGGGAGGATTACGAGCTGCTGCTGAGGCGCATTCCGCCGCAGAGGATTGAGCGGCATATCGAGATGGACAACGATTCGGTCCGCCGTCTGCAGGCTCTGCTGGGAGATGAGGTGGCCCTGCAGCCGGAGATGGTTTCCGCCGCGCTCAGGATGCTCTTTCTGGGCACCCTGCACCGCAAGGAAGTGGGGGAGCAGTGGGCCGACGAGGCGTTTGAATTTATGGTGCAGGCCATGGCCGCACAGATGTTCCAGGGAGGCAGGACATGATTCAAGTGGAAGCACTGCATTTCACCTATTCGGGAGGCAAACAGGAAGTGCTGCGCGGTATGGATTTTACGGCTGCACCTGGCGAGATCTTCGGCTTTCTGGGGCCTTCCGGCGCAGGCAAATCCACGGCGCAGAAGATACTGACCGGCATATTGAAGGGCTACGCCGGCAGCGTGAAGGTGCTGGGCCGAGAGGTGCGCGAGCAGAATCGGGATTATTATCAGCGCATCGGCGTGGCCATGGAGGTGCCCAACCTCTATGGCAAATTCACGGCCAGGGAGAACCTTCGGTTCTTTTCCTCGCTCTACCGCGGCCCCTGTGAGGATGCCGGGAAGCTTATGGAGCGCCTGGAACTGGGAGACGACATGGATACGCGGGTTTCCGGCTATTCCAAGGGCATGAAGATGAGGCTCAACTTCATCCGGGCGCTGATGCACCGGCCGGACGTGCTGTTCCTGGATGAGCCGACCGCCGGGCTGGACCCTGCCCGCGCGCGGATCATGAAGGACATAATGATCGAGCAGAAGGAATTGGGCCGCACGATACTGCTGACGACCCACGACATGCACCTAGCGCAGGAGCTGTGCGACCGTGTAGCCTTCATCGTGGATGGGGAGATACGCCTGATGGACACGCCGGTGAACCTGCGGCTGCGGGCCGGCGACCGGGCGGTGCGCTATGGTTGGCGGGAGGAGACGCTCAGAGAGGCAGAAACGCCGCTGAAGACGCTGAACGACGACCAGCGCTTCATGAAGCTGCTGGCCGACGGCAAGCTGGAGACGCTGCACACGCTGGAGCCATCGCTGGACGATTTGTTCATCGAAGTTACGGGGAGGCGCTTGGAGTGAACAGGCTTGTGAACGCCTTTCGGGCGGATGTGCGCTACCAGTGGCGCTATGGATTCTATTTCATCTATGCATTCCTGGTTGTGGGCTTCATCGCTCTTGTCCGCCTGCTGCCCGAGGCCTGGCGGCAGACGGCGCTGGTGGCGGTGCTGCTCTCGGACCCGGCGCTGTTGGGGTTCTTCTTCATTGGCGGCATTCTGCAACTGGAGAGAGGTGAGGGGCTGCTGGACGCGCTTTTCCTTTCGCCCCTGCGTCCCTGGGAATATCTTACGTCCAAGGTTGCCTCTCTGGGGTTGCTGTCCACGCTGGCAGGCTGCCTGATCGCCCTGGGCAGCGGCGTGCCGGGCATCCGGTTCGGTCGGCTTTTGCCGGCGCTGTTCCTCGGCAGCGCGTGCTTCACGCTGATCGGCGTGTCCATCTCGGTGAACTTGAGGAGCATGAACGCATTCCTGAGCATCGACGGGCTGTGGGAAGGGCTGTTGCTGGTTCCGCCATTGCTGCTGCTGTTTGGCATTTCCTTCCCGCCGCTGGAGATTTTCCCCGGCAGCGTCGTGCTCCGGCTGGTGCAGCAATCCGCCGGCGGCCCGGCGTCAGCCTGGGCGGTCATTGGGCTAGCGGGGTGGCTAGCCGGGTCTTTCCTGGCGGCGGACCGAAGGCTCAAGGCGGCGCTGGGACGCCTGGAGGGAGGGGTGGCATAAAGAATGCTGAAATTGATGACGGGCGGCTTTCGTCTGATTCGCAGGGACGCGATGCTGTTGCTTTTGCTGATCGCCCCATGGCTGGCGGGCGCCGCGCTGGGGCTGGGGCTGCCGGCGCTGTCACCGCTGCTGCGTTCGGCCTTCGCGTTGGATCTTTCGCCCTGGTACCCGCTGGCGGACATGCTGACGCTGATGCTCACGCCGATGATGGCGGGTATGCTCAGCGGTTTTTTGATGCTGGATGAGCGCGACGAGGGGGTTGGAGCGTATTATGCCGTGACGCCGGTGGGCGGTGTGCGCTATCTGGTGTCGCGGCTTTCGCTGCCCGTTTTGTGGAGCGTCGCCGTGGCGCCGCTGCTGATGGCGGCCTTTTCGCTGAGCCACCCGGCGCTGGTGCGGGTGCTGGCAATCGCCTTGGTCGGGGGGCTGTGCGCATCATCCTCGGCTCTGCTGTTGCTGGCCTTTGCTGGCAACAAGGTGGAAGGCCTCGCCGTATCCAAGATGCTGGGGGTCATCCTGCTGCCGGCCGTCATTCCGTTTCTGACCGCTTCGCCTTGGGCGATGGCGGCGGGCGTGTTCCCCGCCTATTGGATGGGCGCGATGCTTGCCGGACCGCTGTATCTTTTCTTCCCGGGGGTGGGTGTCAGCCTGCTGTGGCTGTGGGTGCTGTACAGGAAGCTGTCTGCCCGGTAGGAGAAAGTGCGCTAGCGCGCCGCCGGCAGCGAAACCGTGAACGCGCTGCCCTGGCCGGGCGCGCTGCGCACGCTCAGCGTGCCGCCGTGCTGCTGCACGATCCATCGGGCGATGGGCAGGCCCAGGCCGTGGCCGCCGGCGCCGGGCGTGCGGGCGCGGTCCACCCGGTAGAAGCGCTCGAAGATCTTCTGCTGATGCTCGGGGGAAATACCGATGCCGTCGTCGCGCACCTCTATAACGGCGCGGTCCCGCTGGGCCCCGGTGGTCACGGTGATGTTGCCGCAGGGGGGCGTGTATTTAATCGCGTTGTCCAGCAGCTGCACGAACACCTGGCGCAACCGCTCGGCGTCGCCGATGATTGCCGGGCAGGCCTCGCCCTGCAGCCGCAGCGTGATCGTTTTCTTGGCGGCCAGAGGCTGCATCAGGTGCACGGCGACGCGCGCCTGCTCGTCGGGCTGTGTGCGCTCCCGTTGCAAGGGAGTGGTTCCGCTGTCCGCCCGGGCCAGCAGCAGCAGCTCATCCACGAGCACCGTCATGCGGTCGGCCTCCTCGGCCACGCCCCGAAGATAGAGCTGCTTGTCCTCGGGCAGGCCGGCGGGTTCGTCCAGCACCACGTCCAGGCTGCAGCGCAGCGCCGCCAGCGGCGAGCGCAGCTCGTGGGACGCGTCTGCCACAAACTCCCGCTGCTTCTGCCAGGCGGTGCGCACCGGCCGCAGCGCCCGCCCGGCCAGGAACAGTCCGCCCAGCAGCGTGAGCCCCAGTGCGCCCAGCACGCAGGCCGCCAGCGTCAGCCCCATGCGCCACAGCTGAGCCTGCTCCCGGCGCAGGTCCTGAAAGATGTAGTAGGTCCCCCCATCCAGAGGTGAGAATATCACGCTGCTGCGGAAGCTGCGGCCGGCTGCCCGCAACTGGTTGTAACCGGGCAGCTTGGCCATCATTTGTATTTTTTCTCCATTGGGAGTCACAAAGGTCTGTGTCTGGATTTGGGTCTGCATGGCCGCCAGCTCTTGTGCCTGCTGTATAAGCTGCGCACGCTGCGCGCCGGTGAGCCCGCTGCCGTAGTCTATGGTCATCACCTGCCCGTTGCCTGCGTCTCCCAACACGATAAAAGGGCCGTATTCCGCCGCCAGTTGCAGTTCGCCCGCGGAGCGCGGCCCCTGCAGGCTTAACCGGGCGATCTGCTGAGACATGATCGCGATACCCTGTTTGGATTGGCTGATGATGTTGGCGCGCAAGAACCAAAACACCGCCGCGGCCATCGTCAGCAGGATGAGCCCGGCCACCAGCACATTGAGCAAAGCCATCTTCCATTTCAGCCTATTGAACATGCTACTCCTTTTCCGGCCGCTCCAGCCGGAAGCCCAGGCCGCGCACCGTGGCGATGCGCCATTGCGAACCCAATTGCGCGAGCTTGCCGCGCAGGAAGTGGATGTAGCTGTCCACGTTGCCCGGCTCCACGCTGTCCAGCGTGCCCCACACCTTGTCCAATATGAGCCCTCGGGGGATCACCTGCCCCCGGTTGCGGGCCAGCAGTTCCAGCAGCAGCGTTTCCTTGGGTGTCAGGCTCATCTCCCGGTCGCCCCGGCGCACGGTGCCGCTGCGGGGGTACAGCGCCACGTCATCAAAGCGCAGGCAGTCCTCCCGCAGCGCTTCGCCGGCGCGCCGGGCCATGGCCCGCACCCGCGCCATCAATTCCTGGGTCGCGAAGGGCTTTACCAGATAGTCGTCGGCGCCGGCGTCCAGGCCGTCCACGCGGTCGCACACCTCGTCCATGGCCGTCAGAAACAGCACCGGCCAGCTCTTGCCCGCGGCCCGCAGGCGCTTGAGCACCGTCAGGCCGTCCAGCTTTGGCAGCATCCGGTCCAGTATCGCCATGTCATATTCGGCGCTCAAGCCCAGTTCCAGCGCCGTCTCACCGTCCTGGGCGGTGTCCACGGCGTAATGTTCTTTCTTTAAATGATATTGCAGCGCGTTGCACATCCAGGGGTCGTCTTCCACGAGCAGAATCCGCATCGGCGCATCCTCTTTCAGCTTTGTTTGAAATCAGTATAGCACCGCTTTTTTGAAAAACTCTTTATTTTTACAGGAACTTTCAAGAATGCGATGCGATAATCGGCAGCGTTGACCGGCGAACTGCGCCGGTTCGGGAGGTGCAATGACGACGACACATCCGCGGCGAGCGCCCGCCGGCCGCGCCGCACGGCGCGAGGCGATCTGGGCGGCGGCCTTCCTGCTGCCCAGCTTGGGCGGGTTCGCGCTGTTCTATCTGATCCCTTTTGTTCAGGCATTCGGTCTGTCGCTTAAGTCCAGCCCCATCGGCGGGCATTTCGTGGGTCTGGCCAACTACATCGCGCTGGCCCGCAACGCCGCCTTCCTGAAGGCGGCGCTCAACACAGCGATCTTCACCGCCGTGGGCGTGCCGACGCTGCTGGCCGCAAGCCTGCTGCTGGCGCTGGCGCTGCATGGGCGGCTGCCTGGCCGCGGCGCGCTCTCGGCGCTGTTCTTAAGCCCCATGGTCATACCGGTGGCCTCGGTGGTGCTGGTGTGGCAGGTGCTCTTCGACGGCAGCGGCGCTCTCAACGGCTTGCTGGCCACATGGGGCATCGCGCCGGTGGATTGGCTCAAGAGCGGCTGGGCCCGCTGGGTCATGATGCTGCTGTATCTGTGGAAGAACGCCGGCTACGGCATGGTGCTCTACATGTCGGCGCTTACGGCTGTCCCCCAGGAATTCCTGGAGCAGGCCGAGCTGGAGGGCGCCGGGCGCTTTGCCAAGTTCCGGATTGCCGTGTGGCCGCGGCTGCTGCCCACGACGCTGTTCGTCGCGGTTATGGCCATGGTCAATTCCTTCAAGGTGTTCCGCGAGGTGTATCTGCTGGCCGGCAGCCATCCCCACGACAGCATCTATACATTGCAGCATTTCATGAACAACATGTTCGCCTCGCTGGACATACAGAAGCTGACCAGCGCGGCTTTCTGGATGGCGCTGGCGGTTTCGGCGCTGGTGGGCGCGATGGTATGGGCGGTGCGCTTGGCCAATCGCCGGCAGCTGTGAAGGGGTTAAGGCCCGCGGGAGGGCAGAAAAGCAAGCGGCGCACTCGGCGGCCGGGCAGTGTGCTGGTCACGGCGGCGCTGTGGGTGCTGGCGCTGGCCTTCGTTTTCCCGGTCGTCATGACCTTTGCCGATTCCTTCATGGGCGAGGCGGAGATTCTGGAAGCCTACGGCAGCCTGCGCTCGGTGGATTCCGGCGGCGCTGCGGGCTTCGCGGCGCTGCGGCTGATCCCCGAGATGGCCACGGTGCAGCAGTATTACACGGTGCTCATCGGCAGCACCGGGTATCTGATGATGTTCTGGAATTCGGTCAAGCTCACATTGCCCATCGTGGCCGGGCAGCTGCTGGTGGGCAGCATGGCCGCCTACGCCTTCGCGGTGCTGCGCTTCCCCGGGCGCAACGGGTTGTTCTTTGCCTATCTGCTGACGATGCTGATGCCCTTCCAGGTCACGCTGGTGCCCAACTATCTGATGGCCGACCGGCTTGGGCTGCTGGGCACGGCCCAGGCCATCGTGCTGCCCGGCGTGTTCGCGACCTTTGGCGTGTTCCTGCTGCGGCAATTCATGGCGTATGTACCCATGGAGACCGTGGAGGCCGCCCGGCTGGACGGTTCCGGCCACTTAGGCGTGTTCCTGCGCATCGTGTTGCCGCTGTGCCGGCCGGCGTTGGCATCGCTGGCCACGCTGAGCTTCATCGACAACTGGAGCATGGTGGAACAGCCCATCGTGTTTTTGAAGGACGCCAACCTGCAGCCGCTGTCGCTGTTCCTGACCAGGCTGACCAGCGGAGCCATTGGCGTGGCCTTTGCGGCGTCGGCGCTGTTTCTGCTGCCCATTCTGCTGGTGTTCCTCTACGCCTATGACGACCTCGTAGAGGGAATCCAGATGAGCAGCATCAAGGATTGACACATGGCGGTCGATGCCGCAGCATCGACCGCGAAAATGGAGGATTCGACCATGCTAATCACCCATGAAAAAAGACCCTTGCGCAAGACTGCCGGCGCGCTGGTGCTGGGCTTTGCGGCGCTGATGGTGGCGCTGACGTTCTTCTCGCGCACGCTGAACAACCTGGCGCTAGCCCGGGTCAAGCTGGCTGCGCCCTCTGCCGCCACGCTGCAAAAGGTTATTTCCGCCGACGGCGTGTTCCAGGCCCGGCAAACGGTCACGGTGAACGCGCCTGCCGCCGGCGAGATACAGGAGCTGCGCGTGCAGGCCGGCGACGTGGTGAAAGCCGGCGACGTGCTGGCCGTGATGGACACAGGCGACCTGGCCGACCAACTGGCCGCCGAGCAGCGTAGCCTGGAGCGCTTGCAGAACAACCGCGACAAGGCGGCGCTTACGGTTGCGCCGGACTATACGCAGCAGAACGTGGCGCTGAGCCAGGCCAAGGACAAGCGCAGCCGCGACAAGGCGGCGCTCTCGGCGGCCAAGAAGGCCGTGGAGCGGGACGAGGACGCCGTGGACCGGGCGAAGGCTGCGCTGGAGAAGGCCAAAGCCGAGGGCGGCGACACCGCCGCTGCCCAGGCCGCGCTGGACGCCGCCAAACAGAAGCTCGCCGAAGACTCCGCCCAGGTGGACACACTGACCGCTCAGGTGCGCGCCGACGAGGACGCCGTGAAGGTGGCCACGGCGCAACTGAACCAGCAAAAGAAGCAGAACGCCAGCCAGGAGGACAGCCGGCAGCTGGAGCTGGAAAACATGGACCTGGAGATCGCCGCGCAGAAGGACAAGATCGCCGGATTGCAGAGCGACCTGGCCGCCGCCGGAGAGGTCAAAGCGCCGGTCAGCGGGCGGGTGCTCAGCGTAAACGCCCAGGAAGGCGCGCAGATATCGTCCTCGCAACCCATGCTCACGATGATGGATGCCGGGCAGGGCCTGCAGTTCTCGGTGGAGATGAGCTATGAAAACGCCGAGCTGCTCTCGCCGGGCGTGCAGGTGGACGTGCTGCCGGGCGGCGCGTCCCAGCGCGTCGCCGCCACGCTGCGGGAGAAGCGTGAAAGCGACGAGCGCCCCGGCGAGCGCATGACGCTGCTCTTTGACGCCGATGCCCAGGGCGTGGCGGCAAGCTCCGCGCTGCCCGGCCAGCACGGCGACATCCGCTATTCCCAGAAGACCCAGTCCTACGCCACAACCGTGCCCAACAGCGCCCTGCGCGAGGACAGCGCCGGCACCTATGTGCTTGTGAGCCGCCAGCGCAAGACGCCGCTGGGCAACCGCAACGAGCTGGAGCGCGTGGACGTGGCGGTGCTGGATTCGGACAACTTCCGCACGGCGGTCAGCGGGCCCTTGAACACCATGGATTCGGTGGTGACCGCCGCGGACAAGCCCGTGGATAGCGGCGACGCCGTGCTGGTGGCCCCATGAGCCGCCGCGGGCGCGCCGGGCTGTGGGCGCTGCTGTGGGTCGGCATGGCGCTGATGGTGTGCGCGCAGATGGGAGCGCTGGGCGCGTGGCAGGCTGCCCACGGCGGCGCGCGGGATCACATTGCCGCCACCGCGCCCCGCGACAGCCTGAGCGCACTCACGCTGGACGATGTGCGCAAGCTGCGCGAGGCGTTGGGCGGCGCGGCTGTGAGCTGGTGGGCCGCGGCGCAGCAGCAGGTCTCCACCGAGCGCGCCCAGGCCCAGGCGCAGGTCATCGCGTGCGACGGCGGCTTTGCCGACGCCCACCCGGTGCCCATGCTGTCAGGCAGCTTTTTGCCCCTGGCAGGCGGCAGCGCAGCGGTTCTCAGCGCCGACGTGGCGTGGCAGCTCTTTGGCACCGTGAACGCCGTGGGCATGACCGTGCGCTGCGATGGCCGTGATTACGAGGTGTGCGGCGTCAGCGCGCCGCGGGAGGGGCTGCTGGGCGCGCTGTGCGGCGGCGACGGGCCTACGGTGTACGTGAGCGGTGCGGAGATCATCGCCTCCGGCGCCATGAAAATCGGCGGGCTGGACGCACTGATGGAGCGAGCCCCCGGCGGCCAGAGCCTGCAGGCGGTGCAGGCCGCGCTGGCCGGCCTGGGCGTGGGCGGCGATTGGCTGCTGGAAGACCTGGGCGAGCAGGCCGGCCTGCAAGACCAGCTGATTCGCGTGCCCACGGCGGCGTTGGCCGTGAGCGTCGCGGTGCTGCTGGCGCTGTTCTGGGTGCGGGTGGCTCGCGGCGCTGTGGCGCATGCCCGGCAGACGCTGGCACGGCTGTACTTCTCCCAGGCGTGGCCGGCGCTGCTGGGGCAGGCCGTGGGCACGGCTGTGCTGCTGGCGCTGTGCGCCGGGGTGGCAGCCGCGCTGTGGGCCGGGGCGGGGCTGCGGGTCAGCCTCCCTGGCCGCTATCTGCCGGATTCGTGGATCGACCTGGGCTTCTACGGCGCTCTGGTCGAGAGCGAGGCCGCCCGGCAGCTGGCGGCGTGGGGCTATGAGCGGCCCTGGTGGGCGCTGCTGCGGGTGCGCTCCAACGGGCTGGGCGTGTGGCTCACGGCGGCGGCCGGCGCCGGCGCGGCGCTGGCCGCGCTGACCATGGCGCAGATGCATGCCCGGCAGGCATTTTGCGCCGCCAGGGGAGAGCCCGGGCGTGGCATGCTGGATGTACCGATGCTGGGCTTGGGCCTGGCGCTGGCCGTGGGCGTGGGGCTGCTGGCGCTGGGCTGGGCACAGCTGCCCGGCGCGGCCCTGGCCGGCACGCTGGGTGTGGACGCGGCGGCACTGTGCCTGTGGCTGCTGTGGCCCCGCCGCGGGGCGCTGTGCGACTGGCTTGCGGCCCTGGGCAGCCGGATAGAACCCCATAAACGTTATGGAATACGAGCAAATATACAAGGAGGGAACCGTTAATGCAGACAATGAAGTGGAAGACAGGAATGTTGGCCGCGCTCATGATCATGGGTGGGCTGCTGGGCGGCTGCGGTGGCAAGGGCCCCAACGCCCAGAACAACAACCAGGGCACACCCCAGGGTAAGGCCTACATCGAGCAGGCCTTCGATGGCAACACGATGCCGGGCCTCATCGGCACGGCGGTGAACGCCCAGGGCGAGCTGGTGGCCGCCAGCCAACCCAGCGGCAAACCGCTGGCTGTGACGACCTATGACCAGCAGGGCCGCAAGAAGAATTCCGTGGACACCGACGTGACCGACACCGTGAGCCGCATGGCGCTGGGCGCCGACGGTTCCGTGTACGCGCTGGCCAACCCCAAGGACGGCGTGATGACCGTGCACGTGCTGGACGCCCAGGGCAAGACCAGCCGCACGATCGCGCTGAGCGACCTGCCGTCCAGCCCGAAGCTCGATGGGCCCGCCGGCTCGGAGAACTCCGCCGTCGTCTCCGGCGATGACGGAGGCCCTGCGGCCGGTGGCAAAGGCCCCGCGACCAACGGGGACAACGAGGTCAAAGGGAATGGCCCTGTCACCAAAGGTGGCGGCCCTATGATCAATGGGCAGATGATTTCGATGGTAACCGATATGGAAGCTGCCCCCGACGGCGGCGTGGTGCTGTGCGTGATGGGCAAGGGCATCGTGCAATACGGCCAGGACGGCAGCGCCGTGCGCACGCTGGGCAACGCCATGATGGGTATCCTGGCCGGCGACGGCAAGGGCACGCTGTGGGTGTTTGAGCAGGGCAGAGACGGCGCAATGCTGAAAAGCTATGACCTGGCCAGCGGCAGCGAGCGCTCCTCTGTTCAGCCCCAGGGCGGCATGCCCATGGCGCTGTTCTACGACCAAAAAGGCCAGCGCCTGCTGGCCATGACCGATCGGGACATCCACCCGCTGGGGGCCGACGGCAAGGCCGGCGCGGCGCTCAGCAACTTTGGCGACACGACGCTGGGCGACGGCGCCCGCACGCTGCTGGGCTTCGCCATCGATGGGGGAGACAGCCTCTATATCAGCGCGTCCGCCGGCAGCGGCAAGGGCGGCGTATCCTTGGGCGGCCCCGCCGGGGCCATCTCGTTCTCCACCAACGGCAGCACCGGCGACCAGATGGTGCGTCTGACGCTGGCTGACGCATCGTCGGTGAAAGCCAAAACGGTGATCACCATCGCGGCGCTGGTGGAGACTCAGGCGCTCAAATCCCTGATCGCCGCCTTCCAGCAGGCCTATCCGGACTACCGCATTGATCTGAAGACCTATGGCAGCCAGGTGTCCGGCCTCAAGCGCACGGATTCGGACATCGATTACAGCGACGCCATCCAGCAATTCAATACGGATCTGATGAGCGGCAAAGGCGCGGATATCCTGGTGCTGGACAACCTGCCTTACCAGAAGTATCTGGACAAGGGGTTGCTGGCCGATTTGACGCCGCTGATGCAGCAGGCCCAGCTGGACATGTCGCTGTACCACGCAAACATACTGGACGCCTGCCGCGCGGGCGGCAAGCTCAGCGCGCTGCCGGGGAGCTTCACCTTCAGCCTGCTGGCCGGCCGCGCCGCCGATATGCCCGCCGGCGACCCGCCGTCCATGGCGGATTTCCTGACCAAGGCCGGCTCCCTGAGCGGCGGGCGCGCGCCCTTCCCCGCCCGGGACCCTGTGGACACTCTGGTGGGCTATGCGCGCCACAACTACGATGATCTTGTGGACGCCGCCGCTCACAAGGCCAGCTTCGATTCACCGGCCTTCGTGCAGATGCTGGAGCAGTTCAAGGCGCTCACCGATGCCAACCCCGCCCCCGCCGACGCCGAATCGGGGCCGGCCTTCGCCGATCTGATGAACGGCAAGGGCTCCTATGCCGTCGTAGACCTGCGCTCGCCCATGGAGCTGGGCTTAGCCCGCACGGTGCTGGGGGACGACCTGGCGCTGTGCTCGCTACCCACGCTGCAAGGTGGTGACGCCCACGACTTTGAACCGGGCATGCTGTTAGGCGTCAACACCGCCGCCAAGGATCAGAAGATGGCCTTTGAGGTGCTCAAGACCATGCTTTCCGACACGGTGCAGTCCGGCATTATGGAGGGCCTGCCAGTGCTCAAGAGCGCCTGCGAGGAAGCCTTCACGCGGATGGCCGACGGTTCCCAGGGCATGAAAATGCGCGCCGTACTGATGATGGGCGACAAGCAGATCGAGGTGAAGCCCTTAACCGCCGAGGACATCGCGCTGGCCACCGCCAAGATCGGCGGGCTGAACCGCGCGCTGATTGTGGACAGCGCCGTCACGGCGGTGCTCAAAGAAGAGCTGCCGGCCTTCTTCTCCGGCCAGAAGACCGCCCAGGAGGTGGCAGGGCTCATACAGAACCGCGTGACGACGATGCTCAACGAATAACGCAGGAATACACAATACACTTTTTGTGCCAGGGCCCGGTGAAGCGGATTCACCGGGCCTTTGGCTGCTAAAGCAGGGAGTTGGCTAAGACGAGAGAATATTCTAAAGGAACCACTGATTCATGGCGGGAGGAAAGCTACCATGCGAGAATCGTTTCACCGGCAGCTCGTGGAGTCGGGCTATCTGCACATGCTGCTCCAGCCCGATCGGGAAAGCTCCGTAGAGGCGCGGCTGCTGCGCAAACCCGTGCTGGCCAGCCGGCCATTGTGGGATGGGGCCGATATGGAGCGCTGGACCGCAACCGGCGTGGGCAGCATCGCGCTGCACGGCCGGGCGCTGCGCATCACGGCGCCGGCCCGGCTGGAGCCTGCGGTGCCCATGGCGCACTACACGGGCTATAGCTCCCTGACCGCCGCGCTGCTGTTAAACGGTGAGGACTGGCAGGCCTGCAACCGCGTCGTGTGCCGGGTAACGCCCCGCTGCAACGGCTTTCACAAGCCCTATCTGACGATGAACCTGCGCAACGACGGCGTGCAGAAGGTGCCCGACATCTATCACCGGGAGGGGTTCCACGTCATTAATCTGGAGAACCACCGCGAGAACCAATGCGTATGGGAGTTTCCCGAGCTGCCGCGGGATTGCGTGACCGAGATGTCCTTCACGCTGGATTGCCACGGCAAGGAGCGCTTCGGAGGCGAGGACTTCGTCTTTGAAATCGGCGACATCCGCCTGGAGCGCGTGGACGAGCCCGACGTGTCGCTGGGATGGCAGGGCAATACCGGCAGCGTCTGCTTTTCCACGACCGGGTATTGGTTGGGCGGAAAAAAGATCGCCGTAGCCCAGCGGTCTCAGGGTTCCTTCGAGCTGCTGCGAGAGGGTACCGGCGAGGTCGTGTATTCCGGACCTCTGCAGCCGCTGGTCAACGACAAGGGCAGCTTCGGCCTGATCGATTTTACGGGCTATGAACAGCCGGGGCGCTACCACCTGCGGGTGGATGGCGTTGCGACAGCCGGCTTTGCCATCGGCGAGCGGGTCATGGAGGAGGCCGCGTGGAAGGCGCTCAACTTCATCTACGCCGAGCGCTGCGGGTACCCCGTAGGCGGCGGCCACAGCAGCTGCCACCACGACATTCTCGCGAAGCATGACGGTGTCACGACCCCCTACTGCGGCGGCTGGCACGACGCCGGCGATGTTTCCCAGCAGACGCTGCAGAGCGCCGAGGTTGTGCAGGCGCTGCTGGAGTTGGCTTCCGAAGTCCGGGACGATGCGCTGCTATGCCGCCGCTTGATCGAAGAGGCCCGCTGGGGGCTGGATTTCGTGCTGCGCATGCGCTTCGGCGATGGCTACCGCGCCTTCAGCGCAGGCCTGACCCGCTGGACCAACGGCATGGCCGGTGATTTTGACGACGACGCGGCCCGGGTACACAACCGTTCCTTTGACAACTTCCTGTGTGCCGGCGTGCAGGCCTATGCGGGCCATGCGCTGCGCCAGGAGGACCCGGACCTGGCCTGGGTCGCCATCCGCGCCGCCAGGGACGACTACGGGTTCGCGCTGCGGCGCTTTGAGGACGTAGGCCCGGAGACCCGGGTCGTCATGGAGCACACCCACAACGCCAGCCTGTCGCAGTATTACGCCGCGGCCAGTTGGGCGGCCTCGCAGATCTATGGAGCCACCGGCGAGAGCTATTATGCGTTGGAAGCGGCTCGATGGCTGGACAGGATGCTGGCTTGCCAGGACAGCGGCGACGCCGGGCTGCCCTTCCAGGGCTTCTTCTACCGCGACGAGAGCAAGCGCACCATCGTGCACTTCAACCACCAATCCCGGGAGCACCTCTTCGCCCAGGCGCTGCAGGCCGCCTGCGCCACGCAGCCCGATGACCCCCGCCTGCCGATGTGGGAGGACGCGCTGCGCCGATACGGCGGCTACTGGAAGGCCATGCACGCCCACGCCGCGCCCTATGGCATGCTGCCCGCCGGCGTGCACGCCTATGACGAGGCCGACGACGCCGAGACCTTCCCGCTGCTGCACGTCTACACGACCTATGAGCACGATGCTGCGCATTACCGCGCCCAGTTGGCCAGCGGCATTCGTGTCGGCCAGCGGCACTGCGTGCGCCACTTCCCGGTGTGGTTCTCCTTCCGGGGCAACACGGCGGTGCTGCTGTCATCGGGCAAGGCGGCGTCCATCATTGGGCGGCATTTTGCCGACCGGGAGCTGCTGGACATCGCCCGGGATCAGCTCTATTGGGTCGCGGGCAAGAACCCCTTTGCCCAGTCGCTGATGTACGGCGAGGGCAGCAACTATGCCCAGCAATATGCCGCGCTGTGCGGGGAAACCGTGGGCGAGATGCCCGTGGGCGTGCAGACCCGCGCCGATGAGGACCGGCCCTATTGGCCCATGGCCAACAACGCGACCTACAAGGAAATCTGGATGACGACCGCCGGGCATTGGCTGCGGCTGCTGGCCGATGTGTATCGCGGCTGACGGCGGGGAGGAGATAGCATTGTATTTCATAGGAGTGG
Organism: Bacillota bacterium; assembly: GCA_023410875.1. Lineage (GTDB taxonomy): Bacteria > Bacillota > Clostridia > Christensenellales > UMGS416 > JAEYRA01. The sequence continues at coordinate 4,470 of JAEYPH010000110.1, read as the reverse complement.
ATTCCGGCGGTACCAAGACATCCTTTGTGCTGTGCGACCGGCGCGGTCGCATACTGGCGAGGCACAGGAGCGGCAGCGGCGGCTTTTTGTCCAGCGGTGAGCACAAGATTGCCGCCATGCTGCGCGAGGGCGTGGCGGCGCTGTGCGCCCAGGCGGGCATCACCGTGGAGGGCGTAGCCGCCGCGGCGCTGGGCTTCCCCGGCTATGGAGAGGCCAAGGACAGCGCCCGGACCATCGATCGGTTGTGTGAGCAGATCTTTGGCCGGGGCAAGGCGCAGTGCCATTGCGACTGCTATCTGGGCTGGGCGGGGTCGCTGGCGCTGCAGCCGGGCATCAACATTGTGGCGGGCACCGGCTCCATCTGCTTTGGCGTGGACGACCGGGGCAGGGCGGCGCGCAGCGGCGGCTGGGGCGCCTATTGCGATGAGGGCTCCTGCCGTTGGATCGGCAGCCGGCTCATACAGACCTTTGCCAAGCAGGCCGACGGGCGCATGGCCCGCACGGCTCTCTATGAGCGGTTCCGTACGCATTTCGCCCTGGACGAGGACGTGCACTTTGTGGGCCCTCTCAACCACGAACTGGGCCCCAGCGGCGCAAAAACGGCGCAGTTGCAGGTGCTGCTCAAGGAGCTTTTCGACGCCGGCGACCCCCACGCCGCGGCCATCTATCGCGAGGCTGCCCAGGAGCTATGGCTGGCCATCGGCGCGGTAGCCGCCCAACTGGGCATGGCCGGCTCTTCCTACCGGGTTTCCTACTCCGGCGGCCTGTTCCGCAGCGGCCCGTGCATCCTGGGGCCGCTGGGCGAGCTGGTGAGCGCCGGCGGCGCCCGCCTGGTGGCACCGCGCTTCGCGCCAGACCTGGGGGCGGTTCTGCTGGCCATGCGCAGCGCGCTGCCAGGGCTGAGCGCTGCTGACGTACAATTTACAGAATTGGAGACGACTGCGTCATGGTAAGCATGCTGGATTGCATCAAGAGAGTGCCGGCCATACTCAACGCCATACTGGACAACGCCGAGCAAACCTTTGCCCCGCTGTGGGCGGCCTACGGCCAGCGGCTGGATGAGATGGACGAGATCGTGCTCGTGGGCTCGGGAACCTCCCACACCGCGGCCGCCACGGCGCGTTATCTGGCCGAGCGGGCCGGCGGCCTGCGCGTGACCGCCGCGCCGCCCAGCGAATTTCTGCACAGCCTGAGTGCCCGCAACCCCCGGGCGCTCTATGTGTTTCTGTCTCAAACCGGCACTTCCATCGTGACCCGCCAGGCGCTGCAGCTGGCCCGCGACAGCGGCTGGATGACGGCAGCCATATCCGAGGCGGCCACCACGCCCATCGCCAGCGAGGCCGGCGTGTTTTTGGACCTGCATTGCGGCTATGAGGAATACCCCATGCGCACCATCGGTTACAGCGCCTCGGCGCTCACGGTGATGCTGCTGGGCATGCAGGTGGGCCGCCGGCGCGGCGCGCTGTCGGCGGCGCAATATGAAGACTACATGGCCCAGGCCCGGGCCGCCGCCGCCGGCATCCCGGCTGTGATAGAGAGCGCCATGGCCTGGCTGGACAACCACCGGCGCAGCATGATGCGCAGCGATTGCATCATCTTTTACGGCTCCGGAGCGCTGCACGGCGTTGCGTTGGAGGGCGCGGTCAAGGTGTGGGAAACGCCGCAGATCATCTCCATCGGCTATGACGTCGAGGAGGGCATCCATGGGCCCAATTACGGATACACCCACCGCCATTGCGTCATCGTGCTGGACGACGGCGGCGCGGACCATGACAAGGCCGTGGCACTGAGCCGCTTCATGCGCATCGAAAAGAGCAACGGCTTTTTGGTGGGCGTTGGCGCGCAGGCCCCGTCGGACTTGCACCTGCGACCCCTGGGCGGCGTGTTCGCGTGCCTGGAGTTTGCGGCGGTGGTGCAGGTAATCGCCTTCCGGCTGGCGCTGGACCAGGGCCGCGATCTCTATGCGCCCCACGACAACAGCGTCATGGAAGGCTATTTCCGATCCCACAGCTGAAAGGCCTTTCCCATCCGCATCAGTACCCGGAAAAGCGCGCGCAGGATTGAACATAGAGGAGTGCATATGAAAGAATTGCTCGCAGTGGCTTTTGAACACCTGATAACCGCACTGGGCGACATGGAGGAGATCACCGCGATCGGCAAGAGCGGCGGTCCGGCGCTTCCTGTCGCGGGAGAAAGCGACATCGACGTGTTCCTGTTTTGTGACGAGTTTCCCTGCGTGGATAAACGCCGTGTCGCGCTGCAAACCATGGGGGAGGAAATCTGCGTCGATTCTCTGGGCACCGTAGAAGGTGAATATTGGGGATTGATCGACTTTGTCCGCCTGCAGGGTGTCGAAGTGTGCCTGATGTACTTTACCCTGGAAAAAACACAGCGGGATGTCCAGGCAATATGCGGCGGACAGCGTTTGGAAAAAGAGGACAACTATTTTTACCCCACAGGGCGCTGCGCATCCATCCTGGGAATGCATGTTTTGCTGGACCGGCGGGGGTTCCTGACCGGCCTCAAGGAAGCCCTCCTGGTGTATCCGGCTGGGCTTGCCCGCGAACTGACCAAGCACCATGGCTGCCGGCTTATGGATAGTGAGGACTTCGAGCGGGCTGTGGCGAGAAAGGACGTGCTCTTTTATCACGGTACCCTGGACGCGGCCATGGATCACTTCCTGCAGGCACTGTTTGCGCTAAACCATTGCTACTTCCCCAGCCGGAAAAGGTCTCTTGCCTACATCGAAGGATTTGAAAAGAAGCCAGCCGATTGCGCGCAGCGGCTTGTGCGGATCGTGGCGCTGGGTGGGAATGCTGATACGATCGAGCAATCTTATGACATGTGGACGAGTCTGCGGGAAGAGTTCCTCGCCATGCTGGAGTTGAGCTGAGATCGTGAGAGGGGCCCAGCGAAGGGCGGTTTGGGCGGAGCCGGCACGGCTTGACGGAATGTGTATACCCATGAGAGAATAACTACCGCTGATCCTATAGAGGCTGGCAAAGCGGAGACTTCAGTACCCGCGACGGCCGGCCGGCTGGATCAGCCGGAAGTGGTATACCCATGGAGAACATGCTTGCCGCCATCTTTGAATCCTTCCCCTATGCCATACAGGTCTACGATCCGGACGGCACACTGGTGCTGGTCAACGATGCCAGCCTGAAGCTGATGCACATCCCGCAAAGGGAAATGGTCGTCGGCTGCTTCAATATATTGTCCGACCCGATCCTGGACCATTGGGGGCCCGGCGTGCGTGAGACCGTCGCCAAGTCCTTCCAAGGCGAGACGGTGCAGTTTCAGGACCAGATGATGCCCATGCGGGCGATCCTTGACCGCTACGACAAAGGCGCCCTGTGTTCCGACAGCGGTTACCTGAACATCATTTGCTTCCCCGTTTTCGATGAAAACGCCCGCCTGCGCAACGTCGTGCATGTGCTCATCACCTCCAAACTGTTCAACGGCAAACAGGAGGTCGTCCAGGCCAAGAAATACATGGAAGACCACTGGAAGGACGACTTCGATCTGGACGAGGTGGCCAGATGCGTTCATCTGAGCCGTTCGCATTTTTCCAGGCTTTTTAAAAAGGAAACCGGCATGACACCGCTGCAGTACCATCACACGGTGAAGATCGCCAAAATCAAAGATAAACTGCTGGACGTCAATTTCAGCATCCGGGAGGCCTTTGCCGCCTGCGGTGTGGATTACAGCGGCAATTATGCCCGCCTGTTCAAATGCATGGTGGGCATGACGCCCTCCCGGTATCGAAAAACCAATATCCAGAATCTGACATAGAGCATTATTCGTATCATTCTCAGCACAAAATCCAATATTCAGACATGGGATTTTCCCATAATATGGAACGATCAAATGGTGAGGTGCTTTTATGAGGAAGATTTGGGTCGTGCTTTTTGCGGTTGTGCTGGTGCTGGCGCTGGCTGGCTGCGGTGCCATTCGCAACCAGGTGGAGAACAAGATCGGCGAGGCCATCGGCGAGAAGGTGCTGGGCGACAATGTGGACATCGAAGGCGATCAGATCACGGTGAAGGGTGATGATGGCTCGGAAATGGTCATCGGCGGGACGCAATGGCCGGATTCCGAACTGGCCAAGAAGATACCCAAGTTTGAAAAGGGCAAGGTCACCTCGGTCATAAAGGCTGACACCGGCGTGATGATCACGATGGAAGAGGTATCGCCGGAGGATTTCCTGCCCTATCTGGCGGATATCAAGAGCAAGTTCGACAAGAACAGCTATGAGGCCGCATCCGACGGCGTGTCGACCTATACCGCTTCCAATGCCGACGGCGTCGTCGCCACAGTTTCTTACACCGAGAGCGATAAGGGCCTTTTGATCAGCGTGGCTCAGGGCGAAAAGCCCGCCGAAAGCGACTGACCGGCGAGCGGGCGGTATACTGTCATCTGCCGCCTGCCGGATAATGGCGCGCCCCCCACGGCAGGTGGGGGGGCGCCGCG
>JAEYPH010000033.1 GCA_023410875.1 Bacillota bacterium | reverse complement strand
CGGCAACCGCGCCCCAGCCAATCATCGGGCGACGTGGGCCACAGTTGGTATCAATCCTCTATGGTCCCGCCGAAAGCCTCATCCTCCGGCGGCTGCGGCAGCGCGCCGGCATAGCGGCGCAGGCCTTCGCGGCCGGCTTCGGTCAGCCCGAACACACCGCCGCCCTGAAACTCAAACCAACCATAATGATTCAACTTTAGAATGACATAGGTGCGCCTGGAGGTCTCGCCCTCGGGCTTAAGCGCCTTGGCCGTGGAGGGGCCAAGCTCCTCCAGCAGCGCCGCCAGCCGCAGCGCCTCCTGGCGATAGGCGGTCATCAGCTTCATGCGGTTGCTGCCGCCGGTGTTGGGGTCTCCGCGGCGACCCTGGAACTCCCGCAGCGTGGTCTTGCGCAACCGGGTGGCGCGCTGCCGGTCCTTCTGGCCGGCTTGCGGTGTCAGCAGCTCCTGCACATCGGCCCCGGCTCGGCCGCAGGATACGACCAGCAGACCTATGTTGAGCCTCTGCAGCATGGAGAGGATGTCCCCCCATCGCGGCGAGGCCATGGCGCGGCCCTTGGCCGGCACCGCCAGATACACGAGATCCGCTACCCGCTGGCGGGCCACGCCCTGCAGCACTACGTCCAGATTCAACGTCAGCTTGAGCTCCACGGCCAGCAGCGCGTCGTCCTTCATGGCCACGGCATCGCAATGGGCCACCTCGGCCTTCATGTCCCAGCCCTGGGCCTGGAAATAGGCCTTAATCGGAGGGTAGAGATCGCTTTCCTGCGCGAAGCCACCTTTCAGTTTTCGCTTTGGAGCTACTTTTGCCATCATGCCCTCGTCACATTGCGAATCCACTTGTCGCCCCGCAGCCGCAGCAGAGCGATCAGCCACTTGAAACACTGGTCGATGCGCGAGCACAGAAACACGATGGGCAGCGGCCAGTGGAACACGAAGGCCGCCAGGAACATGCTGGGCAGCACGATCAGCCAACCGCAGATCATGTCCACCTTGAAGACGAACTTGCCGTCGCCAGCGCCGCGGTTGATGCCAGTAAAGCACGCGGCGTGATAGGTCGTGCCCACCATCGTCACCGCGCCGATGGCCAGCAGCGTCATGGCCAGCGCGTGGGTCTCGCCGCTCACCCGATACAGCGACAGCGGCGCCCAGCGCAGCGCGAACACCAAGCCCATCATGAGCAGCCCCACGCCAAAGAAGATGATCTGTATCGTGTTGGAATACTCCCGGGCCTTCTTATAATCGCCCACGCCTACGGTCTTGCCGATGACGACGGTTGCGGCGTTGGCCAGGCCTCCGGTGAACACCGCGCCCAACGACAGCACAACCTCGGTCATGCTGTTGGCCGCCACCATGACCGGCCCCAGCCGACCGATGATCGTGGCCTTGAACGTGCCAACGAGGCCCCACTGCAGATCGCCAAACAGGATGGGCATGCCGTAGCGGAAGAAATCGAAGTACAGCTGACGTTCCACGACGAATAGGTCGCGGATGCGCAGCCTCAGGCGCTTGTCCACGAGGAACACATAGCACAGGATGAACACAAGCTCGCAGGCGCGGGCTATGACGGTTGCCGTGGCCGCGCCCCGCACACCCATGGCCGGAAAGCCAAACTTGCCAAAGATCAATATCCAGTCTAGGGACGTGTTGACCGCAAGCGTGATAAGGGCGATGTACAGCGACACCTTGACGACCTCGACACAGCGCAGCATGCCCACCATCGTGTCGGTGATGCAATAGAGCAGATAGGAAAAGCACACGATGCGGATGAACTCCGTGCCCTCGGCGATGATGCGTCCGTCATCGGTAAAAAGGCCCATGACCGCACCGGGAAACGTGTGAATGACCGTCACGGCGATTCCGGTGACCAGCAGGCACAGCTGGAACACGATGCCAAACACGCTCTTGATGCGGGCCATGTCGCGTTTGCCCCAGTACTGGCTGATGAGCACCGACGCCCCGCCGGAAGCCCCGCGGATGAAGAACGTCAAAAAGATCGTGACCTGATTGGCCAGCGCCACGCCGGAGAGCTTGATCTCGCCGAGGCTGCCCACCATGATGTTGTCCATCATGTTGACCGACAGAGCGATAACGCTCTGAAAGGCCACGGGCAGCGCAATCTTCGCCAGTGTCCTGTAAAACGCATTGTCCCTTACCATACACCGTCCGCCGTTTTTCTTCCCATTATAACACGGCGCGCCAGCGGCCGATCATGATATTTGGATTCATGTAAATTTCATATTCAGGCATTTATTTGTCTTAAAATTGTAATTTTAGCAATTTTCCGTATTGAATCCTGCATTTTACGTGGTACACTATGGGAAGCTCGTCAAAACCGGCTCATGCCGTTAAATTAGGAGTGACGCTATGTCCACCGCCGCCGTCTACGTTTCCGAAACCCTGAACGCGCTGCGCGCGAAGAACGCCGCCGAGCCCGAATTCCTGCAAGCCGCCACCGAAGTGCTGGAGGCGCTGACGCCGGTGCTGGAGCGCCACCCCGAGTTTGAGCGGGCCAGCCTTCTGGAGCGCCTGTGCGAGCCGGAGCGCGTCGTCATGTTCCGCGTGCCCTGGGTGGACGACGCCGGGCACATCCGCGTAAACCGGGGTTACCGCGTGCAGTATTCCAGCGCCATCGGCCCCTACAAAGGTGGCCTGCGCCTGCACCCGTCGGTCAATTTGAGCATCATCAAGTTCCTGGGTTTTGAGCAGACGTTCAAGAACTCGCTGACCGGGCAGAGCATCGGCGGCGGCAAGGGCGGCAGCGACTTCGACCCCAAGGGCAAGAGCGACAACGAGGTCATGGCCTTCTGCCAGAGCTTCATGACCGAGCTCTACCGCCACATCGGCGCCGACACCGACGTGCCCGCCGGCGACATCGGCGTAGGGGGCCGTGAGATCGGCTTTCTCTATGGGCAGTACAAGCGCATCACCGGGCTGTATAGCGGCGTGCTGACCGGCAAGGGCCTGACCTATGGCGGCAGCCTGGGTCGCACCGAGGCCACAGGCTACGGCTTGGTGTATCTCATGCAGGAGATGCTGCGCGCCAACGGCCGCGGCGGCTTCGAGGGCCGTACCGTCGTCATTTCCGGCTCCGGCAACGTGGCCATCTACGCCCACCAGAAAGCCACGGCGCTGGGCGCCAAGGTCGTGGCCATGAGCGATTCCAACGGCTACATCCACGACCCCGAGGGTGTGGACCTTGCCGTCGTCCGCCAACTTAAGGAGGTGGAGCGCCGCCGCATCCGCGACTATGTGCAGCTGCGCCCCGGCGCCACCTATCACGAAGGCTGCGTGGGCATCTGGACGGTGCCCTGCGACGTGGCGCTGCCCTGCGCCACCCAGAACGAGCTGGGCGCCGACGGCGCCCGCGCGCTGATCCAGAACGGCTGCCTGGCCGTGGGCGAGGGCGCCAACATGCCCACGACGCTGGAAGCCACTGCCCTGCTGCAGGCAGCCGGCGTGCTCTTTGCGCCGGGCAAGGCCGCCAACGCCGGCGGCGTGGCCACCAGCGCCCTGGAGATGGCCCAGAACAGCCAGCGGGTCAGATGGACCTTCGACGAGGTGGACGCCAAGTTGCACGGCATCATGAAGGACATCTTCCAGGCCGCCGACGAAGCCGCCCGTGAATACGGCCATCCTGGCAACTACGTCGTGGGCGCCAACATCGCTGGCTTCCTGAAGGTGGCTAGGGCGATGCTGGCCCAGGGCTGCGTGTGACGGGAAAAAGATAAAACGAGACAACCAGCGAGGGAGTCTTGGCTCCCTCGCTTCTTTATTACTTTCGTTCCCTTATTCTGGACACGGCGGCAGGCGATGGGCCGCAGGCGGCCAGCAAAGCTATGATCAACAACAGAACTGCTGCCACACGGGCGATACGCATACGTATTTTGCCTCCTTCTATGGCAACAGATCGATGAGCTTTCTGCCCAACTCCAAAATCAACGGGTCCAGCTTGGGCCTGTTTTCCCGTATCTGCGCCAGCACCTGATCGGGGGTGAACTCCGGCACGTTGTTGTATTGTGCCACCATATAACCAATGTCCCTAGAGCGCTGGTAGAGCAATTCCTGATAGGGCTGCATGGCGGTGCTGATAACTTCGGGCAGCCGCCCCATGCCGTCCCGCAGCTCGGGGATGCGCCAGACAGGCGGCTGCACCGGCTTGCTCTGGGCCAGTGCCTGCTCGACGTTGGACGCATCATATACGGTGGGGCGCTCCATGGCAGGGTTATAGACCAGGATGTCACGAAAACGGAAAAACGCTGAACCGGCGGTCTCATAGGACAAGTCGGCGGGTACAAGCTCCGCGCCGGCGTTCAGGTACTCCATGCGGTCGCCCACCATGCGGTAGTCCACGTCCTTCTGCCCATAGACGCACAGGCCATAGCCCTTGGGGTCGGTCATCATCCACTGGGCGAAGGCCGCCACGGTGTCGGCCCGGCCGCTGCCGGCATCCACCGCCAGCATGCGCAGCACACAGGGCGCGTCCGCCGGCAGCGTCGGCGCGGTGCAGCCCTGCAGCAGCAGCGCCGTGGTGTCCTTGCCGGCCAACCCGGTCAGCCGCTGCTCGTAGGGCTTCGCCTCGACGGTCGAACTGCCCAGCATGCTCAGCCTGCCACCGATCTTCTTCTCCTGATCATAGGAATAAAGGGAATTCAAACGTCCCTCGGCGCGCAGCGCCGCCTGCCTGCGGTAGAAATCCGCGAAGCCATCGATATCCTCCAGCGGCACCGGCGCGCAGGCGGCGTCGTCCATGCGGGCGTAGAGGTAATTGGGCATGCCGTCGATGAAAAGAGGATAGTATCCTTTCTGCGCCGCCCAGACATCGCAAATCGCGGCATTGCCCCAGTCGTCCTCAGCAATACCAAACTCGGTCCGCTGCTCCAGAAAGGTCAATATATCCTCGGCGTTGGCGATGGGCTGCCCGTAGGCCTTGAGCTCCAGGGTGCTCATCAGCAGCACGATGGGCCCTCCCCTGGTCTGCGTATACACCTTCGTGGGGACGCCGTCCACAGCGCCTGCGAACAGCGGCCGATAGCTCTCATAGAGCAGTGGCGCGGATCGGGGGAGCACGGCAGACAGGTCCTGGGTGATTCCCTCTGCTCTCAGCCGTTTGGCCGTGGCGGGGTCCGCCTGGTACGCGTCGGGTGCCTGGCCAGCGGCGTACAGACTGCGATAGGCGATGAACATCGCGTCCTGTGCGCCCCCTCCGTCCTGGAAGTTCAGGAATGCCACCTGCAGCTCTACGTTCCAGCCCCCCCGGCGCAGCAGGCTCTGCAAGTGGTCCGCGATCGTGCGAAAGGATTCTAGCCCTTTTTCATCCGACGTATAATACAGCCCAATAGAAAAGGCCTCCTCTACCACGGCCTTGGCGGGTTCCATCGGGGCCGGCGTGGCTGCCTGGGCGTTGCCGGTGGGCACAACAGCGGCAGGGGTGGCCGGTCCGCAGCTGGCCAGAGCGGCGGCCAATATCAGGGCCAAAGCGATGCGGAGATGTCTTTTATACATCCTGCCTGCCATCCTTTCTGTCGCGCGCACCCGTCAGCCGGGGTTCTTGGCCAACATGTCCTTGATCTGTTTGCCCAGTTGCTCAATTAGCGGGTCCAGCTTGGGCCGGTTTTCCCGTATCTGAGCCAGCACCTGCTCCGGGGTGAATTCCGGCACGTCATTGATGCGCGCCACCATATAGCCAATGTTGGAATACCGCTGGCTCAGCACTTCCTGGTATGGCTGCGTGCAGACATCGAAAGCCTCCTGTAAGTCCCAGACGCTGGCCCGCAGCTCCCGCGCGCGCCAGATGGGCGGCTGCACCGGCTGCAGTTGGGCAATCAGATCATCGGCGTTGGCCGCGCCATACACGCTGGGGCGTTCCAGATCGTCGTTATGGAACAACGTGCCCCGATAGACAAAGGCCACCGGCAGCGTGAACTGGCTGTAGAGCTTCCAATCCTCGGCGTTCAGCGGCTTGCCCTCCCGCAGGTATTCCATGCGGCCATCCACGAGGCGATAGTCCACATCCTGCTGGCCGTAGTTGCATAAGGTATAGCCATCGGGCGAGGCCAGCGCCCACTGGGCGAAGGCCGCCACGGCGCCGGCATGGCGGCTGGCGGCTGGCACAGCCAGCATCCGCAAAATGACCGGTTCCGACGGGTCCAGCATCGGCGCGGTGCAGCCGCTCAGCGCCAGCGCCGTATAGTCCTTGCCCTTCCCGCCGGTCGCCGCCAGATAGCCCAAGTCCATCTGCCGTGTCAGTACGCCGAAGTAGCCGCTGCCTTGCGGGTCTATCTCGGTGTACATGGACTGCAATTTGCCCGCGGTCTGCAACTCCACACAACGCAGGAACCATTGGTCAAAGCCCTCGATGTCCTCCAGCGGCACCGGTGCGCAGGATGGATCGTCCATGCGCGCATAGAAATAATCGGGCAAGCCATAGGGAGAAAGCGCATAATACCCCATCTGCCCGGCCCACGCGTCCAAGACATACTGTATGCCGCCGCCGGTCATCCGCACGGTGTACGGACCGCTTTGCAGAAAGTCCATGAGATCGGTGGCGTTGACAATCTGCTTGCCATAGGCCCGCAGCGCCGAGGTTCGCAGATACAGCGCCTTGGGCCGGTATTTGGGCCAGTATTGCAGCGCAGCGGGGATGCCGGCCACAGGAGTGCTCCGCAGAGCCGTGATACGGTCGTAAAGCTGCGGTGCGCGTTGGCGCAGCGCGGGCCCTACATCCTGTGTAAGCTGCAGCTTCAGCAGCGTCTGCGCCGTTGCGGCGTCCACCAGATAGCCATCGGCTGCGCCGCCGCCGGCCATGTCGGCCTGCAATGCGGGAACCAGCTTGCTATGATCGACTTGCTTGATCTGTATGGTCAGGCGCTACCCCAGGGCATTGATGCAGCTTTGCAGATGCTCCATGACCTGGGTGACCGCATCCAGAGTAGCCTTGCTCTGGCCGTCCGCGGAGCGGCCTACGAGCAAGGCGATGGAAAAGGGCTCGTCGATGCCCATCTTAAGCGGCTCCGAAATTTCCGAAGGCAGCTCACCCACATCGGATAATGCGGGCTGAGCCGGCCCGCACCCGGTCATAGCCAGCATCACGAGCATCATAATGACCATCGAACGGCGCAAGCGCATCTAGCGGCGTACCTCCGGCTATCTCGATAATGGACATGTTTCCATCATATACCGGCAAAAATCATTCTTCAAGCGAACGGAGCCAGCTTTTACAAGTCTTTTGCAGCATTGTTGTCACAACCGGCAATGCTGTGATAGGATGAGCCATACCATGTTTAAAGGGAAAAACTCGAATGAGCGAGCATTACTTCACTTCTGACCCCAAGAGCGCCAGCCGCCGTGCCAGCGCCGTGTGGGCATGGGCGGGCAAAAAATATGAGTTCATCACCGACGCCGGCGTGTTCTGCCGGGGCCATGTGGACTTTGGCTCCCGGCTACTGATCGACAGCGTGCCGGAGCTCCATGGCCGCGTGCTGGACCTGGGCTGCGGCTACGGGTTTGTGGGCATCGCTGCAAAACTTATGCACCCGGCCATCGATGCCGTGCTGTGCGACATCAACGAGCGCGCCGTGGCGTTGGCGCGGGAGAACGCCGGGCGCCTGGGCGCGCAAGTGACGGCGCTGCCCAGCGACGGCTTCGCCGCCGTGGAGGGGCGCTTCGATTTCATCCTGTGCAACCCGCCGGTGCGGGCAGGCAAGGCCGTGTATTACCCGTGGTTCGAGGAAGCGTCGCGGCGGCTGAACGCCGGGTCGCATGGGCGAGCAGGAGCCACAGGCTCCGATCAGCCTGGCGGCGCGCTGGTCATCGTGCTGCAGAAAAAGCAGGGTGCGCCCAGCGCCCGGCGGCGGCTGGAGGAGCTTTATCCCCGCGTGACGGAACTGGGCCGCGAGGGCGGCTACCATGTGCTGGCCGCCTGGGCGGCGGAGGGCTGAACGATGGAACTGCCGCAATCCTTGCGCGCTGCGCTGGATCAGGTAACAACCGCCAGGACCGTTGAACTTGCGTCTCATTCACAGGAATTGAGCCGGCGCTATCGGGAGCGCACGCCCAAGGGCGGGCGCTTTGTGCAGGGCGCGCCTGATGTGGCGGCCTATGCCGCCACCCGCCTGCCCGCGACCTATGCCGCGTGCCGGGCGGCCATGAACCACGTTGCTGCGCGGCTGCCGGATTTTGCGCCGGCCAGCCTGCTGGACACAGGCTGCGGCCCCGGCACGGCGCTGTGGGCCGCAGCGACCCAGTGGCCGGGCATCGGCAGCTTTGCGGCGCTGGAGCGCGACGGCGACATGCTGGCGCTGGCCCGGGCGCTGGCCGGCCACGCGCCGCTGGACGCGCTGCGGCGGGCCACCCTTACCCAGGCCGACCTGTGCGGCCAGTGGGATGCTCCTGCCCATGACCTGGTGACCGCCTGCTATGTGCTGGGCGAACTGCCGCCGGAGCAAGCCGGGGAGCTGGTGCGCCGCCTGTGGCAACGCACCGCCGGCGCGCTGCTGCTGGTGGAGCCGGGCACAAAGGGTGGTTTCGCCACCGTTTTACGGGCGCGGGACGTCCTTATAAAACAGGGCGAAGCCCTGATTGCCGCCCCGTGCCCCCACGGTGACGCCTGCCCAATGGCCGGCGGCGATTGGTGCCACTTCAGCCAGCGGGTGGCCCGCAGCCGCGCCCACCGGCAGTTGAAGGGTGCGGAACTGGGCTATGAGGATGAGAAGTACAGCTATATATGCGCCACGCGGCTGCCGGTGCGGCCCATGGAGGGCCGGGTGCTGCGCCACCCGCTGGTGCGCAAGGGCCACGTGGTGCTCTCGCTGTGCACGGCGCAAGGCATCAAAGAAACCACGCTGTCCAAGCGGACCGGCGCGGCTTATCAGCACGCGAAAGATTTGCACTGGGGAGACGCAATGGAATAGCGCTTTATGCCTCTTGCGCGGCTTTGATCGCCTCGTCGCAGAAGTATTGTTGGGAGTTTATGAACTCCTCCCCCTCCTGGGGCTGCACCATCGTGTACACGCCGTCGGGGCCCATGGCACGAGCTTTGACGTTGTCGCTGAGCGAGATATGAAGGATGTGGCACAGCTTGTCCTTGAGGGCTTCGCTCTCCACGGGGAAGGCGATCTCCACGCGGCGGTCCAGGTTGCGCTGCATCCAGTCCGCAGAGGACAGATACACCTCCGGGATGCCGCCGTTCTCAAAGTAGAAGATGCGGCTGTGCTCCAGATAGCGCCCGATGATGCTGCGCACCGAGATGTTCTGGGACAGGCCGGGCACGCCGGCCTTCAGGCAGCACATGCCCCGCACGATCAGCTCAATCTTCACGCCGGCTTCGGAAGCCTCGTACAGACGGCGGATGACGCCCTCGTCGATGAGGCTGTTGACCTTGGCAACGATGCGGGCGGCGCGGCCCATGCGGGCGTTCTCAATCTCCCGGCCGATCATCGCATAGAAGAAATCCCGCAGGCCCCGGGGAGCCACCTTAAGCTTGCGCCACGCCGTGGGCTGGGAATAGCCGGTCAGATAATTGAACAGCGCCGAGGCATCGGCGCCCACGGTCTCCCGGCATGTGAACAGCCCTATGTCCGTGTAGAGCTTGGCCGTGGAATCGTTGTAGTTGCCGGTGGCCATGTGCACATAGCGGCGGATGCCGTCGTCCTCGCGGCGCACGACCAGCAGCATCTTGGCGTGGATCTTGAGGCCCGACAGGCCGTAGATCACATGGCAGCCGGCCTGCTCCAGCTTGCGGGCCCAGCCGATGTTGTTCTCCTCGTCAAAGCGGGCCTTGAGTTCCACGAGCACCGTAACCTGTTTGCCGTTTTCCGCGGCGGTGATGAGAGAGCCGACGATGGGCGAATTGCCGCTGACACGGTACAGCGTCTGCTTGATGGCCAGCACGTCCGGGTCCACGGCGGCGCGCCGGGCAAAGCGCTCCACGGCGTCAAAGCTCTCATAGGGCAGATGCACCAGGCGGTCCCTTTGCCGGATCAGCTTGAAGATGTCTTCATTCTCCGGGAAATCGGCAGCTCGCTGGGGCTTCCAGGGCTTGTCCCGCAGGTGCTCCAGGCCGCTCAGGCGAGAGAACTTCATATAGGCCGTCAGGTCCAGCGGGCCGTCGGCGTGGTATACGTCGGGCTTGTCCACATCCAGCATTTTGACGAGGAAGGCCTTGATCTGCTCATCAACGGCGCGCTCGCCGCCCAGGCCCTTTTGCAGCTCCAGGCGCACGGGGTCACCCCATTTGCGCTTCTTCAAGGATTTGGAGATCTCATCCAGCAGGTCATCCACGGCCTCGTCGATGGACAGATCGCTGTTGCGGGTGATGCGGAACGGGCAGTGGGCCAGCACCTCGTAGCCGGGGAACAGGCTGGCCATGCGCTGGAACATGAGCTTCTCCAGCAGCACAAAGCAGCGGCGGTCCGCCGTGCGGGGCACCTCGATGAACCGCGGCAGGATGGCCGGCACCTGCACCACGGCGTAGAGCATGTCGTCGTCTTCGCGCTGCAGGCGGCGCAGGCGCACGGCCAGGTTCAGGCTGCGGTTGGCCACTACGGGGAAGGGCCGGCCGGCGTCTATGGCCAGCGGCGTCAGCACCGGGTAGACGGTGTCGTCAAAGAACAGGCTCAGATACTCCGCCTGCTCGGCGTTGAGCTCGTCCATGGACAGGAAGACCGCCTCGTCGGATAACTCCCGCAGGATATCATTCAGCGTGGCGTACTGGCGGGCCATGAGCTTGTGGGCCTTGTCGGCGGCCAGCGCCATCTGCTCCCACGCCGTGCGCCCGGAAGGGTCCACGCCCTTGTAGCCGCCGTCCACGCGGTCACGCAGGTTGGCCATGCGCACCATGAAGAATTCGTCCAGGTTGCTGGCCGTGATGGCCAGGAACTTCAACCGCTCCATGAGCGGGTTGCCGG
This sequence comes from Bacillota bacterium, assembly GCA_023410875.1. Lineage (GTDB taxonomy): Bacteria > Bacillota > Clostridia > Christensenellales > UMGS416 > JAEYRA01. The sequence goes on along the minus strand of JAEYPH010000033.1, from coordinate 6,440 downwards.
GGTTGCAGGCCTCGTCCAGCACCCGGTCGTTGAAATCCAGCCAGCTGGCCTCTCGGTTGAGCATCGTCGCGTCCACTTTTTGTTCGTTCCTTTCCCGGCTATCGGCAAAGGGGCTGTCTCGCATAAAGTATATATTTCATACAGAGAGGAGGGATTTCGCGCCCTACGTTGCGCCTTGCGCAACTATCGGGTTGCTGTCACATCGGCTAAAGCCGACGTTGTCGCAAGCCGGGGCAGCGCCTGTGGCGCGACCAAAGGGCTTTCCGATCGCCCTTTGGAAACCTTCGGCACCCATCTGTTGAATAATTAAGATATTATGCGACTAACGCGACAGCCCCCTTATTCTCTCCCCTTTTTATGAAGCAGGCAGCGCAGGCCGAACACTTCGGTGAAGAACTCGCTCTTATAGGCGAAGGTCCACTCCTCCAGCACGGTGTCGCGGTCGCTGCGGCCGGTGATAATGAGATCGCTTCCCTGCAGTTTCATCTCTATGTCGGCGAACTTCTGCATATGGCTGCGGTCCAGCGCGTCGGCGATGCGCAGGATGGCCGCCAGCTTGCTGGCCGTCAAGCGCTCCTGCACCGTGAGCGCTGCCCACTCGGCGTGGGCGGCGCTGGGCACGTCGCCGCTGTGGTAGCGGGCAATGTTGGCCACCAGCACGGTTTCCGAGCGCGTCAGATCGATCAGGTTGCTGTCCATGAGCAGATGGCAGGAATACAGGTCGTGGTATTTGCTGTTGACGAACTTGCCGATGTCGTGCAGAATGGCCGCCGCCTGCAGCAGCCGGCGCTCGCGCCGGGAAAAGCCGTGCACCTTGCGCAGGCTGTCGAAGATCTGCAGGCTCAAGGTCTCCACAGCTGCGGCATGGCGTGCGTCGCCGCGATAATGGCGCAGCAGCTCCCAGGCCGAGGCGGCGATCCCCTCCTCAAAGCGGCGCTGCCACTCCTTGGCTTCCTTGGGGAACAACCGCTCATAGAGCAGCCAATCGCCCATGGCCACGCTGGGGGAGAGCACCTTGTCGCTCTGGGTGAAGTCGGCCAGCGTCATATAGATGGCCAGCGAAGGCAGCAACACCTCGCCCTGCTCCGCCCGCAGCCCGAAGCGCGCCGCCGCCTGGGCCGGCGTCAACGTCTTGATCTCATCGTACAGGGCGCTCAAGCCCCGGCGATCGATGGTCAGCATGCCGCCGACCTCTTCGGTGTGGGTCAGCTGGGCGATGAGCTCGATCTCTTTTCCGCACACGACAAAGCGCCCTGGCCGGAAGGCCTGCATCTGGTCTCGCAACACGCTGGTCAGCGCGCTTAGGTATTCTTCCAGAATGTGATAGAACCGCGGCGTGCGATCGCCGGACTCGCCCAGCATCTGCGAGAGCTTGAGCGACCCCACGCGCACGTTGCGGGCAAACACCACTGCGCCGTCGCGCACGGCGGCGATGCCCACAGACCCTGTGCCGATGTAAGCCATCATGAAAGGCTTGAGCAGGTCTTCCCCGGTGGCGTCCATGCGGCGCATGACCTCTTTGAAGATCAGCGCCATCTCCTGGCCATCCTCCAGCACCTGCACCACCGAGCCGGACTTGATGCGAATCTGGTCCAGGATGTAAGCGGCGTTGGACGCCTCCCGCAGAGCCGTGGTGGCTGTCACGGCGAGGGCGTCGTCCTCCACGCCATATTGGCGGGCGGAGGCGATGAAGCCGTCCAGCACCCGGGCGATCTCCTCCAGCGTTTGAAAGCTGACCCGGCCATGGGTGAAGGACTCATAGCCCAGATTGATCGGGAACTCCAGATAGTCCAACTCCGAAAGCCCCTCGCGGCCGGCCTGCGCGATGTCGCAGGTCAGCAGCGAAGAACCGATGTCTATGACCGCCGCGGCGCCTTTTGCCATGTGATCACCCTCAAAAGGAACGTTTTATCGTTTCCTTATTATACAACAGAAAACAGCCGCCCAGCCAAAAACGCCGTCATGGCCGCAAGATTTAACAATAACCTGTAAAAAACTTTCCATTCCGATCCATCCATACGCGGATATGGTATAATGCGGCCATGCCGAACAAACACAGAATCGCCCGTTTTTTATCCGCATTGCTGCTGCTGGCTCTGCTGGGGCCGGCGTTGGCCGCCTGCCGCGCGCCGGACGCCGCCGCCGTGGCCAGCCGCATGGCCGAAGGCCTAAGCTCTCGGGAATACCCGCGGCTGTATCAGTTGCTGACCGACCGCGCCAAGGGCCGCATCACACTGGCCGATTTCAATGACCGTTATGAGTCGATCTACGGCTCCTTTGGGCTTACCGAACTCAAGTGTACCGTGGGCGAGCTGCGCGACCAGACCGCCACCAGCAAGCTGGCCGTGTTGCAGTTGGCCATGACCTCCGACAAGCTGGGGCAGTTTGAGCTGACACTGGAGGTGCCGCTGGCGCTGCAGAACGGCGTTTGGAAGGTGGAATGGACGCCCGCCTGCGTGCTGCCCGGCATGGAGGAAGGCGACAAGGCGGCGCTCAACATCATCCCTGCCCGCCGCGGCGAGATCTTCGACCGCAGCGGCAATCTGCTGGCCCGCAACACCTTCGCGCTGAGCGTGTATGTGCAGACCGGCCAAGTGCAGGATTATGAGATGCTGATCCGCTCGCTGGCCCCGAAACTGAGCATGACCGAGAGCGCTGTGCGCAACAAGCTGAACAAGGCCATCGAACAGCAGCAGAAATACAACCAGTGGCTGGCCGACACCGGCGCGGCCCCGGACGGCACGGCCACGCCCACGGCCATCCCTTCCCCTGCGCCCAGCGGCGAGGCCGGCGAAGAAGTGCTGCCGCCTACGGATCGCTCCATCATCATCAAGACCTTCCCCCGCGACGGGCTGACCCAGGCCCAGCGCGAGGACCTGCAGAAGATACCCGGCGTACTCGTGGACGACAGCTTCATGACCCAGCTGCGGGAATACCCCTACTACGACCTGCTCGCTCAGACGCTGGGCTACACCAGTTCGATGAGCGACACGCAACTGGCCGACCCAGCCAACGCGGCGCTGCCCAAGGACGCGCGTATCGGGCAGCAGGGTCTGGAAAAGGCCTATGAATCCAGCATGCGGGCGCTGCCCGGTTATGAGCTGGCCATCGTGAAGGCCAACGGCGCCAAAGGCGCGGTGCTGGCCCGCAAGGACAATGTGGATGGCCAGGACCTGCGCCTGACCATCGACCTGGAGCTGCAGCAGCGCGCGGAGCTACTGTTGAGGCAGTATCTGAAAGAGGACATGGCCGGCTCCGTCGTCGTGACGGACCCCAAGACCGGATATGTACAGGTCATGGCCAGCTATCCGTCCTACGACCCCAACGCGTATTCCTTCCCGATTCCTGCGGATTCCGATCTGGCAAAATACTTGGCCGACCCGGTCAAGACGCCCGTATACAACCGCGCAACCATGGGCCTGTACCCGCCGGGTTCCACGTTCAAACCCTTCACGGCGACCATGGGCCTGCAGGACGAGAAAATTACAAAAAACTTCGTGTTCAACCAGCCCATCGAGAACAATTACTGGACGCCGGATGTGAACGGCTGGGTCTATCCGCCCATCAAGCGCGCGGAGAAGACGCCCGGCGTGCTGAACTTGGGCAGCGCCATCACCTATTCAGACAACATCTACTTCGCCTATGTGGCAATGCAGGTGGGCAATGAATCCTTCGTGCGGCACTGCAAGGACTTCGGCCTGAACGAGGCGATGAAATTTGACCTGCCGGTGATGCGCAGCAAGATCAGCAACGAAGGCGCCATCAACTCCATGAAGACGCTGGCGGACTCGGGCTACGGCCAGGGGGAACTGCTGGTGACGCCTCTGCAGATGGCCACGCTCTTTGGCTCACTGGCCAACAGCGGCGACATCATGCAGCCACGGTTGGTGCAAAGCGTGTGCCACACCGAGGGCACCCGTTATGTGGCCGATGTGACCAATCCAAAAGAAGTGTGGAAGCCCGACGTCATACAGAAGACCACGCTGGACACGCTGATTCCATATCTGAAGAACGTGGCCAAGGTTGGCACGGCCAAGGATCTCGACACCGCCGAGCTGCGCAAATTCGGCATCTGCGCCAAGACCGGCACCGCCCAGATCGGCACAGACAAGACCAGGGAAATCGCATGGATCATCGGCTTTACGACCGAGGGCCGCCAAGGTGACGACCGTCTGGTGTGCGTGACGCTGGAGGTGCCGGCCGACGAGGGCAGCGTGCGCACCAAGATCGCCAAGGCCATGTTCCAGCCCACGGTGGCGGAACAGGCGGCTTGGGATGAAAAGGAAAAAGAGAACGGCAACTGAGCCACTCCACGGCTCCCAGGCTTGCATGGGCGAGCAGCGCCCAAAAGGTGCAGCCAGCCTCGCCCATTTACAGCACCGTATTTTACGACGGCATCCCTCGCTGTCATTCAGAGGCCGCATGGCGGCCGAAGAATCTCCTTGTTAAGCAACGCCAACGTTCCAATTGGGAGATTCCTCGCGGAGTTTATCCTGAGCGAAGCCGAAGGACTCGGAATGACAGTTTTAGCGCTTGATCAGACAAGTCATTTGAGAATGGAGGCGCCCCATGCTTCCCATTATACCGCGACCCAACGGAACCATATCCACAAGCGACGACACTCTGACGCTGCCCGGCGAATTCGCCGTGGACCTGGGCGGCTTTCATGAGCGCTGCCTGAACGCCTTTCGGGAACGAACCGGCCTGCACATGCTGCCGGTGGGCAGGCAGCCTTTGCTGCGCCTGCGCCGGGATGCCGCATTCGCGCCGGAGCAGTATTCGCTGCGCGTGACCGGACAGGGAGTGGAGATTGCCGCCGGCGACGAGCGCGGCGTCATCTGGGCGCTTACCAGCCTGTATCTGCTGATGCGGGACGGCATCGCACCGTGCTGCGCCATAGAGGGCGACGGCCCTCGCTACGCCCACCGGGGCTTGATGCTGGACTGCGCGAGGCATTTCTTCCCGGTGGAAGAGGTGCGGCTTATCGTAGAACACATTTCCCTGGCGAAGATGAACGTTTTGCACTGGCACCTGAGCGACGACCAGGGCTGGCGCATCGAAAGCCGGGTGTTCCCCCTGCTGCATCAGACGGAAAATCAACCCTATTATTCCCAACAGCAGATTCGCGACGTGGTGCGTTTCGCAGCGGACCGCGGCGTGGAGGTCGTGCCGGAGATCGACATGCCCGGCCACACCACGGCCATGCTGGCGGCATACCCCGCGCTCAACTGCCGTCAGACGCCGGTGGCGCTGGGCCGTGCCGGCGGCATCTTCCCCGTGGTGCTGTGCCCCGGCAAGGAGGAAGTTTTCAACTTCGTCTTTGCGCTGCTGGACGAGGTCGCCCCGCTTTTTGATTCGCCCCGGTTCCACATCGGCGGCGACGAGGTGCCGCCCAAGGAATGGCGGGCGTGCGAAGACTGCCGCCGGCGCATGGGCGAGCTGGGGATAAGCGAGCCGGCGCAACTGCAGCGGTATTTCATGGGCCGCGTGCAGCAGCACCTGCGCCATCTGGGCAAGCAGCCGGTGTGCTGGAACGATACCCTGCGCGCTGGCGCCGTGGATGCCGACGTTACGATACAATACTGGGTGGAGATGACCAAGAACCGCCCGATGATCCCGTATCTCAAAGGCGACGGGCGCGCCGTATTCTCCGACATGTTCCATTGTTACTACGACTATCCTCACGGCGCCACGCCGCTCAAAAAGGCATATGCCTATCTGCCCGGTGTGGACGGCCTGGATTCCTCCCGCCTGCCCGGCGCGCTGGGCTTGGAAGCCTGCGTGTGGACCGAGCGCATCGAGACTGCGGAGCAGCTGGAACGGGCCGTGTTCCCGCGGGTCTTGGCCACGGCGGAGGCCGCCTGGAGCCGCTCTCGGGATTACAAAGATTTTGAGCGCCGCCTGCGCGCCCACCTGCCCCGGCTGCAGCGCGACGGCGTGGCCTGCACCGACCCCTCCCTGTGGAACCCAAAGGGCAAGCAAAGGCGCGATCAGGTTGTGGACTATCTGAGCCTGATGTTCTCGACTTCCACGATGGACGACGAGGAGGCGCTCAGCGAGATGACCAACCCGCGGGCGATGTTCAAATTCGTGCGGGAGTTCTTCCGGCCTGGCGATTTGCTGCATATGGGGCGGATTAAGCAGGCGTTGACGGTGAGGAAGTGAACCCTCTCTCCAGACCCCTGGCAGTTAGGCCCGCAGAGTATAGGGGACAAACAGCTTCTATTTAGCTTCCCGTTGAGTACAGCCCGCCGCTCCTATAAACCCTCTCCCGCACCCTCCCCCAAAGGGGGAGGGACTATTTACAAAAATATGGGGCTGTCTCAGAAAGAAGAGTAAAAAAGCGAGCCAAGGCAGAAGCCAAGGCTCGTTTTTTGTAGTAATCTAGGTTTGTGAGAACACAAGAACTACAGGGGAATCATAAGGGAAAAGACAGCGGA
>JAEYPH010000026.1 GCA_023410875.1 Bacillota bacterium | reverse complement strand
GCCTGCGGCCGGGGTGCGGCAGCGCGCGGCCCGGCGGGGGCTTCGGCGCGGGGCGCTTCACCCTGCGGTGCCGGCGCGGGAGCGGGTTCGGCCTGAGCCGCCGGCTTTTCCGTGCGAACCTCGGGGGCTTCCACCGGAGCGGCGGGCTGCGCGACGGCTTCCACAGGCTCTTGGGCGCGCGGCGGCTCAGCCTGGGCGCGGGTCTCGGGCTCGGGCTGTACCGGTTCTGCGGCCTGCGGGCGCTCTGCCGGAGACTCCTCGCGGCTCTGTGCGGCAGCCTGGGCCTGCTCTCGCTCCAGCGCGGCAGCTTCCTCGGCTCTGGCCCGCTCGTGATCCTCGCGGATTCTGGTCTTTATGGCGTCCTCCAGATCCCGCAGACTGGCCATGACGTCATAGGTCTTCCTGCGGGAATCGCCGATCCTCTCGATGAGGATGTTGGAGGAAGCCTTGAGCTCCTCGGCCACTTTTTGGACGGAATGGTTTGCCATGTTACTCCTGCACCCCTTGGTTTTTGTTAGCTAATTCATAGATCGCCGTAGCGAAGTTGTTATCCAGAATGGCCATGACCGTACGGTTGTCTCGGCCCAGAAGGCTTTCCAGCACCCCGGAATCCTGCAGCACCACGCACTTGACGCCATGGCGCTGGCATAGCAGCTGGAACTGCTTGAGCTTGCTGGCGCTGGCGCGGCCATCGATGATGGCCAGGCGCGCCTTGCCGCGCGCCACGGCGCCTTCCACGGCGAAAGCGCCGGACAGCGTCTTGCCGGCCTTGATGGCCAGGCCAATCATGCCCTTCAGGCGGTCATTGCTCATCGCTGTTGAACTCCTCACGCAGGCGGTCGTAGACATCCGCGCCGATGGGTGTTTCCAGCGAACGCTCCAGCATCTTTGTTTTGACGGCCTTCTCCAGACAGGGCAGGCTGTCGCGGCACAGATAGGCGCCGCGGCCGTTCTTGCGCCCGGTCTTGTCGATGGTCACGATGCCCTCGGGCGTGCGCACCACACGGATCAAGTCGCGCTTCTCGCGGCGCTCCCGGCAGCCGGTGCACATGCGCATGGGAACCTTTCTGGTCTTCACCTGGCGGCGGTCCTCCGATTATTCCTGCTCGTCAGCGTTGTAAGCGCTGGCTTCCTCAATTTCTGCGTCATCCACCAGGTCCTCATCCTCGTCGGCCTGGCGCATAGCCTCTTCGCTGGCTTCCACCATGACCTGCGACTGGCTCTTGATGTCGATCTTCCAGCCGGTCAGCTTGGCGGCCAGCCGGGCGTTCTGCCCCTCCCGGCCGATGGCCAGGCTCAGTTGGTTGTCGCCCACGATAACACGGGCGATCTTGTCGCGTTCGCTCAAGCGCACCATGGACACCTTGGCGGGGCTTAGCGCGTTAGCGATGTACTCGGCCGGGTCCTCGCACCAGGGCACGATGTCGATGCGTTCGTTGCCCAGCTCTGCGACCACGCGCTCCACGCGCATGCCCCGCTGGCCTACGCAGGCGCCCACCGGGTCCACGTCCTCATCGTGGGAATACACGGCCATCTTGGTGCGAAATCCCGCCTCGCGGGTGATGGCCTTGATCTCCACGACGCCGCTCTTGATCTCGGGCACCTCGTTCTCAAAGAGGCGCTTGATGAGGCCCGGGTGGGAGCGTGACACGATGACCTGAGGGCCTCTGGGGCTCTTGCGCACTTCCACGATGTACACGCGCAGGCGGTCGTTGGGAGCGTAGCGCTCACCGCGGGCCTGCTCCGACGGCGGCATATAGGCTTCGCTGCGGCCAATGCCCAGGTATACGTTGTTGCGCTCGATGCGGCGCACGATACCCACGACGATTTCGTCCTGCTTTTCAATATATTCATCATAGATCACGCCGCGTTCGGCCTCGCGGATGCGCTGCACGATGACCTGCTTGGCCGTCTGCGCGGCGATGCGCCCGAAGTTGGCGGTGCTGACCTCGCGTTCGTAGATGTCGCCCAGGCGCAGGCTGGGGCGGATGGTCTTGGCCTCGTCCAGCGTGATCTCGGTCTCCGGGTCGGCGATCTCCTCCACGACGGTGCGCAGGTTGAACACGCGGATGTCGCCGGTGACGCGATCGATGGACACGCGCACGTCCTGCGTGGCGCCGTAATTCTTTTTATATGCGGCAGTCAGGGCGGCCTCTATGGCCTCCAGCAGCACTTCCTTGCCTATGCCCCTCTCCTTTTCGATCTCGTCAAGGGCATTGAGAAAATCCGCTTTCATTTTGACACTCCTTAGAAGTCGATGTGCTGCACAGCCTTGGCGATGTTGGCGCGCTGGATTTCCAGCAGCCCCTTGGATTGCGTGGAGAGACGGATGACCTGCCCGTCAAAGGACTCCAGCGTGCCGGTGAATTCCTTCTTTTTATCCAAGGGGGAAAACAACTTTATATCCAATAGGCGCCCCAGATTGCGCTGGAAGTCCCGATCGGTCTTGATGGGTCTGTCCAGCCCGGGCGACGAAATGATCAAATAATCGTGCTTGCCCGCGATGTCCGGCTCTGAATCCAGCAGCGGGTCCAGCAGGTGGGTGGCCTTCTCGCAGTCCTCCAGCGTAACGCCGCCGGGCTTGTCGATAAAGATGTTCAAATGCCACTGGCCGCGCTCGCTCTTGAACTGCACATCCACAACCTCATACCCTTCGGGCGTGAGGGCCTGCTCGGCCAGCGTGCGCGCGATGTCCTTAACCGACTTTTTCTCCAAGCACCTTCACCTTTGCGCTGTTTTGGGGCCTTGATTCGGCCCTTGTCTTAACATTTCGAAAAGACCTCAGCCTTATACAATGCGAAAGAGTGGGAAACCCCACTCTTGCGAAAACGCAATCATAGCCTAGATCAACCTGCTACATTATAGCATCCCAAGAAAGGGATTACAACAGGGGAAATGTTCGGTTTCACCGTCTGGGCAGGATCATTCATCTTAGCACAATTAATCCGAAACTTTCCAAGGATATCCACGATCATTGATACGATTCGTACCCGGCAATAGATACAGAGCATTGTATGCATATACCCAGTGGCTTCTTGTCCAAGTGAAATAATTGACTGAGCCGTCGTTTTTCCCCTGTGCACATTCCATGTGAACATGATTACCTTGAGCATTGCCGGCTTCACCTTCCTGATAGAAAACTGTCCCTTTGGGTATTATCAACCCATTGTATAGATTGTCTATATTCCAGTCATGCGCCAACATTATAGTTAAGTAATCCACAGTGCCATTGGCAAATTGTACTGGGTCAACACTCACAATCCAAACAACATTTCCCTCTGCCTTGTTGATAGCAACGACTTTACCTGTAAACGGCATGAATAAGTCTTCTATCCCACTATCTTTCCCACAAATGTCAATGGCATTTAAACCCGAATGAGAATAACTCCCATATGCCCCCTGCGAGATGTTCATATTGGTCATGGGGAAATGCGCCTTTTCTATGCTTGTCTCTTCAATCTTCTCGAATGTCCACTGATAATGACCCGGCGAAGTTATGTCCATCAATGCCGTGGAATACCGGTTCGCATAAACCGATGTATCGGTCTGCCCTACCGCCAACCCTTTGTTGCTGGCTGGCGATATACAATAACTATCTCCGTATTTCTTGGTTAGCACAAACCTCTGGTTCGCTGCGCCGGAGTCCGGTGCGGTGATCATATTCGCACCAGCAAACAAGCCACCGTCAGCCGTCAGCACCCGGCCATACCGCTCAATGGAAATTTTATAGGTGCCATCCGTTTGCCGTTGGAACGTGAAAATCTGCTCCTGGCTGCCATCTCCCGCTGCAGCGATAACCCACCATGCCCTGCTGCTTGAACCATCATATCCATTCAAGTTCAGACCAGACGACGTATTGACCAACCTATACCGGCCATCTTCGATGGTATAGGTTGGCTCACTGAGTGTAATAGTGGCCGTTGCCGCGCTCGGCGCGCTTTCATTAGAGCCGGAGACAGCAGAAATCTTAAAGCTATATGTGCCGGGCGTCAGGTCGCAAGGATCCCATTGGCACGTCGATGTCGCAACGATGCCCTGAGAGGAAAAGGTGCCACCGTTTACCGACATATAGGCTTTGTAACCGGTCGCACCGACGACCGCTTTCCAGGTTACATGGATTCGTGTATCATTGACCTTGATCGCCGTGACTTCGGTAGGCGTTGTAATCGGTCCCGCCAGCGTAATGGTAGCTGTGGCAGCACTGAGGCTACTTTCGACGTCATCATCGGTGATTGCCGAGACCTTGTATCTATAGGTGCCTTTTGGCAGTCCGCCCAGTATCATCATGCGCGATGTAGGTCCGACTACGCCCGCCAGGTTATACGGGCCACCATTGAACGACGCGTAAGCCGCGTAACACTTGATCGCGCCAGTCACAGCATTCCAATTCACCTGAATCTGTGTCTCGCTGATTTTAGTTGCCGTAACGCCCGTGGGCGCGTCAGGCGGCGGCCCGTCCAGAAAAATGTCATTTGACTCAGCACTTATAGGTCCTTCCTCACTTCCAGCAACTGCTGCAACAACGAAAATATACCTACCCTCGGTAAGTCCTGTACATACTAAAACAGTGCTATAAGCCGTATTGATGTAGTCCAGACGACCTGTGGCGACACGATATACATTGTAGCGCGTAGCGCCTTGAACCGTATTCCAGTTTACCCGTATCTCCGTCTCACTGACCTTGGTCGCCGTCACTCCGGTTGGAGCCGCTGGCCTGGTATAGGCCGTCTTCGCTGCGGTAAAGCCACCCATATTGCCAGACTTGACCGCGCGAACCTTATAGGTATACCTGGTTCCCGCGACACAATTTGTGTCGTTATAATTGGGTCTAGTGACGATAGCAATCCTCTCATAGTATGTTGAAGCGCCAGTGGAGCGGTACACCTGATAAGAAGTCGCGCCGATCACCGCGTTCCAGCTCAAGTTGATCTGTGCAGTGCTGATCGTAATGGCCGTAAGCCCGGTCGGGATTGCTGGCTTAGTATAGGCAGTCTTTGCCGTGGATAAATTACCGTAGTTCCCGGATTTCACCGCCCGAACCTTGTAGTTGTATCTGGTTCCCACCGCGAGACCTTTGTTGCTGTATTGTGGTGTCGTGACAATGGCTACCCTGATATAGTTCGTGGAGGCGCCATAAGAACGGTAAACCTGATAGGAGGTCGCACCCGTTACTGCGTTCCAACTCAGGTCGATCTGTGAGGTGCTGATCGTCCTGGCAACAAGACCGGTCGGGGTCGCCGGTTTCGTGTAGACGGTCTTCACCGCAGTAAAGGCGCCTATGCTCCCGGATTTCACCGCACGGACCTTATAGTTGTATCTTGTGGCGGCCGTAAGGCCGGTGTTCTTGTAGGACCTCGTGGTAACTATCGCAATCCTGGTGTAAGTTGATGAGGCTCCAATGCTGCGGTACACCTGATAGGATGTCGCACCGAGTACGGCGTTCCAAGACAGGTTGATCTGGCTGGCGCTGTATGCTTTGACTTGGAAGCCGGTTGGCACGGTGGGCGCGGCCTGCGCGTTCTCGCTAAATGGCGCAGACACCCATAGTGAGACAGCCAAAAAAAACGCCGTAAGGCTGAGTGTTAAAGCCCTCTTCATCATACGAGCCTCCACCTCAAATGAAATATGTGAACTAACTCACTATCATTATAATCTCATGCTGTTGAAATTACCATATGCTTATTTTTAAAATCAATATATATAAAAATTATGCAGACAAGAAACCCGCCCCTGAAGGAGCGGGTTTCCAGGAAATCAGTTGCCTACCGGAACCCAAGTGTTTGTGCCCAGTATGGAGAAGTAGAAATACCGTTTATAGGGAGAAATATAGCCTTGGCTGTTGTACGGGACGATAACAATGTTATAGGTTGCTGAGCAGAGCATATTGGCTCCGGCTCCGGTTTTGCTTAAGGTTGCATATTGCAGGCCGCTGCCTGTATCATTTACATATCCGACATAACTAAGTTCACTATAGGAACCATCCCCATAGCCATACGCAACATAGACATCGTACCCGGCAGCCCCTGGAGTGTGATTCCATCTGACGTCGAGGCAACCCGTTGTTACACCCGGATTGAATTCTCCAAACAAACGCGTTTTGTAAGCCAAGCCGGTCGGATTGGGAATGACTGCTAAATTATAGATACGGGGATCGCCCGCAGTAATGCCATTGTACGCGACGAACTTAACCCACAGCGTACTTCCTTGAGGCCGATCCAGATAGAACCAGTAAATCTGTCCATCCGGCGTCGTGGCGTCCAGTGTCCAGTTTGTTCCGTCCGTGCTGTAGTAGAATTTCAGGCTGGTACGGGAAACGTAGCCACTTTCGTTAAAGGTAACGCGCATCGTACCATTGCCATTGTCCGCTATGGAAGCCACATAATAGGTAGGAGTGCCCGGTTTCGGCGGAGCCGGATCTGTGGTCTCACCGATTGGAACGGACTTATCGCCTTCCCTGCCATTTACATCAACAGCGCTCAGTTTAAAATAGTAAGCCGTATTGGGGTTGAGATCGTTTGCGTTGCATTCCGTACCGACCCATTCTCCCAGAAGGCTGTACCCCGAAGAAGCGTTTGTCGACATATATATGTTATACTTGACCGCTCCGGCAACAGAATTCCACTTCAGGTTGATGCTGTCATAATCCACGGCAGTGGCTGACACCCAGGTTGGCGCGGGCAGGCGCGGGTCCGGCATCGCCAGCGCCGCGGTGGTGACCGGGGCGCTCTCGATGGTCCCCGCCACCGCTGTTATCCGATACTGATACGTCCCCGCGGCAAGCCCCGCGTGGTCATACTGCCGGGTCGGTTCTGTGACGGTCGCCAGGTAAGTGTAGCCTCCGCCATTGACCGAGACATACACTTTATAGCCCGTGCATTCTGAAGGCTTGGACCAGGTCAGGTGTATCTTGGTATCGCTGGCTCTGGCCGCAGCGACGTTGATGGGCGCAAGGGGCTTGGTGTAAGCCGAAGCCGTGGCGCTGTACGCGCTCGACGCGGAGCCGGCGAGCGCCTTGACGCGATAATTGTACTTCACGCCCGGGGTCAAGCCGATGTTGTTGAAAGACGTCGTGCTCTGCGTTCTTACAAGGCTGTAGGCCGTCGATGCGCCCACACTGCGATACACCTGATATTGGGTTGCGCCGGATACCGCGTTCCAGGTCAGGTTGATCTGCGAGGTGCTGGCTGTCGTCGCCTTAAGGCCCGTCGGTGCGGGCAGCGTCGCAGCAAGCGTTTTGGCAGATGCCGCCGCGCTCAGGGCACTTGCCCCGCCGGCGTTGGCCGCCGAAACTTTGTAGTAATAGGTCGTGTTGGCGGCCAGGCCCGTGTTCGTATACGTCGCAGTGGTTGCCTCGCCCACCTTGGCAAACGTTCCGGTGGCGCTGGCCGAGCGGTACACGATGTACTTCGCAGCGCCGGCCACAGCGGTCCATGTGAGCTTGATGCTGGAGGAGCTCTGCGCCGTTGCCGTCAATCCCGTCGGTGTGGCAGGCTTAGCCAGCAGCGTTTTGGCAGACGCCGCCGCGCTCAGGGCACTTGCCCCGCCGGCGTTGGCCGCCGAAACCTTGTAGTAATAGGTTGTGTTGGCGGCCAGGCCCGTGTTCGTATACGTTGCAGTGGTTGCCTCGCCCACCTTGGCAAACGTGCCGGTGGCGCTGGCCGAGCGGTACACGATGTACTTCGCAGCGCCGGCCACAGCCGCCCAAGTGAGCTTGATGCTGCCGGTACCCTGCGCCGCTGCCGTCAGCCCAGCCGGCGCCACCGGCTTGGTGTAGGCGGTCTTGACAGCGGTAAATCCGCCGATGGAGCCGGATTTCACCGCGCACACCTTATAGTTATACCTGGTTCCCGCAGCAAGGCTCCTGTTGCTGTATGCAGGCGCGGTAACGATGGCGATCCTCGTATAGCCCGTGGACGAGCCCGTGGAGCGGTACACCTGATAGGACGTCGCGCCGGTCACAGCGGTCCAGCTCAGGTCGATCTGCGAGGCGCTGATCGTCTTGGCCGCAAGCCCGGTCGGGATTGTTGGCTTGGTGTAGGCAGTCTTGGCCGCAGTGAAATCACCGATGTTTCCAGATTTGACCGCGCGCACCTTATAGTTGTATCTGGCTCCCGCAGCAAGGCCCGTATTGCTGTATGCGGGCGCGGTAACGATGGCGATTCTCGTATAGCTCGTGGAAGCGCCGTAGGAGCGGTACACCTGATAGGATGTCGCGCCGGTCACTGCGGTCCATTTCAACTTGATCTGCGAGGTGCTGATCGCAGTGGCCGTAAGGCCAGTCGGGGTCGCCGGCTTGGTATAGGCAGTCTTCACCGCTGTAAAGCTGCCGAGTACGCCGGATTTCACCGCGCGCACCTTGTAGTTGTATCTGGTCGCGGCAGCAAGGCCCGTGTTTTGATAGGACCGCGTGGTGACAATGGCAATCCTGGTGTACGTGGTGGATGCTCCTGTGCTGCGGTACACCTGATAGGATGTCGCGCCGCTTACCGCGTTCCAGGACAGGTTGATCCGGCTGGCGCTGTATGCGGTAACCATAAAGCCGGTCGGCGCGGCAGGCGCTGCAAGCGCCGTTTCCGCCGCCATTGGCGAAACCCAGAAGCTCACAGCCAAGACGAGGGTAGCAGTCAAGTAGGCCAACAGTCTTTTCATCTATCACGACCTCCGTAAAAGGAACGAAATATAAGACGCCACGAATAAGGTATCATGGAAAGCATAGAAAGGTAAACCTGCGATAAGGGCACAAAAAGTACAAATGATGCCAACTTCCAAGGAGTTAGGCTGGCAGGCTGATGGGTGGGTCATTTTACCACCTCTTGTTATTTCTAGTCCTAAACGATACTATATAGCGTACTGTATTCATATATGGATGGATATTCGTCCGTGATCCAGCAGCAGGATACCGGAATACACGGGCGACGACCCGCAAAAATGGAGGACCTTTTGAGCACTAAAAAGGCGTTGAGCTGGGTATTGACATGGTTTTCGCTGGCGATGATGTTTTTCGCCGGCATCTGGTTTGTTCTTGGGCAGGCCAAAGCGTTGGAATTCCTTGGCGGTTATGTGATCGAATACAGCCTGTCGGTGGACAATCTGTTCTTGTTCCTGCTGCTCTTCACATCCTTCGGGCTGGCCGACCATCAGCAGCGGCGGGTGCTCAACTACGGCATCTTTGGCGCGGTGGTGCTGCGGCTGCTGTTCATACTGCTGGGCTCGGCGCTGGTATCCCACTTCCATTGGGTGCTCTATGCCTTTGGCGGCATACTGATACTGAGCGCCGCGCGCATGGCCATGGGGTCCGAGGAGCGCAAGGATTACAGCGACAACCGGACGCTGCGGCTGCTGGGCAAGGTGGTGCCCTGCACCAACTGCTTCCACGGCGATCGATTCTTCGTGCGCCATGGCGGCCGTTTACACGCCACGCTGCTGTTCGCGGTGCTGGTGCTCGTGGA
Source organism: Bacillota bacterium (assembly GCA_023410875.1). Classification (GTDB taxonomy): domain Bacteria; phylum Bacillota; class Clostridia; order Christensenellales; family UMGS416; genus JAEYRA01. The sequence continues at coordinate 1,221 of JAEYPH010000026.1, read as the reverse complement.
GCTTTCGGATGTCGTGTTCGCCATCGACAGCATACCGGCGGTGTTCTCCATCACCACGGACACGTTCATCGTGTTCACATCCAACATGTTCGCGATACTGGGCCTGCGCTCGCTGTACTTCGTGCTGGAGAAGCTGCACGAGACCTTCGGCCTGGTCAAATACGGCGTGGCGGCCATACTGGCCTTCACCGGCGTCAAGCTGATTCTGCCCTACTTCCACATCGATATCCCGGTGGTGCATTCCATCGGCGCCATCGTGGGCATCCTGGCGCTCAGCGTGCTGGCGTCGGTTGTGAAAGAACGCTTTGCGGAAGAAGCGGACTAAGTCCGGCATATAACGAGGAGCGCCCCGGCTGGAGCGCTCCTCGTTTTTTCATTGCTTACAATCTACTCCGCGGCTTCCGGCAGAATCTCCTGCTGCCCAGCCTCGTCAGATACTTCCCCCACGCCGATGGTCACATTCTTGATCCAGCGCCGGCTTAGCAGCCTTTTGACACACCAAACAGCCTTTATGACCTCGTCCATGCGCAGCGCGAAGATGACCAGCCATGGCGGCGCGTGCAGCACCAACGCCACCACATAGCCCACCGGCAGCGATACCGCCCACAGGAACAAAACATCCGCCAGCATCAGAAAACGCGTATCGCCGCCGGCGCGCAGCACGCCCTTGGTCAGCATCATGTTCACCGACGAGAAGGCCGACACCACGCCGGTGGCCGCCATGATCTCGGCTGCCAGCAGCCGGGTGTCGCCGGCCACGTTGTACAGCGTCGGGGCAACGTTGCGCAGCAAATACAGCCCCGTGGCGGCGATCAGTCCCACGATCACGCTCATGGCAAGGAAGGTGACGCCGTAGCGTTGAGCGTCTTCATAGCGGCGCTCGCCCACGGTGTTGCCGACGATGACAGAGCTTGCCGCGGCGATGCCCATCAGCAGCACCGTCATCAGCTGCCACACGACGCCGGTGATGGCGCTGCCGGCCACAAAGCTGGCGCCCAGATGGCCGATGATCGCGGAGGAAATGTTCATGCCAACGGCCAGGAAGGCGTCACTGATGAGCACCGGCAGACCGTTGTGAATATAGTCGCGCAGGATGGGGCGGTCCAGCCGCAGCAAGCTGCGCAGCCGAAAGCGAATCTTCTTGTCGATGCGCAGCAGGAACACCACGATGATCGTGAATTCCAGCAAACGGGAGACGGCGGTAGCCACGGCCGCGCCCGG
>JAEYPH010000119.1 GCA_023410875.1 Bacillota bacterium | reverse complement strand
CCCATCTGCAGATGGGGGCGCGCGTCGTTTTGCGAAGTGCCGCGGCAGCGTGCGGTGGCGGCGCGGCTTATCGCGCTGCCGTAGACCAGGCTACATACGCGTCCAACGACCGTATGGCCGAGCGGATGTCGGCGTACACCGGCAGGCCGTTCTCTTCCGCATATTGCACCATGGCTTGGAAGTGCTGGCCGGCGTTGATGGACACGACAATGGGTTTGCCGCTGCGCCGACCGATGTCTATGAGCAGCGAGGCCAGCGCGTCGGGGTCCTTGCAGTTCTCCGGTATGGTCTTGAGGGTCTCCACATGGGGCACGATGCCCACGAACAGGCAGTCCACGCCGGGGTCGGCCAGCACGGCCTCTATGAACTGGGCGTAAAGCACATCATCGGTCATGGGCGTCACATCCAGGAAGGACGTGTTGGTGTCCACCAGGCCGTGGGTGTTCAGCGCGCGGATCTTTGCCACGGTTTCCGGCTGCAGCACCGCTTGGCTCAGGCAGTTGAGCGTGTCGGCGCCCATGGTCGCGTCCAGCCCGGCGTTCACGACGCCGGCCACCCGGCGCCCGCCGGGCCGCTTGTTGTAGAGCATGGCGAAGGCCTTGGTGAAGTTGTAGAAGTCGTCCAGCTCCTCGGTGAGCACACAGCCGGCCTGCAGGCAGCACGCGCGGAAAACGTCGTAGCTGCCAGACATGGAAGCCGTATGGCTGGCTGCGGCCTTGGCGCCGGCCTCGGTGCGCCCGGATTTGTAGACGATGACGGGCTTTTTGGTTTCGCGGGCGATGTCGAAGAACTGCCGCCCTTCGCCGGCGTCGATGCCCTCCATGTACATGGACATCACGTCGATGGCGTTGTCCTGGTCGAAGTAGCTCATGAGGTCGGGCACATTGACATCCACCTTGTTGCCGAAGCTCACGATGGTGCGGATGATGCGGCTGTGCTGGGCGCGCTCGATGAGCGTGATGCCCATGGCGCCGCTCTGGGTGAACAGCGCCACATTGCTGTGGGGGCTGCGGGGGATGTGCAGGCGGCTGTCCTCTATAAACAGCGTGTTGACGCCCAGGGAGCCCTCGCCGGGAGCGCGGTATACGCCCATGCAGTTGGGGCCGATCAGTCGCACGCCGGCGGGCTTGCCGGCGTCCACGGCGGCGGCAAACTCGCTGTAGCGGATTTCCGGCGGGATGCCGGAAATCAGGATGGCGGCCTTGCCCTCAGGCAGCGTGCGGATGAAATCCAGCGTGTGCTTGGCCGGCGCGGCGTAGACGACCAGATCCACATGGTCGGGGATATCATCCAGGCTCTTATAGAGCGGATACGAAGCCCCGCCGATAACGGCTTCGCCGCCTCTGGGGTTTACGCAATAAACGTCCTCGCGGCCCAGGTCGCGGAACAACTGCACGATGATGCGCGCCATGGAATACTTGCCGGCGTCGGAGCTCACGCCCAGCACCGCCACGCCTCTGGGCGCGAAGAAGGCGCTCAGGTTGGAAGCGTCGGGGCGGTGGGGGGCCGCGGCGCAGGGCTCGCAGGGCTGGAACTCGGCATACCCGTCCACGGCCAGGAATCGGCCGTCAGCGCTGAATACCAGCGGGTTGATGTCCAGCACGCCCAACTGGAAACCCGGCAGTTGCTCGGCCGAAAAGGAGAAGGCATAGCCCAGATCGCCGATGGCGGACACGGCGCGGGCAATCTTCTCCAGATAGTCGCCGTGACCGGTCTCGTGGAACTTATGGCCGATCTTGAGCTGGCCCACGATGTCCCGTGCGTCCTCCAGGGTGACCGGGGCCAGCAGCAGGTTGGCCGGGTCATAATATTTGGCGAAGAACTCGGCGTCGTCGCCGCCCTTGGTCAGCGTGACGACCGGGCCGAAAGCCGGGTCGGCCTTCAGGCCGATCATGATTTCGTTGCCCAGAGCCTGGGTGAACTTCACAAACTCCACCAGCAGAAAGCCGTCGATGGCTGGCTGCTGATCCCCGGGGAAATGGGAGAGCACCTCGGCGCGCATACTATCCAGCACGAAGCGCACGAACAGCGGCTCGGGGTTGTCCACCTTTTTGACGCCGCCGTAACGCTGGTTGTGGGCCAGGTCCCGCGACACGGTCTTTACGATCAGCGGCCCGGGGGCCAGGCTGTCCAGCAGCGCCTGGTCCACCTCATGGATGTCGCGCACGAAGGCATGGCGGGGCGCGTCCAGGCCGATGGCCTGCAGCATGCGGTAGACCTCGTACTCGTGCAGCGTGTTGCGACCGTCGGCTTGTGCGCCGCGGAAAACCTCTGTGACTGCCGAGATGGCATGTGGATGCAATGCCATGGGTGCTCCTCCCGATTCGTTTCCACAGATTCCTGTTTGGATGGATTATAAAAAGTATACAGCTTGATAAGGAAGTAGAAAAGAGCAATATTGCGGAAATTTCGATGATCAAAATACATCTGTCGGAAGTGATAAAGGCAGTTTCATCCATGTGATCATAAATCAATAAAAATTTATTGAAAAACGATATGACCCATGGTAAGGTTTTGTTGACTGCGGTATGAAGAGAGACAAGGAGTGTATTCATGTATGATGTTGCCATCGTGGGGGCAGGCCCTGCAGGGTCCAACCTCGCACGATTGATCGCAGAACGATATAAGGTTTTGCTGATCGATAAACGGGACCTGGACAATGAGCATCCGCAGAGGAGCACAAGCAAATGCTGCGGAGGGCTGTTGGCGCCCGATGCGCAGAAAATGATCGCTAAGCTGCAATTGGGGATACCCAAGGATATACTGGTGGACCCTCAGCTTTTCGCCGTAAGGACCATTGATCTGACCAATCATCTGGAGAGGCTGTATCAACGGTTCTATCTGAATATGGATCGGGATAAATTTGACCGATGGCTGGTGTCCATCCTCCCGGCCAGCGTGGAGAAAAGCTTCAACTCCCTCTTCAAAAGCTTTGCCGCGACGCCGGGCGGCTACGAGATTCGGTATGTATCGAACGGGAAGGAATCCCTGGCCAAGACGAGAATCATCGTGGGCGCCGACGGCGCCTTTTCCAGGGTCAGAAGCCTGATTGGCACGGACGTACAGACGCCGCAGAGATACATCGCAATCCAAGAATGGTTTGAATGCCCGGATCACATCCCGTATTTCACGGCGGTTTTTGATGAAACAATCAGCGATTTCTACTCCTGGATGATACCCAAGGAAAACTGCCTGCTGCTGGGGTCGGCCCTGCGGCCTGGGGAGGATGCCCGGAAAAAGTTTGAGATGCTGAAAAGGAAGCTGGTACCGATGGGCTTTCGTTTGAACGCCAGAATCAAAACGGAGGGTGCGCACATCTGCCGTCCGATGAAGCCCTCGCATTTTTTCGCCGGCAGGGATGGCATAGCTTTGGTTGGAGAAGCTGCGGGCGCAATCAGCCCCAGCTCGGCAGAGGGCATCAGCTACGCGCTGAAAAGCTCTCTGCACCTGGCTCAAAGCATGGAGATGGGACTGGACGGGTTTCTGAACCGGTACAGGCAGATGGCGGAGGACATCCGTCTGAACCTGCTCATGAAGAACCTGAAGTCCCCGGCTATGTACAATCCGTTCCTGCGGCAGCTGACGATGCGGTCGGGCATACAAAGCATTCGATGAACTTTCTTGCAAAAAGCCCTTGACGACATCGTAAAAATACGTTACGATGGCATCGTAAAAAAACGATTTCGCGAAAGGCTGCGCCATGGACCTCTCAAAAATCTGCAACGCCCTGGGGAACGAGACCCGATATCACATCATCAAAGCCCTCAAAGAAAAGTCCATCGGGACATGCTGCGACAGGATAGAGTATTTCGAAAACGGAGCCAGCGTCGCCGACGTCGTGGCCAGCACAGGCCTTGCGCAGTCCACAGTGTCGCAGCACTTGGCCGTGCTGGAACAGGCAGGCCTTATCCTGCGGGAGAAGCGCGGATCGTGGACGTGCTTTTTTCTGAACAAGCAGCTTCTGAAGGACTTCATGGACGCTTTCTGCCAAACCTTCTGCGAATAGCCTTCGCCACAGCCAACCCATGGCGCGCTTTTCCATGCTCAAACGTATCGTAAAAATACGATTTCCACATTGGCACCCGCCCGCGACACGATTCTGTTTTCGTAAAGGAGAATGAAAAATGCTGCAAACCGTACTGCAACTGCTGACCGACACCTTTGCCTATGTGCTGGAGACCTTGGTGCACAACTTGCCATCGCTGGCGCTGGGCGTGGCGACCGCCGCCGTCATCACCGTGTTTGTGGACCCGGAGAAGGTCAAGGCGTGGCTCATGAAAAGGTCCGCCGTTTCCATCCCGGCCAGCGTGGCTGCCGGCGCGTTCACGCCCTTCTGCGCCTGCGGCACGATGGCGGTGGTGCTGTCCATGCTGGCCACGGCCTTGCCCTGGGGCCCCATCATGGCGTTTCTGACCTCTTCGCCGCTGATGAGCCCCGACGAGTTCGTGTTGATCTCGGGCATTCTGGGCCCCTCTTTCGCAATAGCGCTCACGGTGGCATCCGTTCTTCTGGGCCTGGGGTCCGGCGCCATCACCTACGTCATCGAGAAGAAAACGCACTTTCTGGACAACCAGGCGCGGTTCAAAAAGGCGCAGGCCGCGTCTGCGCAGGCCTGCGGCTGTGACGATGGCGGGCCGGAAACGGTGGACGCATTGGGAGCCTGCTGTTCGGAGCCTGTTCACGGGCCGGTGCATACCCGTCTGATCGCACAGCCGACGCCGGCCTTTGCCACGGCTGCCTGCTGCACCCCGATGGCCGCGCCGGTTTGCGATTGCGGCACGGCGACAAGGCTGACCGCTAAACGCAGAGTGCCGGCATGGGTCCGCAAGCTCCGGCTCAGCGAAGTGGGCCGCGCCGCCTTTGACATGGGCGTGAAGAAGATACTCGTTTATTTTGCCGTGTTTGCCGCGGTGGGGTATCTGATCAACCGCTTCATTCCGGCTTCGGTTATCGTGGGGCTGTTCGGCGCGCACAATGTGCTCGCCGTGCCGCTGGCGGCGCTGGTCGGCCTGCCCCTGTATGTGAGCGGTTCATCCTCCATCCCGATCATACAGTCTTTGATGAACAGCGGCGCCGGGGCCGGCGCCATGCTGGCCTTCATGATCACCGGGCCCGGCACCAGCGCCGGCGTCATCGCCGGCATCTCCACGATCATGAAGAAGAACGCCCTTGCCTTGTATCTTGGCTATATCCTCTTCGGCGCGATCCTCATGGGCTATGCCTACGACGTTGTGATTCTGCTGTTTGCCTGAAGCAGGAGCGACGAATACCGCAGGGGTGCGAGGATCCCTCGCACCCCTGCGGTATTTGCGTTGGCTGGATGGCGGCTCAAGCTTGTATTTATGAACAAGCCGTTCACGAATTCTTTACGGATTTTTCAGCGTTTGTTCGCAAGCATAGGGCCTTGTGCGGTTTGACAAAATAGCGGTACAGGACTATTATGGAAGTGGCGCAATAGCGCCATCTTATGGAGGAAAATACTCTCGTGTCACATTGTCAAGGTTGTGCCAATTCCGGCAAATGTTCGCCCGATGCGCAGGCGCATTGCGGCGTGGAAAACAACGAAAACAACGAGATCAAAAACGTCATAGCGGTCATGAGCGGCAAAGGCGGCGTGGGCAAATCCACGGTAACCGCGCTGCTGGCCCGGGCGCTTGGGCGCCAGGGGTTCACTGTAGGCGTGATGGATGCCGACATCACCGGCCCCAGCATGCCCCGGCTCATGGGCCTGGCCGACGCCAAGGTGGACAACGGCATGTTCGGCCTGCTGCCGCCGCAGGACGAGCATGGCATCCCCGTGATGTCGCTGAACCTGCTGCTGGAGAGCGAGGACCAGCCGGTGCTGTGGCGCGGCCCGGTGATTGCCGGCGTTATCACCCAGTTTTGGAAGGACGTATTCTGGGGCAAGCTGGACGTGCTGCTGATCGATCTGCCGCCGGGCACCGGCGACGTGGCGCTCACGGTGCTGCAAAGCCTGCCCGTTAGCGGCATCGTTCTGGTAAGCTTGGCCGACGCCATGGTATCCATGATCGTGCGCAAAGCGCTGGGCATGGCCCGCAAGATGGAGAAACCCGTGCTGGGCGTCGTTCAGAACATGGCATATGTGACGGCTCCCCAAAGCGGCGAGCGCGTACCGCTCTACGACGACCCGGCGGCCCGCCAGGCGCTGGCCCAGGAGGGCCTGCCGCTGCTGGCCGAGCTGCCCTTCCTGGGCGGTCCCACCGAAGGCTGTGCCGAGGCTGACGCCGCCATGGACATCGCCGCGCGGCAAATCGCCGCGACGCTGCGCAAATAAGTAAGGAGGCTCCATGCGTTGGAATCTCGACGATCTTTACCCCGCAATTACCAGTGAAGCCTTCCAGGCCGACGCCCGGGCCGTGGACACGCTGGCCGCCGGCTTCACGGCTTGGAGCCGCACGCTGGGGCAGGGAGAACCCACCGCCGCGCTGCGGGAGGGCATCGGTCTGCTGGAGCGGTTTCATCTGGTGTTCCTGCGCACGGTGACCTACGCGTCGCTGCTGAGCGCTGTGGACACCGGCGACACCGCCGCCCAGGCGGAGCTGGAAAAACTGATGACCAAGCGGGCGGCACTGGTGGGCGGCATCGTGGCGCTGCGCAAATACCTGCAGGGGCTGGGCGAGGGGTTGGATGCGCTTACACAGAGCGAGCAATTGAAACCCTATGCCTTTTTCCTGAAGGAAAACCAGCAGCAGGCCGCCCACATGCTGGGCGACGAGGTGGAGCAGGCGCTCTCGCTGCTGGAGATCACCGGCAGCCAGGCGTGGTCGCAGCTGCACAGCACGCTCACTTCCACGGTCAGCGTGGATTACGCGCTGGGCGACGACCGGCGCACGATGACGCTGCCCATGGTACGCAACCTAGCCAGTGACCCCGACCCGGCCGTGCGCCGCGCTGCCTATGAGGCGGAACTGGCGTGCTATCCCAAGATAGAGAAGGCGGGTGTCGCGGCGCTCAACAGCATCAAAGGCGAGGTGCTGACCAAATGCCGCATGCGGGGGTTCGCCTCACCGCTGGATCAGACTCTGTTCTATGCCCGTATGGACCGCGCTACGCTGGAGGCCATGCTGGGCGCCATGGAGCAGCGACTGGATGTGTTCCGGATGTATCTGAAGGCCAAGGCCAGGCTGCTGGGCAAGCCGGCGCTGCCGTTCTATGACATGTTTGCCCCGGTGGGCAACGTCAGCCGGCGCTACACGCTGGAGCAGGCCCGCGACTTCCTCGTAACTGCCCTCGCAGGTTTCGATCCGGCGCTTTCGGCCTTTGTGGAGCGCGCCTTCCGAGAGCAGTGGATGGACACCGAGCCCCGGGAGGGCAAGCAGGGCGGCGCCTTCTGCGCCGGCGTGCACGCCATCGGCCAGTCGCGCATCTTGAGCAACTTCGACGGCTCCTACGGTGAGGTGCTCACGCTGGCCCATGAGCTGGGGCACGCCTGGCACGGCGAATGCCTGCGGGAGGAAAGCGTGCTCAACACCGACTACCCAATGCAGCTGGCCGAAACGGCGTCCACGTTCAATGAACTTCTTGTCAACGGCGAAGCGATGAAAAAGGCCGAAGGCCTCGAGCTGCTGGGGCTGTTGGACGCCGATCTGGACACCGCCACGCAGGTCGTTGTGGACATCCTCAGCCGGTATTATTTCGAAACCGAGGTGTTCCGCCGCCGGGAGGCCGGTGTGCTCAGCGCCCAGGACTGCAAGGACATCATGCTGGACGCCCAGCGCCGCGCCTATGGCGACGGGCTGGACCCCGAGGCGCTGCACCCTTATATGTGGCTGTGTAAGGGGCATTACTATGGCCAGCCGGATTTCTACAACTGGCCCTACGCCTTCGGGCTGCTGTTCGCCCTGGGGCTGTATGGCGTATACCAGCAGCGCGGGCCGGCCTTCGCCGCGGATTACCGCAATCTGCTGCGCATGACTGGCAGCGCCGACACCGCCGCCGTGGGCGCTGCCGCCGGCGTGGATGTGCGAGACCGTGGTTTCTGGCTTCAGTCGCTGGGCGTGTTGGAGCAGCGCGCCCGGCGGTTCGCCGAACTTACGGAGCGCGCATAACATAACGATACCTCCACCGTTGGGTTAAGACCCTGGTTCGTACGTTCGAACAGTCATTGCAGCCGGCAGCGGCAGCATGTTATAATTTCAAAATACCGGTAAAAACTGGTTTTTGCCGGTCAGGAAAGGCTTTTCAGGAGGATATTTAATTTGAAGAATAACTTCGTGCGGGGAGCGGTCGTACTGGTGGCCATATTGGCGGTCATCATCGTCATGTCCATGTTCGTGCAGAACTTCTCTGACGGCAAAGGCGACAAGACTAAGATCGATTTCCAGACGTTTTTAAAGGAATATGTTGCTCCCGGTAAGATCGACCGTGTCAACATCGTGGAGGGCGACAACATGCTTGTGGGCCTGATCAAGGGTTCCAAGATCGCGCCCACCCAGTTCCCCAGGACCTATGACTTCTACACGGTGCTGCCGCAGGACTTCCGCACGGGCATCAATTCCACGATGGCCGCGGTGCTCAGCTCCCAGCAAGGCAAAACCATAAAAGCTGAGGATATTTCCGAAGGCGATTGGAATTTTGCCGTGGAATACATGCCGTTGCCCAAGGAATCCTGGCTGACGGTCGTGCTACCCTATGTGATCTTCCTGGCGCTCATCGGCGGCATGTGGTTTTTGTTCATGCGCCAGATGCAGGGCAACAACAACAAAGCCATGAGCTTTGGCAAATCCCGCGCCACGATGGTGGACGGCAACCAGCGCACGGTGACCTTTGACGACGTGGCCGGCGCCGACGAGGAAAAGGAGGAACTGGCCGAAATCGTCGAGTTCCTCAAGAGCCCGCAGAAATTTATGGACCTGGGCGCGCGCATCCCCAAGGGTGTGCTGCTGGTGGGCCCTCCCGGCACGGGCAAAACGCTGCTGGCCAGGGCGGTCAGCGGCGAGGCTGGCGTGCCGTTCTTCACGATCTCCGGTTCGGACTTCGTGGAGCTGTACGTAGGCGTTGGCGCCTCCCGCGTGCGCGACCTGTTTGAGCGTGCCAAACGCAACACGCCGTGCATCATCTTCATCGACGAAATCGACGCCGTGGGCCGCCATCGCGGCGCCGGCATGGGCGGCGGCCATGATGAGCGCGAGCAGACGCTCAACCAACTGCTGGTGGAGATGGATGGCTTCACGACCAACGAGGGCATCATCATACTGGCGGCCACCAACCGCCCGGACATCCTGGACCCGGCGCTGCTGCGCCCCGGTCGGTTCGACCGCCAGGTCACCGTGAATTACCCCGACAGCAAGGGCCGCGAGGCGGTGCTCAAGGTGCACTCCCGCACCAAGCCTCTGGCGGATGACGTCGATTTCGATGTCATTGCCAAGATGACGCCGTTCTTCACCGGCGCCGACCTGGAAAACGTTATGAACGAAGCGGCCATTTTGGCCGCCCGCCGCAGCCGCAAGACCATCACCATGGCCGAGATCACCGAAGCCATCAACCGCGTGGCCATGGGCCCGGAGAAGCGCAGCCGCAAGGTCACCGAGCTGGATCGAAAGCTTGTGGCGTGCCACGAAGCCGGCCATGCGCTGGTGGCGCATTTGCTGCCCGGCTGCGATCCGGTCAAAGAGGTCTCCATCATTCCCCGCGGCATGGCCGGCGGCTATACGCAGGTGATGCCCAGCGAGGAGCTGCACTTCATCACCAAGACCAAGCTGATGGACGACCTGGCCATGAGCATGGGCGGCCACGTGGCCGAGCGCCTGCTGCTGGGCGATGTGTCCACCGGCTCCACCAGCGACTTGAAGCACGCCACCGACATGGCCCGTCGTATGATCACCGAATACGGCATGAGCGATGACCTGGGCCCGGTCTATCTGGCCGGCGACAAGGAGATCTTCGTGGGCGCCAGCTTCGGCCACACCCGTGAGCACTCCGAGCAGTTCTCCGCCAAGATCGACAGCGAGATCCATATGCTGCTGGAGACCGCCGAGCGCCGCGCCCAGGAGATCATCAACAACAATGCCGACAAGATGAAGAAGATCATCGACCTGCTGCTGGAAAAGGAAAAGCTCTCCGGCGAGGAGTTCTCCAAGCTGCTGGAGGAGCCGGCTCTGAATCCGGCGTAAGACCAAAGCCCTATGAACCCAAACAGCCCGCTGACCCTTGCCGGCGGGCTGTTGTGTTATACAGAGGCAGTTGCACGCTGTTCGCATGGTGCCGGTTGATAGTTCAGGCGTAACCCCACTGATGTGCCGCATAGGAAGGACGGGAAAACCAGTTAATGAAGTCCAGGTACATTTTCTTTCTGCTGTTGACGCTGATTACGCTTCTGGTGCTGAATATCGGGATTTCCACGATACTCTTCCGCAATTCCGATGGGAACGCCAAGCAGATCAACGACGTCGGGCGAATCCGTGGTGGAATCCAACGGATCGTCAAGCTTCAGTATGCCGGGGTGAGGTCGGAGGCCTTGGTTGAGCAGATGGACCAGCGGGTTGCCCAGTTGGTGCAAATCTGCAAGGAGGACACGGAAGACCCGGCGCGCTATGACAAGGCGGTGCGGTTCCAAGACAAATGGACTGCTCTGAAAGCCCTTCTGGCTCGCTATGACGAAGCCCCCACGGCCAACAATGGCACGGCGTTGAGAGAAGCCAGCGAGGAGATCTGGGAGATTGCCGACGAGGCGGTGGATGCCTCGCAGTTTATCGACGAAAAGCACCTGAGCAATTTGAAATATACGATGGCGCTGATTGTCGCGGACCTTCTTCTGGCCATCGTGGTCGTTTATCTGATCAAAAGCTATGTCAGAAATGAGCTGGAATTCTATGCCAACCACGACCCGCTGACCAGGCTGTACAACAGAAAGTACTTCATGTCCTTCTTTGCGCACTTGCTCAGGCAGGCGGCCCGATATCAGCAAGACATATCCGTGGTGTTGATCGATATCGATCATTTCAAGCATGTGAACGATACCTATGGGCATTCGGCGGGGGACAAGGTTCTGGTGGAGCTGGCGAATCTGTTGACCGCCAATACCAGAAAGAGCGACATTGTTTCCCGTTTCGGCGGAGAAGAGTTCATCGTTCTGCTGCCCAACACCGACGAAAAGAGCGCCTATGCGGCTGCGGACAAGCTCAGGTGTGCGGTGGAAACCCATCCCTTCACCGCGGCGGAGCGCGTGACAATCAGCCTGGGGGCCTACACCCGCCGGGAGAACGACGGCGAAGATGTGATGATTCAGAAGGCCGACATCGCGCTGTATCAGGCGAAAAATACGGGAAGAAACAAGGTGGTTTCCTTCCTGGAAGATGGCGCGTTGTTTTCTTTTACAGCGCCTGATGTATAATGGATGAGGGGAGGGAAGGCGATGGAGCTGAAACAAGTGAAACGCTATACCTATGGAGACTACAAGCAATGGACCGAAGGCCGCTGGGAGATCATCGACGGCCGGGTTTACGACATGTCTCCCGCGCCGACAGTGCGACACCAGCAAATCGTCGGCAGGATTTACACCGATCTTGCCTCCTTCCTGAAAGACAAACCCTGTCAACCTTACCTCTCTCCGCTTGATGTGCGTTTTGAGGAAGACGATGACGCCGATACCGTCGTACAGCCCGACGTGCTTGTCGTGTGCGATCGCTCCAAGCTGCGCCGGGACGGGATCGTCGGCGCGCCGGATGTTGTGTTCGAGGTGCTCTCGCCCCGCTCCTCCACCCGCGATCTGATAAAGAAATATAACCTCTACGAGCGCCGCGGCGTGCGTGAATACTGGGTTGTAAATCCTGATGAAAAAGTTGTGATTCGCTTTACGCTGGCGGAAGGCCGCTTTGTGCAGGGCGATGACGCGCCGGTGCTGGAATCGCAAGTTCTTCCGGGCTTTTCTCTGGATTCTGCGGCGCTCTTCGCGGCGCTGGACGGCCTGCCCATGGACATGGCCGGCCAATAGCACCGGAGGCATGCAGAGCCATCCTGTGAGCCTGTCCGCAACGAGCACGCAGGGACAGGCTTTTGATTCCCCCGCGTGCTATACTCTGATCACAAGGAGACAGACCGATGCAGTGGCTGGACAGCATGAACAATGCCGTGGCCTATCTGGAAGACAACATGGCCGCCAAGGTGGACATGGATGAAGTGGCGCGGGTGGCCCTGAGTTCCCGCTATCACTTCCAGCGCATGTTCCTGGCGCTGTGCGGGCTGCCGGTGGGCGAGTATGTGCGCTCCCGGCGGCTGACGCTGGCGGCGCAGGAGCTCTCGCAAGGCGGCGTGCGCGTACTGGATGTGGCGCTCAGGTACGGCTACGAGACGCCTGAGGCCTTCGCCAAGGCGTTCAGCCGCTTCCATGGTGTCCCCCCTTCGGCTGCGCGCGAGCCGGGGGTGCGCCTGCGCTCGGTCAGCCGCCTAAGTTTCGTTCTCACCGTGAAAGGAGTGACACCAATGGAGTATCAATTGATCAACAAGGAAGCGTTCCGCGTCGTCGGAAAGGCGCTGCGGGTGCCCATGAGCGATGGCGGACACAGCGTGTCCATCCCCAAGTTCTGGGACGAGGTCATGAACGATGGCACCTTCAACACGCTGATGGCCATAGCCGACACGACCGATTCCCTGGGCCTGTGCGCCAACTTTGCACCGGACATGTCCAGCTTCGATTACATCATCGGCGTGTTCAGCAAGGACGGAGCCATCCCCGCCGGTTGCGTGGAGCTCAATGTGAAGCCCTACAAGTGGGCGGTGTTCGAGACCCGCGGCACGATGCCCAAAGCCATACAGGACCTCAACGTCCGCGTATTCCAGGAGTGGTTCCCATCCTCGGGCTATCAGCACGACGACGGCCCCGACATCGAGTTGTACCCCGAGGGGGAAGTGAATGACGACTATATGACGCAGGTGTGGGTACCAATCAAATAGTCGCGGCAGATGCTGCGGCATCAGCCGCGATTCAGAGCTATGCTCTCAGTGTGCGTTTCCCGCCTGCCGATAACCGTCGGCAGGCGGGCTTTCAGTTTGTGCCCCACTCTCTGGCATCAGGAAACGAAGGACCGCCTGAGGGCGGGGCTTTGTGCGCAGTTCTGTCTGAGCGCTCGTTGCCTTGGCCGGATGAACCGGCTGGCGGCCAACATGCATAATCATTCAAAAGTGGGTGCCGAAGGTTTCCAAAGGGCGATCGGAAAGCCCTTTGGCCTTGGCGCAGGATGCGCTGTAGCCCAGCGTCGCCTTGTGCGGCTTAGCCGCACTCGCCGACTGGATGTCGGCGAGGTATTACCCCAGGCTTGCGACAGCGTCGGCTCTGCCGATGCGACAGCAAGCCGTAGGCTGTGCAAAGCACAGCGGGGCGATGCGCAGGTCGCGCCTCAAAGGCGCGAAATCCTTTCCCTCTTTTCCTACATCTCCTTCTGATACTTGCCCGATATCGCCAGCCAGAGGACCGTGTGACTCATATAGATGAGCACGGTGACCAGCGTCAGCCACAGCGGCAGGTCCAGCAGGATCATCACATAAGCCAGCGCCAGCACGAGCCACTGGGTCACGCTGCCGGCCAGTGCCTGGGCCCGCCAGCGGATCAACCGATTGCGCTCGTCGTTGACCTCGATGTCCTCCTGGCGTTTGAGCTCCGGGTGGCGCGCCTGCAGCCGGGCATGGGCCAACATCGACACAGCCGCGCCCAGCAGGCCGCCGCCACAGCCGATCAGCACGCCGCCCACGGCCTTGGGCAAGACGCCGTGCAGCAGAAAGGCGGCAGCCAGCAGCGCCAGCGCCAAAGCCAGCAAAAGGATCGCAAGAGTTTGTTTTTTCATTGGGTATCCTCCTCATAGATAAAAATATCCTCAATGGTCGTACCGAAATACCGAGCCAGCTTGAACGCCAGCAGGATGGACGGGTTGTAGCGGCCATTCTCCAGAGAGCTGATGGTCTGCCTGCTGACCTCCAGCGCGGCGGCCAGCTCCTCCTGGCGTATGCCTATTTTACCTCGCAGTTCTTCCAACCGGTTTTTCATAGGCGCACTCCCTCGGTGATGTAAAGCATGCTTTCCATAACGAGTATAGCATGCCTTGCGGAAATGTCAAGCGAGCTTTACATTTTTTAAACTGTAAGCCTTGGGATTTTGCGTACTGACCCGACATACACATAAATGAAGGGAGGCGCAACCCATGGCCAATTCTTCGGACATTCGCCAAAAAGAGGTCATCAACATTGTCAACGGGCGACGGTTGGGGACCATCGTGGATATGAACTTCTCTCCAGACGGGCGCATCAGCTCCATCGCGGTGCCCGGCCCGTTCAGCTTTTGGAATTTGGTGCGCAGCAACCGCGCGGAGATCGTGGTTCCCTGGGAGAGCATCGTCAAGATCGGCGAGGATGTCATCCTTGTGCGCATCGCCGAGACCGGCGCCAGCGGGAATGTCGACGATTGGGCTGGAGGCAAATAGGCTCTACTCCCAAAACCGTAGAGAAATGGTATATTAGGAAGCGGTGATGGGGATGGAGAAAAACATAAACCGGTTCACAGCAATGTTTGAGCAGTCAATAGGGATAGAAGAGCCATGGTATATA
>JAEYPH010000114.1 GCA_023410875.1 Bacillota bacterium | reverse complement strand
TCTATATCTGGCCCAAATTTATTCATCAAAATAAATCACATCCTATTAGTCAAGATATTTAATTCTTGACTAATAGGATGTGATTTATACTTTTAAAACTCAACTTAATGTTTTGGATTACCTGCCTCACAATGTGCACTTCTGCATTTTCGGCAATATGACTGTGGTATTATCTTATTATTTTCCATTTTTCTATATCCAAATTCTCTTTCTATTTGTGTCCTACCATTTGCTACTTTACCACAACAAGGACATTCAGCATAATTTGCTCCATATGGCATATCTTCTATCCTCCCTTTATAGATTAATTAACAGAATTTTTTAAATACATAATTATATTATAAAGCAAATATTATTAATCTCAAGCTATTAACTATACATATTATTCTTTTTATATTAGATAAACACCTTATCTATAATGTTATTTTCTAAATCATCAATACTATAAATATGTTTCATCACATTAAAAGTCTCTTCTAAATTTCTTCTAGCACTTCTCCATGCTATCCCATCTGTAAACCATACAAAGGTCACCCCTTCAATAGTATCTGCCTCCTGTGAAATCATTTTATAACTTCTAGCAGTTTCATTCAGTTTAGATCCACCGCCACCATAAAAATTAGTTTCAATTAGATAAATTTGATTTTCTGTCTTTACTACAAAATCAAATCGCTTAGTGGATGTGCCATTTCCTGAAATAGCAGATAGATCTACTCCCCACATTTCTTCTATTTTAGTAAGATACATCTCTTTATAATACTCCCTTACTGAGGATTTTTGGATAAAGCTTTCTACCAAGTCCTCCATTTGATGCCCCCCTCTATTTTTACGTCCATTTGAGTCAAGACCTGTCTCAACACCTGCTACATAGTCAACTAAATTATTGATAATATGAGCTGATAATAATTCAAATAGGCCTGTTTTTCTCATAAATACTTTATACTGTTCTACATCATAATTGGGATTCTTAAAATTATATAAAAATGCCCCCTCTTCATCTTGAGCATATATTTCCATTTCTCTTACTGCTAATAATATAGGAATGCATCTTAAAGTTTCAGGATATTTGGTTACAATATCCTCGAACTCTTCCTCTATATTTTTTGAACCAATTAATGCATTCAAGATATTGAGCTCTATCTTAATTTTATCTACATTAGCATACACCTTATTAAAATCAATATAATACCCATATTCTGCAATACTTTTTCTAAACTTACTTAGCCATTCATTAAAATCTCTCATTCTCCACTATCCTCTCTCCACTAATCTATCACTCAATATGTTCATTAATTCTAAATATTATTTTCATTTTATCATATACTATAGTTTATTCATACAAAAAAAGTCCTACATACATAGGACTTTTACTGTGCTGTTTCATAGTTACATACTAATATTTCAGTAATTGCACCTCTAGCTTTAGCATCACTATTAATCATACGGTTAGCATTTACTCTCATAATATTAAAACCATTATAAAGTTCATCAAAAAATTCATCTTCTGAATCTAAATTCTTAGGATCTGAATTACTTAGCATAAGACTTGCACCTTTATCGTGCATTTGCCTATAGAAATGAGCTAATCTTTCTTGTTCTTCATCATTGAATGAACTTTTGTTATAAGTATTAAAGCCACCTTTTGTAACAGGTCTATAAGGAGGATCTAAGTAAACAAAAGTGTGACTATCAATATATTCATCTAACTCTTCAAACGATTTATTTACTATTTGAACTTTAGGATTACCTGCTTCATTCTTTATATTAAGTAACCTACTAATTTCTTTAAGTTGTTCTTCTTCAAACATTGAAGGATTCTTAGATTTATTGAAAGGTACATTAAACCCCCCACTAGCATTCTCACGGTATAAACCATTAAAGCAAGTTTTATTAAGAAAAATAAATTAGGCAGCCTTACGTGTTGTTAATTCTGATGTTGTATTAAATTCTTCACGTCTTGCATAAAAATACTCACTTTTGTCATCTAATTCTTCTAGTGCTATATACTCTTCTCTTATGTTAGTCAGCTCACTAATTAATGCTTCTACATCATCTCTAATGACTCTATATAAATTAATTAACTTCTCATTAATATCATTAATAATATATTCCTCAAAATGATTTTCCTTAGCAAGACTAAAAAAGACTGCTCCTGCACCAACAAATGGTTCCACATAGCGTGTTATTAGCTCTAAGTTGTCCGGTAATTTATCTGTTATCACTGGTAAAAGTTGTGTTTTACCACCTGCCCATTTTAAAAAGGGTTTAATTTTTTTGCTCATTATTGTGCTCCTTTTGTAAATAATCCTCGATACGATTTTGAGCTATAGTAATATAAGCTTGTTCTATTTCTATCACTATAAACCTTCTCTTATTCTCTATAGCTACCAAGCCAGTTGTCCCCGAGCCACTAAAGGGATCTAGTACTAAATCTCCTTCATTAGTACTAGCCATAATACACCTATATAGTAATTCCTTGGGCTTTTGTGTCGGATGCTTACCAAAAGATTTTTCTCTTTTAGGAGTAGTAGGAATTTGCCAATAACTCCGCATTTGCTTGCCATTATTTAGCTCCTTCATAAACTGATAATTAAAAGTAAGTTTTGCTTTCTTATTCTTTTTTGCCCATAATAAAGTTTCATGACTTGCTGTAAAACACCTACAT
>JAEYPH010000023.1 GCA_023410875.1 Bacillota bacterium | reverse complement strand
CCGATGCCCAGCCGTATCTGGCCCGTTATTGGAACGACCCCGTCGTGTTCGCCTGGGAGCTGTGGAACGAGATGAACGCCGTGGACGCGCCCTTTGACGACGTGTGCGACTGGACGGAGCACATGCTGCCAATCATCAAGGCGGCCTCGCCGCGCAACCTGACCGTCAACTCCCTGGGCTCCGCCGATGAGCCGGCGGCTTACGGCCAGCACCGGCGCTTCCAGGCCATGAAGCATATGGACATCGACCAGATCCACCGCTATCTGGATCAAGGCGCGCCGCTTGCCATCTGCCGCGCCGACCCGGTGGCGTTCTCGGTGGAGTCCGTAACCATGGGCAGCGGCCGCCGCCCGGTGATCCTGACCGAGACCGGCGCCGTGGACGACCGGCACATCGGCCCCTTCCGCTTCTACGACTGCGACCATGAGGGGCTGATCTTCACCGACTGCACGTATCCCGCGTTCTTCGCCGGCGCGGCGGGCAGCGGGCACATCTGGCATTGGAACGAGTACATGGAGCGCAAGAACCTGTGGAAGCTCTACCGACCGCTGGCCGAGGCGCTGCGGGGCGTGGCATGCGATGCTGAAGGGTTCCAGACGGCGGACCATTCCACCGATGCAGCCTGGGTGCTGGGCCTGGAGGGGCGCACGTGCGCGCTGTGGTTTGTGCGCAGCAAGGCCGACCGCTGGGACCATGTGCTGCGCGACGGCAGCAGCCCCGAGGTGACGACAGGCGTCACGATCCCCCGGGCGGGCTCGGCGCAGATCACAGCCTGGGGGCTGTGTGGTGAGGCCGCTCCGCCGGTGGATGTGGAGCACGATGTTGTGCGCGTGGGCCCCTTCACCCACGGCTGCGTGATCCGCATGCAGAAACACTTGTAAGTATTTTATGGTACAAATGACCCGCGTTCCCTTTCCCAGCGCCGCGTTCGGTGATATACTCTATTGAGATACCAATTAAATATTGCGGACTTTTAATTGGTATCTCGCGGAAACTCGGCCTCAATGGCCGGGTTTCGGCTTGCTCCACCAACAAACTGCACAGTGGAAGTGCAATGTTTATTCAGTGGAGCAATAACTCCGAAAGAGCCAACAGGAGGAACACATGACCGACGTCATCAACGGCTACCTGCGAGCGGCCACGGCCATCCCCGGGCTGCCGGGCTATGAGCAGCCCTCGGCGGATCTCGCGGCCGAGTGGTTTCGTAAATTCAGCGGCGACGTGTGGCAGGACGCCTTCGCCAACACCTTCGCCCGCATGGGCGGTGGAGGACCGCGGGTGCTCATCGCCGCCCACGCCGACGGCCTGGGCCTGATGGTGCGCTCCGTGGAGGAGGACGGCTTCCTGGGTTTTGTGACCGTGGGCGGCTTTGACCCGCGGGTGCTGCCGGGGCTGGAGGTCACCGTGCACGGCCGGGAGGGCGATTATTTCGGCGTCATCGGTGCCAAGCCCCCCCATGTGCTCAGCGATGAGGACCGCAAGAAGGTACTCACCGTGCCGGAGCTGTTCATCGACATCGGCTTCTCGCCGGAACGCGCGCGCAAGCTGGTATCCGTGGGGGACATCGTGAGCTTCCGCGCGCCGCTGGTCAATCTGGCCGGCAAGGTCATCACCGGCCGCGCGCTGGACGACCGCGCCGGCATCGCCGTAATGCTGGAGGCTATGCGCCTGCTCAAGAAGACGCCCTGTGAAGCCGACGCCGTGTTCACCGCCACGACCCGCGAAGAGGTGGGCGGCTATGGCTCGGCCACCAGCGCCTACAGCCTGAACCCCGATTTCGCCGTTATCATCGATGTGACCCACGCCCGCTTCAAGGGCGGCGACAACCCGCGCATGGTATCCTTTGACACGGTGAACCTAGGCGCGGGCCCGTGCATGGACCGCCGCCTGCGCCTGCGCATGGAAGCGGTGGCCCGGCGCGCCAAGATTGCGCTGGCCTTCGACTACATGGCCGGCCAGACCAGCACCGACGGCGACGAGGTGCTGGTGACCCGCGCCGGCGTGCCGGTGCTGCTGCTGCAGCTGCCGCTGCGCTACATGCACACGACGGTGGAGTGTCTGGACGGCGACCTGGTGCGCAAGACCGGCAAGCTGCTGGCGCTATTCCTGCGGGAGGTCACCGCGGATTGGGAGGATTGGTGAAAAACCAGAGGTTTTTCACCCCATAGCTGGCAGTATAGAAAGGAATGAACATACAATGCACATCCGAGCGTTGACGGAGTTGAGCGGCCCCTCGGGCTTCGAGGACGCCGTGCGCCAATACATCGTGGAACAAGCCCGCGCCGTGGCCGACGACGTGCGCGTGGACAAACTGGGCAACGTGATCGCCACGAAGACCGGCACAGCCGAACACCCCAAGCGGGTGATGGCCTGCGCCCATATGGACGAGGTCGGCTTTTTGATCACCAAGATAGACGATTCCGGCCTGCTGAGCTTTGAAACCATCGGCGGCATCGATACGCGCATACTGCCCTCGCAGCGGGTGCTCATCGGCGCGCGCGCCGTGCCCGGCGTCATAGGCTCCATGCCCATCCACCTGCTCAAGCCCGAGGACATCAAAAAGCCCGTGGACAAGGACAAGCTGATGATCGACATTGGCGCAACGTCCCGCGAGCAGGCGGCGGCGCTGGTCAGCCCCGGCGACTGGGCCGTGTTCGACAGCGGATATGTGGAGTTCGGGGACAACCTGGTGAAGGCCCGGGCGCTGGACGACCGCGCCGGTTGCGCGCTGCTGCTGGATGCGCTTAAAGCCCGGCGCGAGGCCACGCTGGTGGCCGTGTTCTCGGTCATGGAGGAGATCGGCACCATCGGAGCGCATGTGGCCGCCTATGCCGTACACCCGGACGCAGCCGTGGCGCTGGAAGGCACCACGTGCGCCGACATGCACGGCGTGCCCGATCATCTCAAGGTCACGCGCATCGGCCATGGGCCGGCCATCACGACGATGGACCACACGGCCATCTCCGACCGGCTGCTGCGGGACCATCTGATCGCCAAGGCCAAGGCCCGCGGCATCCCCTATCAGATCCGCGGAGGCTCCTTTGGCGGCACCGACGCCGGCGCCATCGCCCACAGCCGCGCCGGCGCACCGGTCGTCAACATCTCCGTGCCGTGCCGCTACATCCACTCCCCCGTGTGCGTAATGAGCCGCGACGACTATGACAACGCCGCGCGGCTGCTGGACGCATTCCTGGAGGGCATCCAACATCACCTTGCTAAGGAGGACGCAAAATGAGCCAGGCCATCGATACGCTCAAACAACTGCTGCCGGTGTACGGCCCCTCGGGCCGCGAGGACGCCGTGGCGCAGCTCATCACAGAGCTCGTGACCCCCTATGCCGACGAGGTGCGCCGCGACGCGCTGGGCAACCTGATTGCCCTCAAGCGTGGCGGTGGCCGCAAGGTGCAGATGGCCGCCCATATGGATCAGATCGGCCTGATGGTGACCCACATCGATGACAGCGGCTTTTTGCGCTTCACGAATGTGGGCGGCGTGCGGCCCCATTGGCAGCTGTTCACTGCCGTGCTCTTCGAGAATGGCACCGCCGGCGTCATTGGCTTTGAAACCAAGACCGTGGAGGCCATGGATAAGCTTAAGATGGACCACATGTTCATAGACATCGGCGCGCGCACCCGGGCCGAGGCCGAAGAAAAGGTGCAGGTGGGCGACATGGCCGTGTTCGCCCAGCAGCCCGTGGAGATGGGCGGCCGCATGGCCTGCGGCTACATGGACGACCGCATCGGCTGCGCGGTGCTCGTGGAGACCTTCAAGCGCATGCACGATTCGCCCTATGATCTGTATGCCGTGTTCACCGTGCAGGAGGAAGTGGGCGCCCACGGCGCCCGCGTGAGCTCCTATGCCATCGCGCCGGAGATGGCGCTGGCCATCGACGTGACGCTGGCCGCCGACACGCCCCAAGCGCTGCCCAACTGCTCCGTGGCGCTGGGCAAGGGCCCGGCCATCAAGGTGAAGGACGTTTCGCTGCTGGCCCACCCCAAGGTGCGCCGCTGGCTGCAGGACGCCGCCGCCCGCACCGGCATCGCCACGCAGATGGAGGTGCTGACCGCCGGCGGCACCGACGCCGGGGCCATACAGGCCACCCGGGAGGGCGTGCCCAGCGGGTGCCTGTCCATCCCGTGCCGCTATGTGCACAGCACCGCCGAGATGATCGACATCGCCGACTATGAACAGTGCATCGACCTGCTGGTGGCCGCCTTGGCCACCGACGCGTGATACGGGAGGAAACCATGGAAAAACGCATCATCAACAGCGAAAACGCACCCAAGGCCGTGGGGCCCTACAGCCACGCCGTGGCCGTGGGCAACCTGCTGTTCACGTCCGGGCAGATCGGCATCCGCCCTTCCACCGGCGCCGTCGCCGAAGGCGGCGTGCGCGAGCAGGCCAAGCAGGTGTTCGAGAATCTAAGCGCGGTGTTGGCTGAAGCCGGCGCGAATTTCTCCGACGTCATAAAGGCAACGGTGTTCCTGACCGACCTGAACGACTTCGCCGCCGTCAACGAGGTGTATGCAAGCTATTTCGACGGCGGCTTCCCCGCCCGCAGCTGTGTGGAGGTTTCGCGCCTGCCCAAGGATGTGGACGTGGAGATTGAGATGATCGCGTGTCTGAAAGACAAGTAGTACGCGGCAGACATAGTCTGTAGGGCAAGGACGTGCTCAGATTCTTCACCGTTTATTCTATACGGCAAGGGTTTCGTCCTTGCCGTAGTTGTCGATAGAGTCTACATAAGGCTTCCCCTGGAGGGGAAGCTGTCGCCGAAGGCGACTGATGAGGTGTTCCAGTTTGCGATGCAGGACACCTCATCCGGTGCTGCGCGCCACCTTCCCCTGAAGGGGAAGGCATGACTTGTCACCTAGTTATTTGAACTAATAAGCAAGGACTCAGTCTTTGCTATTTTTCCTCAAAAGGATTACTCATGAAACCTTTGATCGGCATCACGATGAACCCCGACACCCGCGACGGCGACCGCCTGGGGCGGCTGTACAGCTTTTACATGGAAGCCGTGCGGGAGGCCGGCGGCGTGCCGGTGATGCTCTTCGACGGCGCCAACGAGGCCGGTGTGCTGGCCGCCCGGCTGGACGGACTGCTGTTGAGCGGCGGCGACGATGTGGACCCGGCCCTCTACGGCCAGCCCAACACCGCGTCCAACAGCGTGGACGCCGGCCGCGACGCCATGGAGGTCGCGCTGCTTAAGGCTTTCCTGTCTACGGGCAAGCCCGTGCTGGGCATCTGCCGGGGGATACAGCTCATGGCGGCGGCGCTGGGCGGCTCGCTCTATCAGCACATCCCTGATGAGCTTCATGTCCCCCACCCCTTCGGCCAGCGCCACGAGATGCTGGTACGCCGGGGCACGTTCCTGTCAGCCTTTCTGCCCGAGCGCGTACAGGTCAACAGCACCCATCACCAGGCGGTGCGCGCGCTGCCGCCGGGCTTCCTCACGGCGGCGGTGGCTCCCGACGGCGTCATAGAGGCCATGCAGGCGACGGACGGCTCGGCTGTGTACGGCGTGCAGTTCCACCCGGAGCGGCTGTATCAGGATGACGCGCGCATGGTTAAGCTGTTCCGGCTTCTCATCAAATAACGCCATCGGGGCGATTCACGGGATAATGCCATTGCGTACAGGCGGAATGCGCTCACACAGGCTGTTGCCCTCAACCCCACATATCCTCATCGCGCAACATTGGAAACGTTTTGGAGAAATGCTCGTTTTTTGCCCTCCGGAGATGCTGTTTTCTCCGTATTCTTGACATTTTTTCAACCCATTGCTCCGAGCATTGCAGAATCACCCCTTGTAATCCTACTTTATTCTGTTATAATGATGAAAAATTGCAGGCTTTTTATTTCTTTCCTGCATAGTATAGCATGACAAGGGCAACGGCGCACCACGGCTCACCAACGCGTCTGCGTTGGTTTTTTCACCGCAGCCCACAAGGAGGCATCATGGCACTGACCAATCAGGACATCCTCTCCCTCGCCCGAGAGAGCGACGTGAAGTTCATCCGGCTGCAGTTCACCGATCTGTTCGGCCAGATGAAGAACCTCGCCATCCTGATCGACCATCTGGAGGAAGCACTGAACGGACAGTATATGTTCGACGGTTCCTCGGTGGATGGCTTCGTGCGCATCGAGGAGAGCGACATGGTGCTGCGGCCGGACCCCTCCACGTTCACGGTGTTCCCGTGGCGGCCGCAGAACGGCCGCGTGGGCCGGCTGATCTGCGACGTCCATTACCCCGACGGCTCCCCCTTCGAGGGCGACCCCCGGCGCATCCTGCGCGGCGTTGTGGAAGACACCGCGTCCATGGGTTATACGCTCAAGGTTGGCGCCGAGTGCGAATTCTTCCTGTTCCACACCGACCCCCAGGGCCGCCCCACGACGATCACCCATGACGACGGCGGCTATTTCGACCTGGGGCCGGTGGACATGGGCGAGGACGCCCGCCGCGACATCTGCATCGCGCTGGAGGACATGGGCTTCAACATCGAGGCCTCCCACCACGAGGTGGCCCCCGGCCAGCACGAGATCGACTTCCGCTATGCCGACGCGCTGCAGGCCGCCGATGACATGATGACCTTCCGCATGGCGGTCAAGACCGTGGCCAAGCGCCACGGCCTGGCGGCCACCTTCATGCCCAAGCCCCGCGACGGCGTGAATGGCAGCGGCCTGCACGCCAACCTGTCGCTGTGGAAGGATGGCCAAAACGCCTTCTGTGACGGGGCTGCCCCCGGCGGGCTATCCACCGTGGCCCGGGGTTTCGCCGCCGGCATCATGGCCCACATCGACGCCATCACGGCTCTGGCCAACCCGCTGGTCAACTCCTACAAGCGGTTAATCCCCGGCTACGAGGCCCCAGTGTATGTGTGCTGGGCGCGGCACAACCGCAGCCCGCTGATCCGTGTGCCCGACGCCGGCGGGGAAGGCACCCGCCTGGAACTGCGCAGCCCCGATCCCTCGTGCAACCCCTATCTGGCCTTCGCGGCCATCTGCGCCGCCGGGCTGGATGGCCTGCGCCGGGAGCTCACGCCGCCGCCCATGCTGGAGCGCAACATCTACCACATGGACGAGGGCGACCGCGACGCCATGGGCGGCCTGCGCCGCCTGCCGGTCACGCTGGCCGATGCGCTGGATGCGCTGGAGCGCGACCGGCTGATTCTGGACGCCATCGGCCCCCACGCCGCCGAAAACTACATCAAAGCCAAGCGCATGGAATACACCGACTATAGCTCCCACGTGCACCAATGGGAAACCGACCGCTACCTGACCCGATATTGATCATGGAATCTCTCCAGCGGAAAGGGTAATCCCTATGCCATGCAACGTGCTCATCGTGATACGCCGACCGGAACTGATCGCCCAGATTCGCACCGTGCTGCAGCCCCGTGGCTATTTCATCGTGGACAGCTGCGCATCGGGCATGCAGGGCCTGCGCACGGCGGCCAGCCACCCGGTGGATATCGCCATCGCGGGCTTCATACTAAGCGACATGTCCGGTTTGGAATTTGCCGCCGACCTGCAGGACAAGGCCGACACCTCGGTGCTCATGATCACCCCGCAGGACCAGGTGGCCTATGTGAAGGAGCAAGCCCGTGGGCGCGACGTGATCCCCCTGCCGAGGCCGGTGACGGCCCAAGCACTGCTGAACACGCTGGAGCTCATGGAGCACTACCGCAGCCGCCTGCAGAGCGCCCGCGACACCGCCGACAAGCTGCGCAGCGACCTGGACCGGCGGGCGATGGCCGACCGGGCCAAGGTTGTGCTGATGAACCACACGGCCATGAACGAGGCCGAAGCGTGGCGATGGCTGCAGAAACGATCGATGGACACCGGCAAAAGCCTGCGGGAGGTCGCGCTGCAGGTGCTGGACCAATACAAGGCTGACAAACCGTAAAATTTTCCAGATAGCAGGAGAACAAAATATGACAACAATGAAGTTGCAAAACGCACCGCTGTGGCGAGAGCAATTCGAGCATGACAGCTGCGGCACCGGCTTTGTCGCCAACCAGCGGGGCGAGCGCTCCCACCGCATCGTGCGCGACGCGCTGGAGGTGCTCAAGCGCTTGAGCCACCGCGGCGGCGCTGGCTATGACCCTGACACCGGCGACGGCGCGGGTATCCTGATTCAGCTGCCCCATGAGCTGTTCCGGGCCGTGGCAGGCGCGCCGCTGCCCGAGGCCGGCCAGTATGCCGTGGCGCAGTTTTTCTTCCCCCGGGAGGCCGAAGCCCATGCGGCTTGCGTGCAGATGGTCAACCAGGCGTGCGCTGCCCTGGGCATGCATGTGCTGGCCTGGCGCGATGTGCCCCACAACCTGCACGCCTGCGGCACCGCCGCCCGCGATTGCGCGCCGGCCATTGTGCAGCTTTTCGTGGCTCCCGCCAAACCCGTGGAAGACCTGGAGCAGACCATCTACATCCTGCGCCGCGCCATCGAGAAGCGCGCCGTTGCGGAGAAGGCCAATCTGTACGTCGTCAGCTTCTCCTCGCGCACCATCGTCTACAAGGGCATGATGCACGCGTGGCAGTTGGAAAAGTTCTACCCCGACCTCGTGGATGAGCGCACGGCTTCGGCGGTGGGCATGGTGCACTCGCGCTATTCCACGAACACGCTGCCCACATGGAGCCGCTCCCAGCCCTGCCGCATGATCGCCCACAACGGCGAAATCAACACGCTGCGCGGCGCGGAAAACGCCATCAAAGCCATGGAAACCGGCCTGCACGGCGGCAAGCTCAAGCGCCGCCTCAAGGACGTGCTGCCGGTGCTGGAGGATGACGGCAGCGATTCCATGAAGTTCGACAACGCCTTTGAGTTCTACTGCCAGAACGGCCGGCCCATGGCCCAATCGCTGATGCTGATGATGCCCGGCCCGTGGTCCATGGACAAGACCATGGACGAAACGCAGCGCGCTTTCTATCAGTATGCCGCGTGCCTGCTGCCGCCGTGGGACGGCCCCGCCGCCATCACCTTCACCGACGGCCGCAAGGTGGGCGCCACGCTGGACCGCAACGGCCTGCGCCCGGCCCGCTGGGCTTTGAGCGCCGACGGCGTCATGGTGCTTTCCAGCGAATCCGGCGTGCTGGACATGCCGCCGGAGAACACCGTGCGCAAGGGCAAGCTAGGCCCCGGGCAGATGGTGATTATGGACCTGGAAACCGGCGAGCTGAAGGAGGATTCCGCACTCAAAGCCCAGTATTGCGCCGGCCCTTACCGCCGTTGGCTCAAGGAGCGGTGCATCCCCGAAGGCGTGCTGCCCCGCGGCGCCGATCTGCCCGAGGAGCCCACGGCGCTGGGCTCGCTGCAGCACATGTATGGATACTCCCACGAGGACCTGATGGTCAACCTGCTGCCCATGGCCCAGACCGGCAACGACCCCGTGGGCGCCATGGGGTATGACGCGGCGCTGGCCGTGCTCAGCGACAAGCCCCAGCCGCTGTATAATTACTTCAAGCAGCTGTTCGCCCAAGTCACCAACCCGCCGCTGGACGCCATCCGCGAGGCCTGTGTCACCGGCACCGATGTGCACCTGGGCCCCTCCGGCGACATCACCCACGACGAGGCCGCCAACTGCCATAAAGTCCATCTGAAGTCACCCATCCTGAGCGAGCAGACCTTCAAGGCATTGCGCAGCGGCGTCAAGGGCTTCCGCGCCGAGGAGCTGCCCACGCTTTTCACCCGCGAGCAGGGCCTGCTGGGTGCGCTGGACGCGCTGAACGCCGAGGCAGAGCGCGTGGCCCGCGACGGCGCGCAGCTCTTAATCCTGACCGACCGCGGCACCGACGAGACCCACATCCCGCTGCCGGCCTTCCTGGCCGCCAGCGGCGTGCACCACCACCTGATCCGCAAAGGGCTGCGCGGCAGCTTCTCCATCATCGTGGACAGCTTCGAGCCCCGCGAGGTGCACCACATGTGCTGCCTGATCGGCTACGGCGTAAAGGCCGTGTTCCCCCGGGGCGCGCTGCGCACGCTGGACGATATGCACCAGCGCGGCCTGCTGGGCAGCCTGCCGCTGGAAAAGGCCAAGGCCAACTACCTGCACGCGCTGGAGCACGGCATCCTCAAGGTCATCTCCAAGATGGGCATCTCCTGCGTGGACGGATACATCCGCGCGCAGATCTTCGAGGCCGTGGGCCTTTCCGACGAGGTCATCGCCCGGTGCTTCTCGGGCACCGTGAGCCGCGTGGGCGGCATGACCTTTGCCGACCTGGAACGCGAGGTGCTGGCCCGCCATGACCTGGCGCTGGCCAACTGGGAGGAGCCCCTGCCCTCCGGCGGTCGCTATCAGGTCAAGAAGGACGGCGAGGAGCACCTGTACAACCCCCAGGTCATCCACACGATACAGACCGCCGTGCGCACCGGCGACTACGCGCTGTATAAGAAATACACACAACTCATCGGTGTGGAGCGCCCTGTCACACTCCGTCATATGTTGGGCTTCAAGCAGGATCGGGCGAAGCCCGTGCCGCTCAACGAGGTGGAGCCCGTGGAGCGCATCATGCGCCGCTTCAAGACCGGCGCCATGAGCTACGGCTCCATCAGCCAGGAGGCCCACGAGTGCCTGGCCATCTCGATGAACCGCATCAATGGCAAATCCAACAGCGGCGAGGGCGGTGAAGACAGCTCGCGCTTCGGCACCGAGCGCAACAGCGCCATCAAGCAGGTGGCCTCCGGCCGCTTCGGCGTAACCGGCCCGTATCTGGCCAGCGCCCGGGAGATACAAATCAAGATGGCCCAGGGCGCCAAGCCCGGCGAGGGCGGCCAGCTGCCCGGCAACAAGGTGTACCCCCACATCGCCCGGGTGCGCCACTCCACCGCCGGCGTGGGCCTGATCTCCCCGCCGCCCCACCACGACATCTACTCCATTGAGGACCTGGCGCAGCTGATCTATGACCTCAAGAACGCCAACCCCGACGCCGCCATCAACGTGAAGCTCGTCAGCGAAACCGGCGTGGGCACCGTAGCCGCCGGCGTGGCCAAGGGCGGCGCCAACGTGATCCTGATCAGCGGCTTTGACGGCGGCACCGGCGCATCCCCGCGCACCAGCATGCAGCACACCGGCCTGCCCTGGGAGATCGGCCTGGCAGAGAGCCACCAGGTGCTAACGGCCAACGGCCTGCGGGGCCGCGTGCGCCTGGAGGTGGACGGCAAGCTGATGACCGGCCGCGACGTGGCCATCGCCGCGCTGCTGGGCGCTGAGGAGTTCGGATTCGCGACGCTGCCGCTGGTGGCAGCCGGGTGCATCATGATGCGCGTGTGCAACGTGGACAACTGCCCCGTGGGCGTGGCCACCCAGAACCCGTTGCTGCGCTCCCGCTTCTCCGGCAAGCCGGAATATGTCGTGAACCTGATGAAGTTCATCGCCCAGGACCTGCGCGAGATCATGGCGGAGCTGGGCTTCCGCTCCATCGACGAGATGGTGGGCCACGCCGACCGGCTGACACCGGCCCGCACCAGCAAAAAGGCCAGCGCGCTGGACCTCTCTCCTTTGTGCGAGACCCACCTGCCCCTGCCCTGGCGCGACATTCCGGAGAACCGCGAGGAGCACAACCGCCTGTTCTATGACATGGTGCGCGGCCTTGTGGAGGGCGGCGGCGCCCGCCTGCACCGGGAGATCCGCAACACCGAGCGCGCCGCGGCCACCCGCGTAGGCGCTTTCGTGAGCCGCCAATACGGCAGCCTGCCCGACGGCTCCATCCGCTTCGTGTTCGAGGGCACCGCCGGCCAGAGCTTCGGCGCATTCATCCCCGAGGGCATGGAGTTGACGCTGGTGGGCGAAGCCAACGACTACCTGGGCAAGGGCCTGTCCGGCGGGCGCATCATCGTGCGGCCCTCCCCCAAGGCGGCGTGGCCCCAGGCTGACAACCTGCTGACCGGCAACGTCGTGCTCTATGGCGCGACTTCCGGCGAGCTGTTCCTGGCAGGCCGTGCCGGCGAGCGCTTCTGCGTGCGCAACAGCGGCGCAGTGGCCGTGTGCGAGGGCGTGGGCGACCACGGCTGCGAATACATGACCGGCGGCACCGCCGTGATCCTGGGCTCCGTGGGCCGCAACTTCGCCGCGGGCATGAGCGGCGGCACCGCCTATGTGCTGGACGACGGCGCCTTTGCCGACCGCTGCAACACCGAGATGGTGGGCATGCACCCGCTGGACGGTCTGGATGTCGTCACCGTGTACACGTTGATCATGCGCCACGCCCAGCTCACAGGGTCACGCATCGCCAAGGCCATCCTGGAGGATTGGCCGGAGATGATGAAGCGCTTCATCAAGGTGCTCCCCCACGACTACAGCGACATGCTGGACGCCATCGCCCAGGCCAAGAGCGAAGGCCTGGAGGGCGACGCCCGCATGGAGCGCGCCTTCCTGCTCAAGACCACCGGAAAGGGACGGTAGATAAAAATGGGCAAGCCTACAGGATTTCTGGAATATGAACGGGAGAACGCGCCGGAACGCGCGCCTCTGGACCGCATACAGGATTTTGAGTCCTTTCACCTGCCGCTGGGCGCCGCCAAGCTCAAGGAGCAGAGCGCCCGCTGCATGAATTGCGGCACGCCCTTCTGCATGGGCGTCAGCTGGAACGGCGTCGTCAGCGGCTGCCCGGTGGGCAACGTGATCCCCGAATGGAACGACCTGGTCTACCGGGGCCTTTACCGCGAGGCGTGGCTGCGCCTGAAGCTGACTTCCCCGTTCCCGGAATTCACCGGCCGGGTGTGCCCGGCGCTGTGCGAGGGCTCGTGCACGTGCGGGCTGGATAGCGACGCCGTCACGATCAGGGAGACCGAGCTGTTCCTTTCGGACATGAGCTTTGAAAAGGGATGGGAAAAGGCCAGGCCGCCCCGGGTGCGCACGGGCAAGCGCGTGGCCGTGGTAGGCAGCGGCCCCGCCGGCCTCACGGCGGCTTGGCGGCTCAACCGCCTGGGCCACGAGGTCACCGTTTTCGAGAAGAACGAGCTGCCCGGCGGCCTGCTGATGTTCGGCATCCCCAACATGAAGCTGCCCAAGAGCGTGGTGCTGCGCCGCACGGCCCTCATGGAGGAAGAGGGCGTCATCTTCCGCCTGAACGCCGACGTGGGCCGCACGCTGGACGCCGCCGAACTTAAAGACTTCGATGCCGTGGCGCTGTGCTGCGGCGCAGAACGCCCCCGGGACCTGAACGTGCCCGGCCGCGAGCTAGATGGCGTGCAGTTCGCCGTGCCCTTCCTCTCCAACGCCACGCGCCATGTGCTGCAGGGCCAGGCCACCGAACGCCCGCTGTTCGGCAAGTCCGTCGTCGTGATCGGCGGCGGCGACACCGGCAACGACTGCACCGCCACGGCTATCCGCCAGGGGGCCATGAAGGTTGTGCAGTTGGAGATCATGCCCCCCTCGCCGGCCACCCGCGCCGACGGCAACCCGTGGCCCCGCTGGCCCTTCATACTGAAGACCGACTACGGCCAGCAGGAGGCCATCGCCGTGTGGGAGCACGACCCCCGCGAGTTCTGCATGGACACCGTAAGCCTGAACGGCGAAGGCAAGGTCTCGTCGCTGATCGCCATGAAGGTGGAGTGGGTCACCGAGAATGGCCGACGCATTCCCAAGCGCATCCCCGGCAGCGAGAAGACCTATCCCGTAGACCTGGTGCTGATCGCCATGGGCTTCCTGGGCGCCAACGACTACGCGCTGCAGGCGCTGGGCAATGCCACGCCGGACAAGGGCGTCTTCCTGTGCGGCGATATGCGCACCGGCCAGAGCCTGGTCGTAAAGGCCATGGCCGACGGGTTGGATGTTGCCGGCAAGGTGGATGAGTTTTTACGGCTGGCGGACGAATAAAGCGAGTACGTCCAGCGCCCGCTCCGAATCGGAGCGGGCGCTTTTGTCATCCAAGGACGCATAGCGACCAAAGAATCCCCCTATTGAGGACGACAGCCGCTGCTCGCCCAAGCGACCCGGATTCCTCGCTGCGCTCGGAATGACAGTATCGGTTTATCGCAACACACCTTTCTGTCATTCAGAGGGCGCGTAGCGACCGAAGAATCCCCCAAGAGTAACGGCGTTAACGGGGGGATTCCTCGCTGCGCTCGGAATGACAGCATTGGGTTACCGCAGCGCTCCTACTCTGCTTTACTCCCTGATCTCATCCACCTATAATGAACATATGGAAACAACCCCAAACGACATCCTCATCGTCTGCTACTCCGGCACCGGTTGCTCGGAACTGGTAGCCCGCACACTGGCCGGCGCCTTTGAGGCACAGGGCAGCACCGCCCAGATGCGCATGCTTCGCCATGGCCAGCCGCAGGACACCCCACCCCACGACCTGCTGGTCGTCGTGTACGCCGTGCATGCATGCAACGCTCCCCAGGCCGTATACGATTGGATCGCCGGCGTTGCGGACGGCGCGGGCCGGCCGGCGGCAGTACTCAGCGTCAGCGGCGGCGGAGAGGTATCGCCCAACACCGCCTGCCGTGTGGGCTGCATCCGCCGCCTGCGCCGCAAAGGTTATGACGTGCGCTATGACCGCATGGTCGTGATGCCCTCCAACTGGATTGTGGCCACTGCAGAACCCCTCGCCGTCAAGCTGCTGGAGGCGCTGCCGGGGCACATGAGCCGCGTCGCCGCCGATCTGCTCTCCGGCGTGGTGCGGCACAGCCAACCGCTGTTCTGGGACCGTGCACTCTCGGCGCTGGGTGAACTGGAAAAGCCCGGCGCTCGGCTGTTCGGCCGCCACCTGCGTTCCAAGTCCTCCTGCACCGGCTGCGGCTGGTGCGCACAGCATTGCCCCGCCGGCAACATCGCCATGCGGAGCGGCCGGCCGGTCTTCGGCGCCAAATGCCACCTGTGCCTGTGCTGCGTCTATGGCTGTCCACGGCACGCCATCCGGCCAGCGCTTGCGCGGTTCGTGGCCATCCCCCAGGGGTTTTCGCTGGCCGAGCTGCAAGCAAAAACCCCCTGGCCCAGCGCCGTGGACATTCCGGCGCTCACCAGGGGGTATCTGTGGTCGGGCGTACGCAAGTATCTGTTGAATCCTGATGACTGATTGCCTATTTAGGTACTGTAACGATGCGCACGCCGGCGGCCCGCAGGCCCGCCACCGTGGCACGACCCTCGACGAGCGCCTGTCGCAGGTTGATGCGGCTGCCATCGTCCAACTGCACAACGAGGCTTGCCGCACCCAAAGTTGACAGATAATACCGATTGCTTCGGTCTTCGTGGATGAGCTCCAACGCCTGAGCGCTACAGACTCTGTCGTCTTGCGCCCTCGACACCTTCATGTTTTCCACCGGCTTCCCTTCGCTGCACGCGTTGCTGTTGCTACCAGCCTATGCGCGACGGCCGCCGTTTGCCACATGCGCGGCTTCAGGACAGCATGGACGCGCCGCCATCCACATGGAGCACCTGTCCGGTCACGAAGGACGAATCGCCGCTGGCCAGATACACATAGGTCGGCGCCAGCTCCACCGGCTGGCCCGACCGTTTCATGGGCGTGTTGCTGCCAAAGGTGCGGATGTCCTGCGCCGGCCAGCTGGCCGGCTGCAGCGGCGTCCAGATGGGGCCCGGGGCCACAGCGTTCACGCGAATGCCTTGAGCCACCAGCGAGAGCGCCATAGCCCGCGTGAAGCTGACGATGGCGCCCTTCGTGGCCGAATAGTCTATGAGCCGCTCGTTGCCCTTATAGGCCACCACCGACGTCGTGTTAATGATGGCGCTGCCGCCCTTGAGGTGAGGCAGTGCCGCCTTGGTCAGATGGAACATGCCAAACACGTTGACGCGGAAGGTCGCCTCCATCTGCTGCACGGAGATGTCGGAGATGCTGTTCTGCGGAAACTGCACGGCAGCGTTGTTCACCAGCACATCCAGCCGGCCCAGACCGGCCACGGTGTCGCCCACAGCCTTGTTGCAGAAAGCCTCGTCGGCGATGTCCCCGGCGATGAGCAGGCAGCGCCGGCCCAGCGCCTCTATGTGCTGCCGGGTGATGGCAGCGTCCTCATGCTCGTTGTAGTAAAGAATGGCGACGTCCGCGCCCTCCTTGGCGAAGGCCACGCACACCGCCCGGCCGATGCCGCTGTCGCCGCCGGTCACCAGAGCGATTTTGTCCTTCAGTTTGCCAGCACCTACATATTGCGGGTTGTCAAAGATAGGCGGCGGGTTCATTGGCGCTTCCAGACCGGGCTGGGTGTCCTGATGCTGCGCGGGAAAGGTCAGTGGAACCTGTTCGCATTGCTGCTCGGTACCGAGATTGGGATAAAACAGGGGCATGGGAAAACCTCCTTTCGCACTGCTATAAGCATGCGCGTTGGGAGGTCATTTCACCCGCGTCATTGGCCGGCGGTGTTGATGATCGGAATCTCGTACAGCACCGGCCCTGTGTAGCTGCCGGTATCCGGGTCGAAATCACTGTCGTCGCGGTAGATGAACACGCCCAGCGTAACGGCTTCCACTTGGGCGATCTTGCTGCCGGAAGTCAGCTTGATGGACGTGATCAGCGTGTCCGCTTTCATGGCCGATTCCACGAGGTGCATGCGCTTGGGGCCGGTCTTGGGCTTCAGGGAATCGTACATGTACACTTCCACGAACTGATAGAAATACTTCTTCGGGTCCTTTGGCGCGTCCTTGGGCGAGCGGATGGTCAAATCGATGACCTCCGACGACTTGAGGGTGATGCGCACATGGTAACCCAAATGATATGCGGCGTAATCGGGGAAGCTCTTCCAATACCCGTCGAACAGCTTGTTGTAGTTGCTGCCCTTGAGCGTCTGCTCATCGGAGGCAAAGGCGTACAGATCGCAGATGTCCTTGCCCTTGACCCAGCGGGTGCGCAGCTCGTCCAGGCGCTCATAGGCGCCGGCGCTCCCGCGCTTGTAGATGCCCACGGCATCGGGGCCGCCGGGGGCCGGCGTGGGCGCGGCGCTTTGGGATGGCGACGGTGCAACTGTGGGATCGGGCGTCGGTGTGGCTGTAGGTTCCGGCGTGGCAGGCACGGCGGTGGGCGGGGTCGGCGTGTCGGAAGGCCACGCAGACGTCACAGCAGGCGCGGACGAATCCACCGAGCGGACCGGTGCGCACGCCGCAAGACACAGCGCCACCGGGATCAGAATCAGGACTGTTCTCTTCAGCTTCATGGATATTTCCCCACTCTCCTTGTGCATACGCCGGAAACCTGCCTCATTATACCCTTTTCGGCAATGCTTTCAAAGAAGAGCGTCATGGGCATGTCAAGCTTCATCCTACTGCTTTTGCCTGGCGAAATAGTGCTGCCTCCCCGGGAAATCATAGGGTTCAAAGCCCGCGGCCTTCAGCGCCAAGCGGCGCTGTTCCGCTTCGGGCACGGCCTTGACGACCATGCAATCCACATCGAAGAGATCGAAGAGCCGGGCGGCGCACAGGGAAAACAGCTCCCCTAGCAGCGCCGCACGCTCATAGCGCGATGCCACGTCCACCCGCAGTATGCCTCGGGGTTGTCCATAGACGCCCACCACGCCGAACATCTCCACGGTTCCCACGGCCCGGCCGCTCTCCCTGTCGAGTATGCTCCAACGCACGAACTCCTGTCGGGCATAGCAGCCCAGCCACGCCTGGATGCAGTCGCGCATCTGCTCCTCGGTCGCAATGCGGAAGTCGCCGGTGCACGCGTCGGCATTAAAGAAGGGCTGCGCTACCTCATCGCTATAACAGTCCAGCAGGTCGCGGGCATCCTCCATCGTGACCAAACGCAGTCGGAAATGCTCAGTTTCAAGGACGGGGGCAGATACATAAGGGTTCGAGTTCATGGTCATATCCCTCTCTTTCTCCTGAATGCTATCAGACCATAGGCGACACCTGTCTGTCATATATAGCAAACCTCGACGCAAAAACCCAGTTTTATGTCAGCGATACCCTCGGTACAGCACGTAGTCCTGCATCTCCCGCCGGAATCCGGCGGCTGTCAGCGCGTCCACGGCCTGCGGCGGGTATTGCTTGACCGTGAGCCGATTGAGGCCAGGGAACAGCCGCCGGCCTGTGTAGTCCCGGGCGAAGCCCTGCAGCGCTTCTGTCAGCGACGCCCCATCGAACACCCGCAATAGCTTGCCCTGGCGCTCGAATACCGCCACGGGAATGCCTGCCCGCAGCGCCACCGCCGTGCCGGGCACGTTCAGGAAGGAACGCTCCGGCAGGTGCGGCAGGCTCTTGCCCCAGGGCTGCGCCGGATCCATGGCCGGCAGCCACCATGTATCGTCCTGCGGCTGCTCCAGCGCCAGCATCACGCCGGTGAACTCCCTGTCCCGAATGAACTGTATGCCCGACAGGCCCTGTATGAAGTACCCGCGCCGCACGCGGCCGGTGTATTCCCACACGCGCAGCACCTCCAGCGCCGCGCTCCAGGAAATGCCCTGCACCGTCTCGCGACACAGGATCACCGTGCGGTCGAAGTTGCGCTCCAGCCGTTCCTCCGTCGCCGGCTCCCGCAGTGGGCGCGCCAGCTCCCAGCGGCCAGCCGTCATCGCCATCACCCGCGCCTTC
Source organism: Bacillota bacterium (assembly GCA_023410875.1). Classification (GTDB taxonomy): domain Bacteria; phylum Bacillota; class Clostridia; order Christensenellales; family UMGS416; genus JAEYRA01. The sequence goes on along the minus strand of JAEYPH010000023.1, from coordinate 7,033 downwards.
ACGCGCCGCTTGAGCGGCGCGTTTTCCAACTGCTCCCGGTCCAGCCACTGGCGCACCGGCACGAAGCTGTCCGCGCAAACCAGGCCGTTCTCCGCCATACCCAGCAGTATATCGTGGGCGGATGCTCCCGCTCCGCCTACCAGCTCGGACAACCGCTGCACAAAGCTGGCGCCGCGCCTGCGTAACTCGTCGTAGATTGCCCTCTCGGGGCCCTCCAGGGCCGCCGCAATGCTGGAAAGATCAGCGTCCCAGTCGATGTCCTCATAGCGGTGGAAGCTTAAGACCCCCTCCGGCGCGATGCGCCAGGACAGCGCGCCCTGGGCCAGCAGCTTGTCCAACATCTCCGAGCGATACCCCGGCACCCGGCCGGGCAGCAGCACGCCCTCCCACAGGGCCGGCGGGTAAGCCACGCCACTCAGCGCCTGGAGCGCCGCCTCCAGGCGCTCCTCGGCAGGGGCGGCCACAAGGGTGCGGTCCGCCAGCAGCGCGGCGTAACGCTCCGGCGGCAGCGTGCGGATCTGCCGGCGGTGCATCATCACAGTCTCGCGCCGCGCCCGGTCATAGAGCTCCGCGTGGTAATACAGCCCCTCGCTCTCCACGGCGCTGCGCTGGCCGCACAGCGCCTGCAGCACCTCCAGCGCCGCGGCTTCCGTCCACAGGTATCGCTCGGCGATGCTTTCCACGGATTGCGCGCCGCGATAGCGCAGCACCCTGCGCACGATGTCCTGCCGGGCCGAGGCATCCGCACCCGCCAGCGCGGCGTCGTATTTGTCCGCGTGTTCCGCGGCGATCCACAAGCCGGGCTCTATGTATTGCGCCTGCCCCCGCCGGGCCAGCGCCTCCAGCCAGTCGATGGGCACGTCCAGCTCCCCGGCCATCAGGTCGCCTTCCATCATCAGCAGCGAGTGCAGGTGGCTCTCGCTCTCCGGCAGCCGCGCCCGGGCCGACACCCGCTCCAGCTGCTCCGGCGCAGGCGCGATCATCTGCGCCTGTTCCAAAGCGTCCTGCACGGCCATGTGGATGCCGACGGGCGTGGGCGCGTAGTCGTACATATTAGCGGCCTCGGTCTGCTGGCGCAGCGGCAGCGACATCGGAGAAGGCGTGTCCAGATACAGCTCCCGCACGGCGATGGCCCCGGAGCGGACGCCGGCAAGCACCGTCTGCACGCCGGGCAGGTCCCAACAGTCCTCCAGGCATTCCCGCCGGGTCTCTCGGATCAGCGGGTGGTTCTCCTGGCGGGCCAGCGAATCCAGCATCTCGGCGCTGCGCATACGCTGCACCCACAGCGGCTGGCGACCGGCGTTTTTCAGGCCCATCATCAGCGCGTGGGCGGCGTTGTAACGGAAGGTCATGCCGAACACCGGCGTAACCGGCACCACCGCCGCCAGCACGCGCTGCGCCGTCTCTGCCACGATGGCGTGCAGCAGGCCGCGGGGCAGCGAGACGTCGCCGTACGGGAACAGCAAAAAGCCGTCGTCGTCCACAATGTAGCTGATGTTCGAGCCGGTCTGCCGCTTGGCCGCCTCGCAGGCCAATATCGCCAAAGGCTCGTTGACCGGCCTGCCCATCACCGAGTGCACCATCATCTGCTGTATGCCGGTCTCGTCGCGGAAGTGCTCGATGACCAGCGTGCGGTCATCGGGCAGCACGCCGGTGGCGCTCATCTGCTCCCGCAGGAATTCCATGGCGCCCTGGGCCGCCTTCTCGTCCAGGCCCAGCCGGCCCAGCTCCTCCAGCAGATCGCCGGTGCCCTGTATGCCGCCCAGCCGGCGCAGAATGGCGCCATAGGCCAGGCCGGTCTGCATCCTGCGGCCACGGACGTCGCCATGCCAGAAGGGCAGCCGAGCGCCGCCGGTGCTGGCCGGCGTCACCTCCACGGTGTCCCTGTGGATGCGCACGATCTGCCACGCGAAGGACCCCAGCAGGAAGCGGTCACCCACACGGCTTTCATAAACGAACTCCTCATCCAGCTCGCCCAGTTTCACGCCGTTTTGGGTTTTCGCGGTGTACAGGCCCTTGTCGGGGATGGTGCCCCCGGCGGACACCGCCAGCATGCGGCTGTAAATGTCCGGCTCCACGCGGTCGTGGATGCGGTCATACAGCAGCCTCGGCCGCACAGGGATGTCCCGCTCGTGCTCAAAGTCGCCGGCCAGCATGCGCAGCACGTCCCGCACGTCCTCCCGCGTTACCTCGCGGAAGGGGTACGCCCGCGGCAGGATGGCCATCACCTCGTCCAGGCCGTATTCCTCTGCGGCGGCCATGGAAACCAGGTGCTGCGCCAGCACATCCAGGCACAGCCGGGGCGGGCGGCAGTGCTCCACGCCGCCGTCGCGCACAACCTGCGCCGCCAGGCCGCTGTACAGGCCCTCCGACGCCGTCCGCGGGAAGATGTGCATCACGCTGACACGGCCGGGGCTGTGGCCCGCGCGGCCCAGCCGCTGCATGGTGCTGGAGATGGACCTGGGGCAGCCCACCTGGAACACCTGATCGATGTCGCCCACGTCGATGCCCAGCTCCATGGACGACGTGGCGCACAGCAGCCGCAGGGCGCCAGTGCGCAGCGCATGCTCCACCTCATGGCGGCGCTCCTTGGAGAGGCTGCCGTGGTGGGTGCGGGCAAAGCCTTCTCCGCCCAGCTCGTTCATATAGTAGGCCAGCTTCTCGGCATAGGCGCGGCCTTCCACAAAGGCGATGGCACTGCGGGCGCCCTCGCAGCGCTTGTAGACCGCCGCGGCGATCTGCTGCCACGCCGTGTCCTTTTGTATGATCCTCTCCTCGCCGAAGGGGCTGGTCACGGCCAGCTCGATGTCCTTGCGCATTCCGGGGGAAACCACCGTGGCCGGCTCCGGCGAAAGATATTCCGCCGCCCGGCTCAAGGGCTCTATCGTGGCGGAAAGGCCGATGCGCTGCACGGGCTGGCCGCACAGCCGGTCCAGCCGGGCGATGGACAGCATCATGTGCGCGCCGCGCTTGGTGTCGATCAGCGCGTGCAGCTCGTCGATGATGATCCAGCGGGCCGTGTGCAGGATGGACTGGCCGGTTTTTACCGTCAGCATTAGGAACAGCGATTCCGGCGTGATGATCAGGATGTGCGGCGGCGTTTTGATCATCCTGCGGCGCTCGCTTTGGGGCGTATCGCCGGTGCGGATGGCCACGCGCAGCTCCTGCCCCGGCGCCACGCCGGCCTCGAGCTCCACGTCAGCGATGCCCTCCAGCGGGCGGCGCAGGTTCTCTCGGATGTCGCCGGCCAGGGATTTGAGCGGCGAGACATAGATCAACTGGAGCTTATCCTCCAGCGTTCCCTCGCGGGCCTGGGCGCGCAGCCGATCGATGAACACCAGGAAGGCGGACAGCGTTTTGCCTGTGCCGGTGGGCGCGGACACCAGCGTGTGCCCGCCGGCGGCGATGACTGGCCACGCCTCCTGCTGCACCGCCGTAGGCGCGCCGATGGCGCGGCTGAACCACTGGGCGGTCAGAGGGTGGAAAATGTTCAAAGAGTTCATCGGCATCGCCTCACTTCCGGGTTCGGGCTGTTCGTCGCTTGTATCTATGTGCAAAGGCTCCGCTAGAGTGCGATTTATGGTATTAGTTCGCAATCTCTAGTCTGCGAAGTATTTTTTCAAGTGACTCTTTATATAACGCTTTATCCGCAAAATCAGCATATAACTTTCCACGCAGAAAACCAGGAAGTTCACAATTTTCATATAACAATGGCAATACCTTAACCCTGCGCATGCCAATTTCGGTAGTCATTGCTTGTGCAAGTTCTTGTTGGACCCACGATGAATTGATTGAACGTGGCGATAATACTACGCCGAAATATTCGCTTTTGTCTATTCCTTGTTGAATTTTATTAATAAGCGAGTCTCCAACCATCAGCTCCGCTTCATCCAACCAAACATTATCTACACCATGATCAAGTAAAGATTTCCGTAGCTCACGAACGAAGTTCTTATCAGAGTACGTATGACTTAGGAATATCCCATGATACTTGGGTTTCTTAGTTGGTATTGATGTCAACCCTAAAGCTGATTGGATTAATGCCTCAATTAATGTATCAGAATTTGGCGGCGTTATCAAAAACGTACTATGTCCATCAACTTGTATTTCACAGCCAAGACAGTACCCCTCCGGTGTAAAAGCCAAAGGAATAGTCCCTTTGTCTACATCCCAACATAACTTCCAGCTTTCTCCTGAGATTTGCTTAAAGTAATGACTAAACACCTCTCCCTCACTTGTTATCTCTACATGTGTAGGGTATTTCATATATAAAGGCTTTGATTCCATAACGTCGTGAACTAACTGATTTAAATATCCCTTATAGAGGGACCTCCAGCCGTAAAAATTTATTTTTTTATCTAAATCAGCAAGCCAAATAACTTTTGTACCCTGCCTAATCGCCGTGCTCAATTCATTACTACGTTCAAACCAATTGAAAATAGTATCAATATCATGGTGACCATTCTGATGTTTTAAATCATATAACTCTTTTTCAGAATCTGAAAATTTTGTCTCAGCTCCAAAGATAAAGTGTGAATAGCTCTTAGGATATATTATTATTATATTGTAATAATTCAACGGGGCGGCCGCAAGCAATTGATCTATCTCCGGTCTACATAAACCGCGTGTTTCAATAGACACTCCTTGGTATCCAGAACCCTTATACTCAATTCCGACCAGTAGGACACGAGTATTCATTATAGCACCTCATTATGTAAACTTACTGACATAGAGTGACTACAAATATATCAACCCAGTTATAACCGGACAATGAGCATTGTGCAAGCCTCCTGCTGCACCGCCGTAGGCGTGCCGATGGCTTGGGCGAACCATTGGGCGGTCAGAGGGTGGAAAATATCGAGAGAGTTCATCGGCTTCGCCTCACTTACGGATTGCTAAGAAAGAAATATATTCCTGATGACATCAGCGAGTCTTCTCGCACTGCTCCCTCCACCTCATCAGCCAATCCATCTGGTCATCCAGAAACGCCTCATCGACGCAGTCCAGGCCAAAAATCTCCATAACCGTGGCCTGCACTTGGAAATGATAGACGGCCAACAGATCATAAATCGACGCGACTTCTACATCGCTCATCGTGCTATGCTTGCGATAACCGCGCAGGAAACGCTCCACCGAACGCCGGGTTTTATCATAGCCATCCTCCGCAAAGTGGAAATAGTCGGTCTCATTGCAGAACAACGCGATGTCATACACGGGAAAAGCGTTGCAGGCCGTATCGAAATCCAGAATATATAAGGTGTTATCCAACGTTTTAAGAACATTCCCTTTATATAAGTCGCCATGGCAAAAGCCGCGGGGCAACCCGCGGACCTTCTCCCACGCGGCATCTCCATACTCTCGAAAGGCATCCACCCTCGGATACTTCTTTTTCTCCAATATATCGAGATACCGCCCGATGAAAAAGGGCTTGTCCCTCGTCTCCAGCAGGCCGGTATACCCCCGCATCACACTGTGAAGACGGCCAACCGCGGCCCCGACAGCCTCCATGTCCTGCGCTTCCGGCTCTCCTCCCTCCAGATACTCATAGAGCACACAGAGGTGCTCCTCATCATCCAAATCCAACTTCACAGAGGAAAGACCTTCCTTGGTCGGCACGATGCGCGGAACGGGAACGTCGTTAGCGCTCAGATAGGTCAGGATGTCTACAGATCGCAGCGCCACATCCAGGAATGCGGGTTTGATGACGCGCAGAAAACGCTTTCGTCCTGCGCCAGAAACGACATAAGCCAAGCTGCCGCCGTCCCGAAAGAACTCCACACTTTCTACATCCCGATAGTGCTGCCTGGCGGCGGCGAGTATTGCAGTTGGTTCCGGCATGGCCCTGCCCTCCCGTCGTTGGATGTGCTATTGCTCCCGCTTTTGGAACATACCCTCGTTCTTCTCCTCCAGCACCCGGATGCCATGGTAGAACATCCAACTCAGCGGCGTCTCCACGCCCAGCTCCTCGCCCAGCCTCACAACCTTGCCGGCGAACATCTCGACTTCGGTCTTGCGGCCGTTCTCCAGGTCCTGCAATGTGGAAGGCTTGTTCGGGAAAGGCAGTCGCTTGATTTGCTCCTCCTGCCGCTCGATGTCCGCCGCGCCCAGGTCGATATCCAGCCGGTTGGCGATGTGCGCGACTTCCCACATGGCCGCGCGGCGGATGGCATTGGCATGGCTGCTGACATGGTAAGCGCCAAAGGGCACGCCCAGCAACGCGCTGGTCAGGTTCTCCCCGACGTTGCACATGAACTTGAACCACATGCCCTTGACCATGTCCGGGTCGATGACATAATGGATGTTGGCGGCGTCGAAGAGTTCCTTGACGGCCAGCACCTTCTCGGTAAGCACGTCGTTGCGGGCCTCGCCGAAGTGCACCTTGCCGAACTCCGGGTCGAAGTTGGCGACGCCGTCCTTCATGACGATGGAAACCCGCATGTAGGAATACAGCACATGCTCCCAGCCATAGGCCACGGCCAGCAGTTCCTCGCTGTCCACGCCGTTCATCACGCACAGGATAACTGTTTGGGGGCCGACTTGATTGTGAATGTCGGCGATGGCCTGGGTCAGCCCAGTATCCTTGACCGCCATGATGATCAGGTCGGCGGGGTCGCCATGCTCCTCCGGCGTTACCACGGCGAACCGGTGCCGCACGCCGTTCAGCGTGACGCCATTGGTTTCCAGCCGTTCTTTACGCTCGCCACCGGCCAGCACCCGGAAGTTACCGTGGCCTAAATGCGCTTCCAGCTTGGGCGCGAAGTACACGCCCATGGCCCCCAAGCCGATCAGGGTTACTTTTTGTATCTGCATCGGTTTCTCATTTCCTATTATTTTTTCTCCGCTCTGGTGAGTGATCAGTTTCTAGTTCGTATCATCCAATGCTCTGAATAATCTAACAGATAAACTTAAGGAATCGCTGAAAAATCCCTATCTAAAATCGTATTAGGGCCTACTCGGTACCGAAAAGGAGCCTGACATCGCAGAGAATCCGAGATTGCACATGTTTCGGCGGTGTTTTCCTTTCCTTTTTCGG
>JAEYPH010000014.1 GCA_023410875.1 Bacillota bacterium | reverse complement strand
CCATCACATCCGATCCCCCGCTACCGCGGGGGATGCTCATCGCCCCAGGCGATGACCGGCAACGCTCTTATGGCGGCGGAGCCGCCATCCCGCGTTGCCTGCCGCAACATCTTATCGCCGCCAAATGGCGGCGATGCTCGCCCCTACGGGGCGACCGGCATTGCTCTTATGGCTGCAGAGCAGCCATCCCGCAATGCCTGCGGATACTATTATACCAAATACCGCACCCGGTATGTCCAGCGGATTGCCGCAAAGCTCCCAGGCAACCATAGCAGCCACACCCGCGCCCCCGCACACCGGAAACAGCGACGCCGGTGGCCGCGGGACAAAGGCCGCCGCCCACAGCGGCACCGTGATGGCCGGCGCCCACAGGCTGTAGGCCAGCGCCAGCGCGCCCAGCACATCCCGCGACCACAGCGCCACCGCCGAGGCCACAGCCACAAATGCCGCGCCCAGCACGGCGGGAGAGCTCCACCAACTGCCCTGCGCGTGCGGCAGCACGTCGCCACGGAAGTTGTCCACCGCGGCGCACAGATAGGCCGAGCCGCAGGCCATAAGCCCGGAGAGCACGCCCGCTGCCGCCACACCCCGCAGGCCAGCGGGCAGCACCGCGCCCAGCAGCGCCGGCAGCGCACCCTCCGGCGCGATGCCCGGCAGCACCACTCTGGCTGTAAGCCCCGCCAGCCCGGATACGACGAACAGCGCCGCCGACACCGCTCCGGCAGCCACCACGCCCCGGCGGCTGGCCGCGCCGTCCCGCCCCAGCAGCAGGCTGCGCACATAGGGCGGCGCCAGCGTCTCGCCACTGGCATACAGCAGGAACGCCCCCAACAGCGCCGCCGGCTGCCCGTCCGCCGCCGGCGCCGCGGCCAGCACCGTGGAAAGGCCTCCCGCACGGAACAGTCCCAGCGCCAGCATCAGGGCATAGCCCGCCACCAGCAGCGCGCACTGCAACGGGGCCACAGCCAACAAGCCGCGGATACCGCCGCTAACCGTGAGCACCCACAAGAGCGCCGCGCTCACCCCCACGGCCAGCACGCTCGGCAGACCCATCCACGCGCCCAGCGCCACCCCGAGCGAGCGCAGCTGCGCGCCCAGCACCGCACTGCAAAACAGCGCCGCCAGCAGCCCAGCCACGCTGCGCGCCACCGGGCCATAGGCGCGGCCCAGCACCTCTCCCACCGATGTGCAGCCATGGAACTTGGCCAGCCGCGGCGCCAGGAGCCAGCCCACCAGCACCGTGCCCAGGCTGAACCCCCACAGCGCCAGCACCGGCTGCCAACCCTGGGCAAAGGCCCTGCCCGCCAAACCGAAGGAGAACCCTCCGCCCAAAAAGGACGCCACCAGCGACAGGAACACCAGCGCCGCGGGCACGCCGCCGCTGCGCTTCTGCGCCCTCAGGCCATATGCCACGCTGGCCAGCAGCAGCGCCGCCAGAATCAGCCCGTCCGTCATCCTCCGCCTCCTCGAACCCATTCTTTGATGTATACGAGGGTAGTTGCTTTTTTTTCCAAAAACTCAAAAACACCCCCTTTACAAACAAACGATTGTTAGTTATACTTGAAACTAACAAATGATCGTTCGCAAGGAGGTTTGTTTTATGAAGATATTGGCCGTCATCGGCAGCCCTCGAAAGGGTGACACCTATGCCGCCGTGCAGCGCTTTGAGCAGCAGTTGCGCGAGCACACCGACGTGGAAATGGAATATCTGATGCTCTCCCAGGTGAAGCTGCCCGACTGCCTGGGCTGCCACAACTGCATCATGAAGGGTCGCGAAACGTGCTGGCAGGCGCAGGCGGTGCGAGCGCTGCAGGAGAAAATGACCCAGGCCGACGCCGTGATCCTGGCAAGCCCCGTGTATAACCAGGCGCCCACTGCGATCATGAAGCGCTTTTTGGATTATTTCACGTTCCTGTGGCACCGGCCAGAGCTGTTTGGCGTAAAGTTCTTCGGCATTTCCTCCGGCGGCGGCATGTTTGGCGGCGTGTTCAAAGCCATGAAGGACAACGTGCTCAGTTGGGGCGGCACATGGCTGGGCAGCCTGGGGGTTCCCCACTATGAAGCGCTTACACCCAAATACCGCCAAAAGGCCGACGCCGACCTGAAGCGCGCCGCGCGGCGCTTCCTGACCGCCGTGGCGTCAAAGGAGCTGCCCCGGCCGGATTTTGGCGCGCTGATGCGCTTTCGCGTGTGGCGCATGAACGCCCGTGCGTGCAGGGACGGCGTCCCGGCAGACTTTGAACACTGGACACGGGCCGGGTGGTTTGAGCGCCCATATTATTACGCCACGGCCATCAACCCGGTGCTGCGCCTGTGCGCCGACGCCGCGGCGGCTCTGGCCCAGCGCTTCATGCGCAGCGTCTACATCGGGTATTAAGGAGGCATCATGAGCACCAAGGAACGCATATTGGAGGCCGCTATCGATCTGTTCTCCGAGCGAGGGTATGGCGATGTGGGCATCCGCGACATCGCCCGGGCCGTGGGCATCAAGGAGAGCTCGCTCTACAACCACTTCGCCGGCAAGCAGCAGCTGTTCGAAGCCATACTGGAGGAGCTGCAGCGCCATTTGGGCGCCGTTACACCCAGCAAGGAGCAGGCCGCCGTCGCCATGGCCCACATCAGCCTGGAACAGCTGCAAGAGATCAGCTCTCTGAACGCGCGGATGTATTTCGGGGACGAGCGGCTGCTGAAGATGTGGCGCATCCTGTCGCTGGAGCGGCTCAAAAACCCTGCGGTGCAGGCGCTGTACCAGAAGCTGCTGATAGACGATCCACTGAGCTACCACGCGGCATTGTTCGCCATGCTGATGGAGGCAGGCTCGATACCCAGGATGGACCCGGCGGCGCTGGCCACGGCGTTCTATGGGCCGGTTTACCTGACCTATGTGCGCCACATCGAGAACAGCCACAGCCCCCGGCCGCTGGACGACGGCGTTGTGCTCGGCAAGATAGCCTCACACATGGCGATGATGGACATTCTGTTGGGCTCTTATCAGAAAGAGAGGGAAAGGATGAAAGAACATGAAAGGCAAGAATAAGATGGGCGTTATGGGCGTGGGCGGCAAGATTGCCGTGGTGCTGGTGGCCGCACTGCTACCGGCGCTGCTACTTTCGAGCTATGTGCCGGCGCAGCGCATCCCCTCCACCGGTTATCCCACACTGTACGCCGTGGGCGGCGTGCTGGCCGCCGCCGGCTTCTCGCTGAATCTGCTGGCTGCCATGCATATGCTGCGCGCCCACAAGCAGGACCGGCTGGCCACCGGCGGGCTATACCGGGTGTTCCGCGACCCGATGTACGTGCTGCAGCTGTTCGTGACGCTGCCCGGCCTGCTTCTGATGGCCCATTCGTGGCTGGCTTTACTGGCCATTCCCGCGGCCTACATCGCCTATCGCCGCTTTGTGCGCGAGGAGCACAGCTGGCTGCAGCGGCGCTACGGCGAGGCATACACGGCCTATGTGAAGAGCGTGCCGATCAAGTTGTAGTGCAGGAGTTTGCACATAAAGCGGCCGCCCCGAAACCCGGGGCGGCCGCTCTTTGTTTGGAACTTACTCGAGATTACTTGGCAATACCGGTGCCGTAGGCAGCCACGTTGGCCTTGTACTTCTCGGTGTACTTGTCTTCCACAGCCTTCAGACCGTTGTCGTCGGCAAACTTCACGATCTTGTCATAGATCGTAGCAGCTTCCTCGGCGGTGGCGGCCATGATGACCTTGGGATATTCGGCGATCAGGTTGTCCTCAACCAGCTTGCGGTTGATACCCTCGTCGCCCAGCGGGTCGATGACGTCGGCGATACCGACGAACTCGTCAGACACCCACATGATGGGGGTGAACTTGTGGGCCTGCTGCCAGATGACCCAGTCCTGCTTCTCGGCAGGAAGCATGTCGTTGACAGCAAACTTGATCGTGTCCACGTTGTCGGACTGACCGGGCATGGCCCAGAACCAGGCGCCCAGGGCGTCCTTCTCTTCGGGGGTCTGCTCGGACTCAGCCTTCTTCAGCAGCGGCAGGCCGTCGGCGTTCAGCTCGTCCCAGTTGAAGCCCTTGGGGCCGTACATCATGATGACGGAGCCTTCCTTGGTCAGGAAGTCGGTCCACAGGGTGAAGATGCGCTCAGGCTGCTTGGCCTTGGTCGTGATGTTGGTGACGTTCCAGCCGATGGTCTCCTTGTGGTCAGCATAGACCTTGGACACGCCGGCGGCCGGGGGATACAGAGGATCGGTCAGCTCGATGCTGCCGCCGGGGAAGCTTTCCCGCACGATCTGGCGGAAGTGGTTGACGGAATCCTGGGAGTGATCATAGAACATCAGAGCGATGCGGCCGGAGACCAGCTTCTCTTTGATCTGATCCTCGCTGTCGGTGAACTGGGAGGCGCTGATGAGGCCCTCTCTCCACCACTTGTTGACTTCCATGGTGGCCTGCTTGAAGACCGGATCGCGCAGGGCCAGCTGATAGCGGTCGCCCTGGGGGGAGTACCAGCCGGACAGCACGCCGCCGAAGGAACGGTAGAAGCCGCGGCCCAGGTTATAGCCGTCGGGGGAGCGGCCGATCATCATGGGGATGATGTCCAGGCCTTCCTTGTTCTTGCCGAGCTCCTTGGCCTTCTTGGCGTAGTTGTACAGGTCGTCCAGTGTCTTCAGCTCGGGCTTGCCAGCAGCTTCCCAAATGCGCGTGTCATACAGCCACGCGTCGTTGCCGCCGGTGGGGCCTTTGCGCGGCCAGTTGGGGATGCTGTACAGATGGCGCTGGCCATCCTCGCCTACCAGCTTGAGCTGATCGATCGTGGTGGGCAGCAGGTTGTCTTCCAGGTTCTTGTTCTTCTCCATGAAGGGCTCAAGCGGAAGCAGCTTGCCCAGCTTGGCCAGGTTCTGGTTGTCCACGCCGCGGTCCATCATGATGGAATCCGGAAGCTCGTCGGCGGAGATCATGATGTTCAGCTTGGCAGCCGGGTCGGAATCCGGCTTGGAGAAGTCTACGGTGATGTTGTACTTCTTCTGATAGTACTTGGAGACTTCATCCTTGCCCCACTCGTGGATCGTCCACCAGTCATAGTTGAAATAGTGGGTGAAGGTGTAGGGCTCCAACGCGGGAGCGGCAGAGGGTTCGGTGGCGGCCGATTCCGTGGCAGCGGGTGTTTCCGCAGCAGCGGACGTTTCCGCGGCGGCGGGAGCGGACGTGGCGGGCGCGGGGGTGTTGGTGTTGCCTTGGCAACCGGCCAGCAGCGCGCCTGCGAGCATCAGCACCGCAACCAGCAGAAAGGGAAGCGAGTGTTTCTTCATGAGGCACCTCCATACTTATTTTGATAACGGTCGGGCTTGCGCCCGCCGGGTTATCCGTTTGTGTGTCCGGGCCGCGATCAGCCCTTCAGCGAGCCTACCATAATGCCCTTGATGAAATAACGCTGCAGGAACGGATAGGCCATGACGATGGGCAGTATCGTTACGATCATCGTGGCCATGGTAATGGAACGCACGTTGACCTTGGCGGCCTTGTTGACATTGGAGGCGTCCACCGTAACGCCGGTGCTGGAAGCCAATGCCGCCAACTGCTCGGCGTAACGCGCTTCGGAAATGATGCTCAGCAGAACGTTCTGCATGGGCTTGAGTTCCTGCTTGGTGATGAAGATGGACGCGTCAAACCAGGCATTCCATTGGCCCACGCCCACGAACAGGGCGATGGTGGCCACGATGGGCGTGGAGATCGGGAAGATGATTTTGAAAAACACCGTCCACAAGTTGGCGCCGTCGATGCGGGCCGATTCCTCCAGTGCCAGCGGGATACCCTGGAAATAAGTCTTCATCAGGATCATGTTAAAAATGCCGATTATGCCGGGGACCCAGTATACCTGGAACGAGTTGGTCATGCCCAGCCACTTGATCAGGAAGTAGTAAGGCATCAAGCCGCCGCCGAAATACATCGGGATCAGGCAAATCATCGTGTAGAGCTTGCGGCCCTTGAGGAAGGGGTGCGCCATGCCGAAGGCCAGCAGCGCCGTGCAGAACAGCGAGGTCACCGTGCCGACCAGGGTGCGCATAATCGTGATAAAGTACGCGTTGTATATCTTGGGGTTCTGGAAGATCAACTCATAGTTGCGGATGGAGAATATACGCGGATAAACCGTGATGCCGCCCTTGGTCGTGTCGTCGGCATCGTTGAGGGAAATGGCCAGCGAATTCAGGAACGGGTACACCGTGACCACGATCATGATAACCAGCACGACATAGAGAATTGTATTGAATACCACATCGCCGGCGGTAGTTTTTCTTTTCATCGTTTCTTTCCTCCCCTGACCTAGAACAGCGCCGTCTCACCGGCTTTTTCCGACAACCAGTTGGCGCCCAGCAGCAGCGCGAAGTTGATGACTGCCTTGAACAGGCCAGCCGCCGCCGCGTAGGAGAAGCGGGCCTGTCCAATGCCCATGCGGTACACATAGGTATCGATGACATCCGCGAAGGAACGCAGTTTGGCGTTGCCCATCTGGTTGGTCAGCGTCATGATTTGGTCAAAGTTGGCGTTGAGCAGGTTGCCCACGGTCATGATGAGCAGCAGCAGGATGGTGGGGCGAATCGTGGCCACGGTGATGTGCCACATCTTGGCATAGCGGCCGGCGCCGTCGATTTCTGCCGCTTCATAAAGCTCGGCGTCGATGGCGGTGATGGCGGCTATGTAAATGATCGCGTTCCAGCCAAGCTCTTTCCACAAATCGGTAAACACCGCGATCGGCCAGAAATATTCGCCCTTGCCAAAGAACATGATCGGTTCCTTGATCAGGCCCAGGCTCTTGAGCATGTTGTTGACAGCTCCGTTGTCGGCGGAAAGGAAGTCGAACATCAGCGTGGCGCCGACAACCCACGAAATGAAGTGCGGCAGATAGCTGATGGTTTGTACAGATTTCTTAAAAGGAAGATTGGTAATTTCGTTGAGCGCAATGGCCAATATGATCGGAAGCGGGAAGCAGATAAGCAGCTTCAAGCCGCTGATGGCCACCGTGTTGCGCAGCACTGTCATAAAGTTGGGATCTTTGAAAAGGTACTGAAACTGCTTGAAGCCTTCCCATTTGCTGAACCCCGGAAAATCGCCCATCCTGAATTCCTGGAAAGCCATCATAATGCCATACATGGGAACATACGAGAACAGGAGAATAAACAGCAGCGCAGGCACGACCATCAACTGCAGATCCCACTGTTTGACCAGTTCCCTCATGAACGACTCTTTCTTTGGTTTGCGTGGCACCCCACCTGGAGACTTGACCCCTACCATTCCATCGATTCCTCCCCGTCATTTATCATGCAAAGGCAGTTACACTGCAAACTTCACCATGACCTTACGCCCTTTACATACCTTTGTGCAGATCGTCCTCGGCGTTTTCTGTGCTCCCCACAGCCAATCCTTGTATCAATCGCATAACAATAGGTATGTTCCATTCATGCATTATACCCATGCCGGCATATTATATGAGGTACGTTTGCGGATGTCAACCACTTTCTTCTGATCAATCTCTTTTTTTAGGGTACCGTTTCCATAAAAATCCGAAAAAAATCGCCACCGCACCGGGTATGAATCTTCACAGACTTTCCGAAAAAAATTCAGCAGAATCAACAAATGCAATGGCTAGGCTCATTGTACCTCACATTTCAAAATTGTCAATACCATTCTATTGATCTGGAACATTTACATTCTAAAAAGTGAAATAAGACGGTATCCGAACGCCCATATTCGTCAAAACCCGCGGAAATCCGCGTGTTCCAGGAATCGGGGCACTTCCCGCTCGGCATCGCTGTTGATCACGACGACCTCGCGACCACAAGCGCGGGCATGATCGACGGCATAGCCGGCAGTGGATGTGGCGAAGCTGGTACCTACTACCAGCAGCACGCCGTGACCGGCTATCTTGTCCAGCGCCGTGGAAAGCAGCGGTATGGAATCCCCATATAATACCACATTGTGATGAAGCAATCCGCCACAACGCGGGCAATGGCATCCCATGCGTACTTGCTCAAAGGGAAACGATCCCATGCAATCGCCGCACCGCAGCGTTTCCATGTCGCCGTGGATCTCGATCAAGTCCTCTGTGCCGGCGCGACGGTGCAGGCCGTCGATGTTCATCGTGATGACCGGCACACCGAAGCGTGCCAGCGCCATGTGCGCGGCGTTGGGCTGCGCGCGCAGGCAGGCTTCCCGCAGCGTCAGCAGCGTTTCATACACCGCCATGGGGTCGCGCTGGAACAGCGGCCGGCTCAATCTGTGCCGGAAGTCGTCTCCCAGCTCCTCAAAGGTCGGTATGCCCGATGGCCGGGAAATGCCCGCGCCGGTGAATGCCACGATATTCATGCAGACCGCTCCTCTTTTTATGCCAGCGTAGGTCCTGGCGCGGAGCTTGTCAAGCGCAGCCGTCGTTTCTCCTCATTTTGCCGACAATCTCGCAAGTGGTGGAAAAGGACTTGACTTCGAGGCGTCGCCGTTGTAAAATACTTCAGCAATCCAATATGTGCCCGTAGCTCAGCTGGATAGAGTGCTTGACTACGAATCAAGAGGTCGGAGGTTCGAATCCTCTCGGGCACGCCAAACACAAAACCCCCGCTTTAACCGGGGGTTTTGTGTTTGGCTAGTCTGATAGGGAGAACCTTCGCTACAGCAAGAGAAAAACGAACACGATCTGCGAAGCAAGGACACCTCACGAGAGACAGGAACGGCGCAGGCACGGCGCGCGCAAGCGCATTGTACCTTCGAATCCTCTCGGGCACGCCAAGAAAAACCCCGCGCACTTTTGCGTGGGGTTTTTTGTTTGGCTAGTCTGATGGAAATAATATCCGCTGCGGCAATTAAGATACGAACTCGATCTCCTAAGCATCACCCTGGGCCGCTGGCTATGCTTACGATCCGCTATGTCAGAACGCCGCGCCGTGCTCCCGCAGCCTCTGCTGCACCTTCTTTACATCCACCAGCTTGAACTTCGAGCCGTCCTGCGCGGCAACGCCCGCCGCCGTGCCGGCGGCCTCGCCCAGGCAGCACACGATCGGCATGATCCGGATGGACGCTTGGGCCTCATGGGTTGCGGAAATGCAGCGCCCGGCGACCAGCAGATTGTCCACACCCTGGGGAACCAGGCTGCGATAGGGTATCGTGTAATACTTGCCCTGGGGGAAATAGTAATGGCTTGTTCCGCTGCCCTCCGGGTTATGGATATCGATGTCGTAATTCCCCAGGGCGATGGAGTCGTCAAACCGGGTGCATGCAACGAGGTCCTCGCCGGTCAGCACATACTCGCCATCGATCATACGGCTTTCTCTCACGCCGATCTCCGGCGCCGTCATCAGCAGATCGCTGTTCTGAAACCCGTCGATGTTCTCTTTCATAAAGGTGAACAACTCCAGCACCTGCTCCCTGGCGTCTATCTCCGCCCTGGTCAGATCGAAGGCATCCACCGGATTATGCTTCACGACGCGCGTGGAGTTGAAATGCAGAACGCCGCCGATCAAGTTGGAAAAGATCAGCACATCCTCCCGGATGTTCTTGATCTTCCCCTGCTCCCGCATCTGCTGATACAGGCCGTTGATCATCGGGCGGGCTTTGTGGTATTTTTCGATGTCTACATTGGCCACCCGGAAGCACAGCGTCATAGGCTGGCACAGGCCATCGCCTTCCCTGCCCAACCGAAAGGGGCACCCGGCCAAAACCGCCAGGTCCGCGTCGCCTGTGGCGTCGATGAAATAATCCGCCGTGATCTGCTGTTTGCCGGATTTGTTGACCACCGTCACAGACCGGATGCGGCCCTCTTCGGTATGGGCGTCCGTCAGATAAGAGTGAAACAGCAGATCCACCTTGGAGGCGAGCGCCATGCGGTTGAGCACGATCTTTAGGTACTCCTCATGGAAGACGAAGGGCGGGTTCCCTTCCGCCGCACCGAGCCTGCGCAGTTCTTCGACAATCTCCAAAAAGATGCCCTGGCTCAGGGAATGCTTTTCCATCACATGATGGTCCGGTGTCTTCGTGTAGTTGGGCATAAACGGATTGACCAGAGAATTCACAGCCGCTCCGCCCAGGCAGTTGGCTTTCTCCACCAGCAAAACCGCAAGCCCGGCCCTGGCCGCACTGATTGCCGCAGCCGCGCCGGCAAACCCTCCGCCCAGTACCGCCAAATCGTATTTCTTCACGCCATCACCCCATACATAGAATTATCTTGCTTCTGCTAATGTAACAGGTATTGGCGGGATGTCAAGCGAAGCTGCGCCCCGACCCCGCATGGGCAGGTCCTAACGGCGGGCGCTGCCCACGCAGATTTCGCCGTCCTTATAGGTAAGCATGGATTCCTTCAAAGCGTCCCGAATGGTTAGGTTCGCTTGTCCAATCGCAACCTTGACGCCCGGATAGATGGTGCCGGTGCAGAAAATGCGGCCAAATCCCCTAATCCTGACGGCCTGGGCGATTTCCTCCAGCTCCTTTGTTGCTTCCGCCACGCCCTTTGTGCTGGCGTCATATGTATAGTTGGCATTGTCCAGAATCTGCCTCTTGTCCGGTGTCAGCCGGTTGCCGGCCTCCAGTTGCTGCAGCAACGCAATCAGCGGCCTCAGACTTTTGATTTGCTTCTCCATCTCCGCTATCTGGGCCAACAGTTTTTGCTGCCGTTCGAGTACGGTGTGGTCGGCGCCCAGTTCCAGCCTTGTCTGGACATTGGCGGGAGAGCCGATCATGTGGGCTTCGATGTTTTGGCCCGCGGTACAGCTGCCGCCGATGATCCTGGCCAGTGCTCCGCTGACTTTAATGCTTTTGCCGCATCTGACGTTGCTGTTTATGATGTATTCCGCCTTGATGTTGCCCCCTACGAATATGTTGCTGTTCTCGATAAACCTGCACTTCAGATCCCCGTCGCAATGCATCTCGCCGCCGATGACGCCACTGTGCACCGTTATGTTGCCGCCGGCCTTCACCGCCGAAGACTCCACTCTTCCCATAATCGTGACATTTTCACCGGCCTCAACCTTGAATCCCGGCATCACCATGCCTGGGACAAACAGATTTCTGACAACCTTGATGTTGCCGGTGGAATGATCGATGTCTTCCTTGATATAGAACGTCTCGGTAACACTGATCTTCTGGCCATCAAATTGAATCTGACCATTTATTTGCGACAAAATGGCGGTGCCGTCTGGGCTCAGTTCCGTATTCTTACCCAGGTAGGATCGCACCGGCCGGCCCTTTCTCTGCGGCAGCTCTTTTCCTTTCACCGAAACACCTGCAGTGCCCTCCGTGGGCAAAGTGATGACGCATAACACCTGCCCCTGGGCGACATTTTCCACAGTGCCCAGATCATGATAATCCACTGTACCGTCTTCCTTTTCCTTGGGCTTCAGGTTCTTCTCAGTGCCGATCCGGAGGGTTGCCGTGCCATCCACGCCGTTTACAGCGGCGACACCCCGGGCAACCGGAATCTCGCGGTCATAAACCGGCTCCGCCTCAAGCTTCTTCAATCTTTCCGTGTCTATAAAACGGGACACGCCTGCCGCTGACAGCGCGGCCATCATCGCATCAAGGGTTGGCGCCGCGCCTCCGTTTCGGGGAGGCTCAATATGAAGATAAGCCTCCAGCTCGCCTTCGGCGATTACAACATGAATGATCGCGTCCACAGCAGCAGGGACGTCCGACGGAGTTGCATCCGGTCTATCATTTGCACCTTTGACAGCCCGTTCGGAGATATCCATGGCAATTGCCCCCTTCGGCATCGGGTTTTCATTCACCCTACTCGTCGCTGATTGTATGAATAGCATAAGTAGTTTTAACAATATTTTAACACTTTTCTTAAAAAAACCAAAGTCAAATATAAGATTATTTCTATGAAATCCATTCGCTCATAGAAAAACAGAATAAAATGGGGCGTATGCGGCCTCTTGCCGTTACTACCTGTGCGTGAAATAATGGGTGCGTCGCCGCTAAACGCGGTATCCTGTACACAGGCGGTGGAACGATGGACTGGATGGACCGACTGAACGACGCGCTGGACTATGTGGAGGATCACCTCTGTGACGAACCGGACCCGGATGCCATCGCGCGGCGGATGGCGTGCTCCTACGGGTTATTTCTGCGCATCTTCGCGCAGATCGCCGGCATACCGCTCTCGGAGTATATCCGCCGCCGGCGGCTGACGTGCGCCGCCTATGACATCCGCAACACCGACGCAAAGGTCATCGACATTGCCATGAAGTATGGCTATGACTCCTCCGACGCCTTTGCCGTAGCGTTCAAGCGCCTGCACGGCGTGGTTCCCATCGCCGCGCGCCGCGCGGACATCCCTCTAAAATTCTATACCCGCCTGCGTTTCACACTATCTATCAAGGGGGAGCACGAAATGGATTATCGACTGTTGAATAAGGAAACATTCCGCGTGAGCGGCGTGCGGCGCACGACGCCTTACGGCGGCGGAACATGGGCGCTGGTAAAGGCTGGCAACAGCCTGGAGCGGCTGCAGGCGCTGGCCGGCGGCGCCCCGCTGCTGGGGCTGTGCTTTGGTTTTGGCGCTGACGGCAGCAACGATTACATGGTGGCCGCGCAGGCCGATGACGATTCGCCGGACCTGGACCACTACGACTACCCCGCCGGATCGTTTCTGGTATTCACCGCCAGCGGCGCCATCTCCGAAGGCACACTGGGCGACACCTGGAGGCGCATCTACAGCGAATTTCTGCCTCAGAGTGAATACCGCCAGGCCGACACGCCAACCATAGAGCGCTATGTGCGCTGGGACGACGCCGCAGACCACTGCGAGGTGGACATATATATACCAATTCAGAAGTAGGCAATACGGACCAAAGCGGCCGGCGAAACATTCGCCGGCCGCTCGCCTTGTCAAAGATTTCTGCAAAAAGAGGATTGATCTTGACGAAACATACTATATAGTACTATTCTATATGGTGATATAAACCTTATGGAGGCCGCCCATGAACGATCAACCCAAACAGGACATGCTCAAGCTGATTGAGAGCCGCCGAGACGCGATCGTCTGCTCCATTGACGAAAACGGATTTCCCAACGCGAAAACCATGTTCAAACGGAAAAACGAAGGCCTTCAAGTCTTCTGGTTCTCAACAAATAGGTCCGCCATCCGCACACAGCAGTGGCTTAGGAATCCCAAAGCATGCGTTTACTTTATGGATCCTCAAAATGTGACCGGCTTGATGCTGACCGGTCACGTGCAGGTCTGCACGGATATGGAAACGAAGCAAGCCTTTTGGGCGCAGGGCGACGAAAAGTTCTATCCCCTCGGGCCTGCCGACCCGGATTATTGCATGCTGCGCTTCACGTCCGATAGAGGCAATTACTTCTCCGGCCCGCAAAAGCGTCTGTTTGGAGCCAACGACAATATGGAAGTGAGCTACGCCTACTCCGATGGCTGGAGGTTGTCCGATTCTCTATGAGAGCATCGGCACAGGCGGCGTGTTCTTCTTTGCACAGCTCAACACAGATGATATCAGCCTGAATATTCCCCGTTGTATTGCACCAGCGTGACATCCTCTACCCCGGCCAACGCCCGCACCTGATCGGCGAAGCTCACATCGTTGCGGCGGGCGCGCACCTCTACGACGAGCTCGCTATCCTGGGCGCGCAACGTGCGGCTGCGGATCGTGTAGCGCATCTTGCCCAGCACCCGGGCCAGCTCCGCGGTCAGCTCGCCGCCGTCGTGGTGGATGACCATGACGAAGGACTGGTCGCGCCGGGCGCGGGAAAGGATCAGCAGCACGACGATGAGCGCCGCCGACGCCGCCGCCACGAGGAAGTAGAGCGTGGCCCCGATGGTGATGCCGGCGGTAATGGCCCAGAACAGATACAGCAGATCTATGGGCTCCTTGATGGCGGTTCGGTAGCGCACGATGCTCAGCGCGCCCACCATGCCCAGCGAAAGCACAATGTTGGTGCCCAGCGCCAGCGTGACCATGCACGTGAGCACCGTCATGCCCACCAGCGTGGCGGCGAAACCCTGGCTGTAGACCACGCCGCGGAACAGCTTGCGGTAGATGAAGTAGATCAAAAAGCCCGCCGCCAGCGCCACCAGCAGCGTAATCACGATGGAGATCGCCTTTTCCAGCGTCATGGCGCTGCCCAGCATCGTGGTGTCGTTGAGCAGCGCCTTGAGGAAGTCATTGGCCGTAACGTTGGGGTTGGTGTCGTTCATCGGGTCCTCCGGGTTGGGTGAATTTATCGGGTGCGGTAGGGGACCTTCTCACAGGCCAGCACGAACTTGGAGACCGCCTCGGCCATACCGCCGCCCCTGGGCAGAGCGCTGCGCACCAGGGCGGGCAGCAGCCCCGTGTATTTGACCTCCAGGATCAGCAGATCCGGCCCCAGCAGGTTGATCATGGGCGCGCGGGCGTCAAACAGATCCCTCGGCACGCTGCCGGCGCGGATGTTGGTATCGAAGGTGATGCGCACCTGTCCCACGTCGCACACGAAGGGCTCCCGCTCATAATCGATGAGCACCCGGGGCCGCTGCAGGTTGACCGCGCAATCCACATAGAACTGACGGCACAGCGGCTGCGGGTCTTGGAGCAGAGGCCGATGGTCTCCGCGCAGCAGGCCTTCCAGCATACCGCGGGTCAGGCTGGCCGATTCCTTGTACACGTAGTTGCCCTGCTTGTTCTTGCGCTCCAGATGGATCTCGGCATCGCTGTCATTGTAGACGCGCACGCGGTATTTGAACCGCCGGGCCAGGCCGGAGAGCTTGTCCTCGTAGGCACTGGAGCGCCAGTCGTCAAAGTACAGGCTGCGGATCTTGTAGCGGCCCTGCGCAACGGCATGGCTGTCCTGCCGCAGCAGGCCGCCCAGGCGGCCGCGCAGCATGGCCGCCTCCGGCGCGCTCAGGATATACTTGAGCTCGTGGCGAAAGGCCGGTTTGGCCGCGGCCGGCATTGGGCCGCGGTCTGTGTGTGCGAAGTGCATCATACCTGCCTATGTTAACAGAACGTTAAGCAATTGCAACCACCGGGTTGTCAAAAAGTCGTAAACAATCGCCGCCCGGGCACGGGTCCGGGCAGCGATTCCTGCCAGCGGCTATTTCCGGGCGGAAGCAGCTTTTTCAATCTCCTCCAGCACGGCCATGGTGCCATCGGGCGCGCCCTGGGCTTCCATGGCGGCCCGCATGGCGGGGGCCTTGGCCCAGGTGTCCAGTATGGCGTCGTACAGGCTGTCGGCGGTCATGGTCTCCTGGGGCAGCACCCGGGCGAAGCCCTGACCCGCAAAGCTCTTGGCGTTGTCGATTTGGTCGCCGCGGCTGCTGGCCAGCGGCAGCGGGATCAGCAGCATGGGCTTGCGCAGCGCCAGAAACTCGAAGATGGAGTTGGCCCCGGCGCGGCTCACGACCATGGCCGTGGCTGCCAGCAGGTCCGGCAGTTCCGCGCCCACATACTCGAACTGGGCATAGCCCGGCGTCGCTTTCAGGCCCTCGTCCACGTTGCCTTTGCCGCACAGGTGCACCACGCGGAATCTCTTGAGCAGCTTGGGCAGCGCCGCGCGCAGCGCGGCGTTGATGGCGCCGGCGCCCTGGCTGCCTCCCATGCTCATGAGCACCGGCAGACCCTCCCGCTGCCAGCCACACAGCCGCAGCCCCTGCTCGGCGTGGCCCTCATAGAGCGCCGCGCGGATGGGCGTGCCCGTGTGGCGGGCCTTGGCGCCCAAGTGGGCCGCGGTCTCGGGGAACGTCGTACACACCCGCAGGGCCGAGCCCAGCGCCAGCCGGTTGGCCAGCCCCGGCGTCAAGTCGCTCTCGTGCAGCACCAGCGGCACATGGGCCAGGCGCGCCGCAAAGGCCACCGGCACCGACACAAAGCCCCCCTTGCTGAAGATGGCCGCGGGCTTTAAGCGCCGCAGCAGAGAGAAGGACTGCGCCACGCCGGCGGCCACGCGGAAGGGGTCGGTCAGGTTCTTAAGATCCAGATAGCGGCGCAGCTTGCCCGAGGAAATGCCGTGGAATGTAACGCCGGTATCCTCGGTCAGGCGGCGCTCCATGCCGTTGCGGTCGCCGATGTAATGCACTTCATAGCCGCGCTGCCGCAGCAGCGGGATCAGCGCCAAGTTGGGCGTGATGTGGCCGGCGGTGCCGCCGCCGGTCAGCACGATGGTCTTGTTCACGTCGATGTCCCCGATATCACAGAATCTACTCCATAGTATACCAAATGCGGCTGGGCCATAACAGTCAAAAGCACGCACCGTGTTACGCCAGCGGCAGCGACACCGTGAACACAGCCCCTCCCCCATCGGCATTGCGCGCCGACACCTGACCGCCCATGAGCTCCACGGCGGACTTGGCGATGGCCAGGCCCAGGCCGAAGTTGCCCTTCTTGCCCTTGTAGAAGCGCTCAAACAGGTGCGGCAGCGCCTCGGGTTCGATGCCCTCGCCGTCGTCGGCGATGTCCAGCACCGCCCGGCCGCCCTCGGCCCGCAGGCGCAGGCGCACCGCCTGCCGGGCATAACGGATGCCGTTGGCAATCAGATTGCCCACGGCTTGGGAGAGCAGGCCCTCATCGGCCCCCACGACCAGCGGCGCAGCCGGCAGCTCCAGTTCCACGCGCTTGCCCTCCTTCATGGCCGCGCCCTGCAGGCGCTGCTGCAGGTCCTGCAGCGCCTCACACAGGTCCACGGGCTCCATGTGGCGCTCGTAGGAAGCCGTCTCCAGCCGGGACAGCGTCAACAGCTCGTCCACCAACGCGTTGAGCCGGCGGCTCTCGGCGTTGATGACCCCGGCCGCCGCGCACACGTCGGGCAGCACGCCCTTCTGGATGCCCTCAGAATAGCCCTGTATGCTCATGAGCGGCGTGCGCAGCTCGTGGGAGGCGTTCTGTAAAAAAACTTTCTGGGCGCTGTCATAGGCGGCCAGGCGAGCGGACATGTCGCTGACGCTGGTCTGCAGTTGGCGCAGCTCCAGAATGCCGGTGCGCCGGCGGGTCTGGGCGAAATCGCCCGCGCCGATGCGGCCGGTCACATCGTGCAGCTCCTTAAGCGGCCGCTCGATGCGCCGGGCCAGCGCCAGTGTAACGGCCACGCCCACCGCCACGCCCACGGCCAGTATCACACCCAGCAGCAGGTTGACCACGGCGATCAGCGCGTTGGCGCCGCTCAACGGCGCCACATACAGCAGCGCCACCTGCCGGCGCAGCTGCGCGTTGCCAACGGCCTCGCGCAGCACCAGAAACCGCGCGCGGCCCACGCGCACGGCCTGTATCTCGCCCTGCTCCAGTCCGGCGGCCATCTCGGCGAAGCGCTGGCGCTCCTGGGCACTCAGTTCGCTGTCGTCGTCATTTCGCGGGTAGAGCAGCGCGCCCTTGGGCCCCACGACCAGCAGCTCCGTGTGCAGCGAAAGCGCGCTGGTCTTGAGCACCGAGCGCAAGCCCGCCACTGCCCGACGCAAGGTGTCGGCATTGCCCACGGCCAGGTCGGCTGCCAGCTCTTTTTTGAGCAGCGGGCCCATGGTCTGGGCGGCGTTCTGCAGCTCGGCGCGGGCGGTGTTGCGCACATACACGCGCAGCGCGCCGTTGAACAGCAGCATCGTGACCACCGGTATGCCGACGATCAGCAAAAGCAGCGGCAGCAATATGGTCCTCTTAATGGTCTGCATGGTCCACCTCCATGCGGAAGCCGAACCCCCACACCGACGTGATGCGCACCGAACTGCCGGCCAGCTTCTTGCGCAGGCGCTTGACGACATCGTCGGCGGCACGGGTGTCGGCGTCAAAATCGAACTGCCACACGTTCTTGAGCAGCTCCTCGCGGCTGACGGCGCGGTCCTTGTGGGCGATCAAATAGGCCGTCAGCGCGAACTCGGTGGGCGTCAGCTCCAACGGCGCGCCGCGTAAGGTGGCCTCGCGGGTGTTGGGGCGCAGTGTCAGGTCTCCTGCGGTCAGCGGCGTGTCGGCAGCCTGGGCAGCCATGCCCGCCCGGCGGAACAGCGCCTTGGCCCGCGCCACGAGTTCCATTGGCGAAAAAGGCTTGGTCAGATAATCGTCGGAGCCCAGCGTGATGCCGGTAATGCGATCCAGCTCGCTGTCGCGGGCGCTGACGATGATGATGGGCACGGCGCTGGCCTCGCGGATGCGGGCGCACAGCGTGAGGCCGTCGGTACCTGCCATCGTGATGTCCAGTATCACCATGTCCGCCGGCTGGGTCTGGAATGCCTGCCACAGCGCGTCGCCATCGGCAAAGTCGCGCACGGCAAAGCCCTCGCTCTGCAGAAATGTCTTGATCAGCGCGCGGATGTTGGGCTCATCGTCGGCGATGTAGATCGTCTTTTCCATTGGATACCCTTCACGTTTTGTTGCACCCATTATATCATTTTGCCCGCAATCTCCGCGCAGAACGGCCACACTTGCCGCAGTTTTGCCACAGTTGCGCCGTTGTTTTGCGCGAGCAGCCTCCGCTATACTCATGCCATCGGAGGTGATCCCTTGAAAGCAGCCTTGCCCGTGCTGGCCGCGGCGGCGTTGGTTGCGGCGCTGGCCGGGTGCCGCGCCCCCGAAGCCGTTGACCGGCCAAGCGCCGTGCCGACCAGCGCCGCCATAACGACGACGGCTCCAGTTACCAATGCACCCGTGACCCAACCCGCCGCCACAACCAAAACCGCAACAACGGCCACCCCCACAGCAACGCCCACCCCTGCCGTTCAGGCCGATGGCAGCGCGCAGCTTGACGAACTGAACGACATTCTGGACGATCTGGACAATACGCTGGACGGCCTGGACGACGTGTCCGAAGGCGACCTGATCATCCCCGATATCGACTAAACAGAAAGGTGTGGACCTCATGAAGAAACTCGCAACCCTGCTGATGGCCGCGCTGATCGCCGGCTCCATGGCCACAGTGGCGCTGGCCAAACCTGCCAACACCCAACCGACCGACCGGCAGAAGAAGATCGAAGAGAAGCGCCAGCAGATCGAAGAAAAGAAGAAAGATCTGGCCGAGAAGCACACGGCCAACGCCACCCTGCGGGCCGCGCTGCTGGAAAAGCGCATCCAGTTGCTGAACAACCGGCAGGCCAATCTCTCCTTGAAACAGGAGAATAACAGCTTGCGCGCCGCGCTTAAGGCCGCCATGAAGGCCGTGCAGGACAGCGGCGCCGCACTGCCCCAGCAGACGCTGGACGCACTGAAGGCCAAGAGCGCCGCCATCAAAGCGCTGGCCGCGGACATCAAGACCACCAAGGGGGCCGTCAAGGACCAGAAAGACGACATCAAGGCCGCCGTGAAGGCCAAGGACCTGGAGAAGCTCAACAGCCTCTATGACGGCATCTACGCCATACGGGCCGACCGCAAGGACAAGCTGATGCAGATCAACGCGCTGCTCAAGGAGATGGTGGCGCTGGTGAAGTGACCCTTCATCCCTTCCATACTCATCCCTTCCATACTCACCCCGTCCGTTTTTCGGGCGGGGTGCTTGTTTGTATATATCATTTCCCAGGCAATGTAAATCTATGGGAATGTCTGTGCAGTGCTGGTACCAGTAGCAAACCCCGGTGCCGTGTGCTATCATCTATATACTAACAATCCGATTCGAGGAACACGATGCCCATCAGCCGCTTTGCCCCAGGCGGGTCTCAGTTCGACGTGACGCCGCTGGAAAACCTGTTCATTGAGAACTACATGGCCAGCGCGCCGGGCGAGTTCGTGAAGGCCTATGTCTACGGGCTGATGCTGTGCTACCAGGGCGACGGGCAGGACCAGAGCGCCCAGGACCTGGCCCAGGCGCTGCACCAGAGCGATGAGGCCGTGCGCGCCGCCTTCGCCTATTGGGAGCAGCTGGGCCTGGTCAACGTCGTGTCCCAGCAGCCGCTGCAGGTGGAGTACGTTAACCTCAAGCGCAAGTTCCTGTGCGGCACCCAGGCCAAGGAGCCCGAGCGGGAGCGCCTGTTCGCCGATCTCGTGCAGCACGTGCAGAGCGTGTTTTCCGGCTCGCGGGTGCTGGTCACCGCCGAATACAGCCGCATCAACGACTGGTACACGGCGCTGGGCTTCGACCCCGAGGCCATCGTGCTGATGATACAGTACTGCATCGACCGCAAGGGTCCCAAGGTCAGCTTCAAATACATCGACGCCATGGCTCAGGACCTGTCCCGCAAGGGCATCACGTCGCTGGAGGACATGGAGGCGCACCTGAGCGCCGCCGACGCCGCCAACAGCGGGGCCGCTCGCGTCCTGACCCGATGGAACTTAAAGCGCCTGCCCACCGCCGACGAGCTGGCGCTGTGGCGCAAGTGGACCGACAGCTGGGGCTTCACCGAGGACGCCATCGGCGTGGCCTGCGCCGACATGACCGGCGTAGCCAATCCCAACTTCAAATACCTGGACACGGTGCTTACGTCGCTGCATGAGCGCGGCGCCCACAGCGCAGAGCAGGCCGGTGCGGCCTTCGAGCTGCGCAAGCGCGCCCGCGACGCCGAGCGCGCCATCGCCCGGGCGCTGGGCATGCGGGAGACCTCCTCCACGGCGGCGGAGTTGGCGCGGATATTGGAGCACTACACGTCGCAGGGCTTCTCCCAATGGGGTGTGGAGCTGGCGGCGCGCATGCTGTCGCTGGAAGGCCGCAGCACACTGGCAGACCTCAAAGCCCGGCTGGACAAATGGCTGCAGGAAGGCGCCGTGGACGACGACGCGCTGATGCTGCGCAGCGAGCGCGACGGCGCCGCCGCCCGAGCCGTGCGCCGCTGGCTGGCCCAGTGGGGCCACAGCCGCGCGCCCACCGCCGGCGAGCTTTCGGCCTATGAGCGCTTCACCCATGAATGGTCCATCAACGCCGACGTCATCGATTATGCCGCCGAGCGCTCCGCCGTGGCCGAGCGTCCGCTGGCCATGATGAACCGCCTGCTGCAGAACTGGCGGGAGAAGGGCGTGCAGACACGCCAGCAGGCCCAGGCGCTGGATGCGGCCACGACCGGTGGTACAAAAACCGGCCCGGCGGACTTCGCCGAGCGGGACTATGCCGGCCAGCGCACCTATACCCAAGAGGATTTCAGCCGCATGAAGAGCGACGTGGACGACCTGTAGCAACTTGCACCGTCTCACGTACCGAAAGAATAGAGCCATGGGAGATTCTTCGCTTCGCTCAGAATGACAAAACGGGAGGTTCGCCCCTCCGGCTGTCATTCTGAGGGAGCACCGCGACCGAAGAATCCCCTGAGATGCATCGACCGAAAATCGAGGAGCCCATGCCCGAGAACTACACCGAAAACGTATTGGAAGAATGGAAAAGCCGCCGCTCGCTGCGACAGGCCCAGGCAGCCGAGCGCGAGGCGCAGATGCGCCGGGAGTGCCCGGCCATCCGCGAGCTGGACAGCGCCCTGGCCCGCGCCGCGCTGCGCGACCGCGAGGCCTACCACCGCCTGCTTGCCAGCCGGCCTGCCCTGGTATCCACCTGGCTGCGTGAGCAGGGTTTGCCGGAGGATTACTTCACCGTGCCCATCGATTGCCCCCGCTGCACCGACACCGGCTATGCAGACGGGACCTTGTGCGCGTGCGTGCGCAACGAGGTGGCCCGGCGCATGTTCAGCGACGCCGGCATCGCCGAGGACGGACCCAGTTTCGACCGGTTTGATCTGTCCATCTTCCCGGATAACATCCGCGCCGGCAACGGCCTGCCGGTGCGCGGCTACATGAAGCGCCTGCGCGACGCCTGCGCCGATTACGCCGAGCGCTTCCCCGACAACCAGGCGGTCAACCGGCTGTTCTACGGCATGAGCGGCGTGGGCAAGACCTACATGCTGGATTGCATCGCCCGCCGCCTGATCGAGCGGGGTTTTTGGGTCGTGCGCTCCACGGCCTTCCGCGTCAACGACATCATGGCCAAAGCGATGTTCGAGCGGGCCGACCCCGACAGCCTGTTTGAATGCGACCTGTTGGCGCTGGACGACCTGGGCGTGGAGCCGCTGCTCAACAAGGTCACCATCGCGTCGCTGACCAATCTATTCAACGAGCGCGCCCAGCAGGGCAAACCTTTTTTGATCTCCACAAACCTGCGCCCCGAGGAGATCATGCGCCGATACGGCGAGCGCCTGTTCTCCCGCCTGACGGACATGCGGACGACAAAAATCTATGAATTTGAGGGCGTGGATTTAAGACGGGGCTAAATCGGGCCATTTTTAAAGGAGATTGTATGAACCGAGCGACATTTGAACGCATCGAAGCTTTTTTACGTCAGCACCTCAAGGACAGCGCCCATGACCGCCAGCACATCGACCGCGTGCTCTACGCCGCGCTGGACATCGCGGCCTGCGAGCCGGGCGTGAACATGGACATCCTGATCGCCGCGTGCCTGCTGCACGACGTGGCCCGGGACCTGGAGGGCAGCCGCCATGATGTGTGCCACGCCCAGGCCGGAAGCGTGATGGCCTATGACTTTCTGCTCTCCATCGGCTGGAGCGAAGCGGATTGCGAACATGTGCGCGGCTGCATCGCGACCCACCGCTACCGCAGCGGCAACCCACCCGTGAGCATCGAGGCCAAAATCCTCTTCGACGCCGACAAGCTGGACGCCGCCGGCGCGCTGGGCATCGCCCGCACGCTGCTCTACAAGGGCCACTACGGCCAGCCGTTGTATACGGTGGATGAGCACGGCCATGTGGAAGACGGCAGCGGCACCCGGAAACCCTCGCTGTTCCACGAATACCGCTTCAAGCTGTGCAAGGTGTATGACGGCATGCTGACCGACCGCGGGCGGCAGCTGGCCACGGCCCGCCGGGCCACCGCCGAGGCCTTCTACCGCGACATGCTGGCAGAAGTGCGCGGCTGCCACGAGGGCGGCCACGCACTTCTGGCGAAACTTATTACAGATTAACCTCTCTTTTTCTTGAAGAACGCGCTGAGCTCGGCGGCGCATTGCGCCGCCAGCACGCCGCCGGTGACCGCCGCGCGGTGGGGGAAGCGCGCGTCCTCCGGCAGGTTGTAGAGCGAGCCGCAGCAGCCGGCCTTGACGTCATAAGCGCCAAAGACGACCGTCGCCAGCCGCGCCTGCAGGATGGCCCCGGCGCACATGGGGCAGGGCTCCAGCGTGACATACAGCGTACAGCCGTGCAGAT
Source organism: Bacillota bacterium (assembly GCA_023410875.1). Taxonomy (GTDB): domain Bacteria; phylum Bacillota; class Clostridia; order Christensenellales; family UMGS416; genus JAEYRA01. The sequence continues at coordinate 47,670 of JAEYPH010000014.1, read as the reverse complement.
ACCACCCGCCCAGGGCCGCCGCCGCCGCGCGCAGCGCGTCGATCTCGGCGTGGGCCGTCGGGTCCCCCCGCTCCTCGCGGCGGTTGCCGGCCCGGGCGATGATGCGCCCTTCGCGCACGATGACGGCGCCCACGGGAACCTCGCCCCGAAGGGCTGCGGCACGGGCCTCGGCCAGTGCCTCGGCCATGAAGCGCTCATGCATCTCTCTTTGCACATCCACGGGTTGGCTCATCGGCGAGACAGCTTTTCATAGCACTCGTTGTAATAGAGCGCCGCGTCCACCGGCGTGTTGCTGGGGATGTGGTTGCCCACGGCCATGAAGAAGCCCGGGCAGCTCTTGCCGATGGCCATGCAGCGCTCCACCTCGGCGCGGATGGCGTCGCGGTCGCCGCGCAGCAGCACGCGGGTGTCGGCGTTGCCGATGAAGAAATGGGTGCGGCCATAGCGCTCGGCAATCGCCTTCATGTCGGTCAGCGGCTCCAGCACAAAGCCGCTGACGCCGCAGGCGGCGATGTCGTCGATGAACATCGTGTAGTCGCCGTCGGACGTGTAGGCAATGATCTTGCCGGCCTCCCGCAGCGGCGAGAGCAGATCGGCCGTGGCCGGGAACAGATACTGCCGGTACCACGCCGGGTTCAGGAAAGGCCCGCTGGTCCACACGATGTCGTCATGCACCATGACCGTGGGCACTTTGCTATCCGCCAGAGCCTCTAAGAACGGGCGCACCCAGCGGGCATAACGCAGGGCCAGCTCGCCAAAGCGCTGCTGGTCCTCCCCGGCGCAGGTCAGCAGCATGTTCCAGCCCAGCATGTCGATGAGGCCGCTCATCAGCGTGATAAACACGCCGGTCGTGGGTACGGCGTCGTGGTCGGCGCGCTGCTCGTTCCAGTGGCGCTCAAAGCGCGCGACCAGCTCGTCGTGGCCGGGCCGGGGATAGACCGCCTCCAGGTCCAGCGCGAAGACCTCCTCGGGGTCGGTGAAGCCCTCGGCCAGCTTTTCGTCCCAATCCACGCCACCGGCGGCGTACACGGCGTGGCCCATGTTCGTGTGCCGGGCCTGCAGCGTCTCGGAGCCTATGGCGATGCCCCACAGGAAGTCGTAATTCCACGCCTTCTGAAAGGCAAGGGAAGCCTGCTTTCGAATGCGCTCATCGCTGTGCTCGTCCACGGCGATGCCAGTGACCGCAGCAATCAGCGGCCAATGGCCCTCGGCGGAATATTCGGTGCGCGGCACCCGTTCGGGCATCTGCAGCCGCAGCGCCATCATGCCATCCTGAAAAGACATCCCGCTACCCCCTACGTTTGCATTCGTTTGGATTCAGCCTAGAGTATACCACGGCGGCAGGCGCTGCGGTTGATGATCTATGATATAATACGGCCCATGGACGAACTGCAATTTGAGCGCTATCTGCTGGAAACCCACGGCCTGAGCCTGAACCCGCAGCAGTGGGAGGCCGTGCGCCATGGGGACGGCCCGATGCTGCTGCTGGCCGTGCCCGGCAGCGGCAAAACCACCGTGGTCGTGTGCCGCTGCGCCCACCTGTGCCTGTGCCGCGGGGTGGACCCCCGGCGCGTGCTGACGCTGACCTTCAACAAGGCCGCCCAGCGGGACATGGAGGCGCGTTATGAGCAGCTCTTCGGCAGCCTGGCCCCGGGTGCGCGCTTTTCCACGATACACAGCTTCTGCTACGGCGTGCTACGCGACTACGGCGCGCTGGTGGGCCGCCAGGTGCCCCGGCTCATGGAAGAGGACAAGCCCCGGCTGCTGCGCGGCCTGTACGCCGAACAGAACAACGGTGAATATCTAACCGACGACCTGCTGGAGGAGTTGGCCAACCGCATCGGCTTTGTCAAGAACGCGCTGTGGACCGACGCGCAGATCGAGGCCGGTCCCCACGACATCAAGGGCTTCCCGGCGCTGTTCCACGGCTATGAGCGCTGGAAGAACGAGAACGGCCGCATGGACTTTGACGACATGCTGGACAAGGCGCTGGCCGCCTTTAAGGTGCGCCCGCAGCTGCTCGCGGCGGCGCGGCAGCGCTACGAGCACATCCACGTGGACGAAGCCCAGGACACCTCGGCGCTGCAGCACGAGATCATCGCGCTGATCGCCGCGCCGCGCAACAACCTGGCGCTGGTCGGCGATGAGGACCAGAGCATCTATCTGTTTCGCGCCGCCAACCCCCAGCGGCTGCTGGATTTCCGCAAGTTCTATCCCGAGGGCCGGGTGCTGCGCATGGAGACCAACTACCGCAGCACCGGCGAGATCATCCGCAGCGCCGGTGCGCTGATCGGCCACAACCGTGGGCGCTATGCCAAGACGATGGCCGGCAACCGCGGCGGCGGCGCGCCCGTCGCGCGCACCATGCTGCCGGACAGCGCCGACCTGTGCGCCCATGTGGTGGCCCGGCTGCAGGCCATGCCCCACGCCGGCGGCGCTGCCATCCTGTACCGGGAGAACGCCTCCGCCGTGCCGCTGATGGACGCGCTGGACCGCGCCGGCATCCCCTTTCGCGTGCGCGAGCACCGGCTGGCCTTCTTTGAGCACTGGGTCGTGCGAGACCTGCTGGCCATGCTGCGGCTGGCGCAGGATCCCTGCGACTGCGCTTCCCTTCGGGCGGTGTATTACCGGCTTGGGGCGTGGATCACCCGTGCCCAGATGGACGACGCCGAAGCCCGCGCCGGCGCGTGCGCCGACGTGTGGGAGGCGCTGCTAAAGTGCCAAGGCCTGCGCGAGAGCGCGCCGGAGCGTCTGCGGGCTCTGCGGGGCAAGTTCCAGCGCCTGGCCAAGCTGCCGCCGGGCCGGGCCATCGCCTTTGCGCTGGGCGACGTGGGCTATGCCGACAACCTGCGCCGCAGCGCCGGCAAAGATGGATACTTTGCCGAAAGCCTGCTGCATCGGGCCGACAGCCTTCGGGTCATCGCCGAGCGCACGGGCAGCTTTGCCGAGCTCTTTGAGCGCGTGGCCGCCCTGGGGCCGCTGGCCGAGCGCGCCGCGGCCAACCGCAGCCGCGACGCCGTTACGCTGTCCACCGTGCACAGCGCCAAGGGCCTGGAGTTCGACGCCGTAATCGTCGTGGACCTCTTTGAGGGGCGCTTCCCGGTGGCCCGCGCCCTGGCCGGCGACGACAAGGGCGACGCGCTGGAGGAGGAGCGACGCCTGTTCTACGTGGCCGTGACCCGCGCGCGGGATACGCTGGAGCTGGTGTCAGCCAGCCGCATCCACGGCGAGCGGGTGCAGCCCTCGCGCTTCCTGAAAGAGCTGCTGCCGCCCAAGAGCGCGCTGGACCGCGCCGCATCGGCGCTGGCCGGGAGGCGGGCCGCTCACCCGGCGGCAGTGGTCGGGCTGGGCCTGGGCGCTGCCGTGCGCCACCGCTCCTTCGGGGCAGGGGAAGTGATCGGCGTGAGCGCCGACGACGGCCTGGTGCAGGTGCGCTTCGCCAAATACGGCGTGAAAACCTTCGACGCGGCCTACAGCCTGTCCGAAGGCATATTGACTCCGCAGGATGCTGCCGGGGCATAAAAAAACGGCCTGTTTATCCTCTTTTACTCCACAGTGCCGCTGTTCTTTTCATTCTAAAAAATGAATAGGATTTATCGAGAGAGCCGGGCGATTGCCCGCAACTCATGCGTATAGATGAGAGGAAGGCGGTACATAATTAGGATGCGCTTGACAACTCTGGACCATTTTTCAAGGCGTCCTGATTGGTGCATGGGTTGTGAGTTACCTTGGTTTGGGGGGCAGCAGTATGCAGGCTAAGTCGGTCGGCACCCTGGGAAAAAACGTATTGACCCGCAGTGGCTGGTCCGAGGCGGAGGAGGAACTTCTGAGAAAAAGGCTGTCCAGTGCAGCCCATGACGGTACCCCGCTGCGGGAAGTGTTCGATGCCGTGGCCATGGAAACCGGCAGAAAACCCAACAGCGTGCGTAACTACTATTACACCGCGCTGCGCTGCCGCATTGCCGGCCGGGAGGAACCGGCTCTGGTGCGCAGGGAGCGGTCCAGCTTTACGCCCTTCACCGACGCACAGATACGCCAACTGCTGCGCGATGTGCTCAGCCGCCAGGCCCAGGGGCTCTCGGTGCGCGCTTGCGCGCTGGAGCTGGGCGAGGGCAACCGCAGCCAGATGCTGCGCTTCCAAAACAAGTACCGCTCGCTGCTCAAGAACCGCCGCTCGCTGGTGGAGGAGATCCTCCGGGAGATGCGCGACGCCGGGCAGCCGGTGTACAACCCCTATAACGACGACGACCGGCCCGCGCCGCTGCCCATCGCCGATCGGGAGGACTTGCACCCGTGGGCTTCGGCGCTGCTGAACGCGCTGGAAGAGGAAGCCGGTGTGGACCTGGCGGCGCTGGCCGCAACCTTGAGCGCGCTGCTCTCCCGGCTGAACCGGGAGGACCCCGGCGAAGGCCTGCGGCGCCGCACCGCCGCCGCGGAAGAACGCGCCGACGCATATGCCCGGCGGCTGCGCAGCTTGACCGCCGCCATCCGCGACTACCTGACCACCCGCGACCCCGGCCTATTGACCGGCCTGAGGGTGCTCATTGCGGAGACCGAGGGAACGGACCCAAAAGCGATCAACTGAACGCGGCAAGACAACCATTAGTGATCGATCCAAGAGGCCATCCGCGCATCGGGTGGCCTCTTTTCTGCCCATCGTGTTGCATCCGGGTGCGGACTGTGCCATGATGATTCCATGAATTGACGGAGGGCATGGAATCGTGGAGATCGACAGCATCGCGTTGGACCGTCTGTTTTCCGAATCGGTCTATAAGCTGATCCTGAGCAACCCGGCGCAGGCCGGCGAATACAGGAAAATCACCATACAAAAGACCAACGCGAAGTATCATGTGGAAAAGCAGACCGATACACAGGTCTTTCACGAAAACCTGGCGTATCCCGACGCCCGCGCACTGGTGGGCTCTCTGCTAGGCCCCTCCTACCGCCAATGCAACGCTTGGGACGACCAAAACGAATACAGCATACGGATCAGCAAAAAGGGCAAAGCCTTCTTCACGCAAAGTCCCACGGCGCAGCCGCCCAAGAAGCAATTGAGCCACAATCGAAAGAAGAACTACATCCTCGAGGAAGGGGCTGCGATCCAGCCCCTCGTCGACATGGGTGTCCTGACGGATGCGGGCAAGGTCATCAACTCCATGTATGATAAGTACAAGCAGATCAACCGCTTCCTGGAGATCGTGGACGACGAGATCGAAAAATGGAACCAGCCCCGCATCCATGTGATCGATTTCGGGTGCGGAAAATCCTATCTGACGTTCGTACTCTATCATTACCTGGCGGCGGTCCGGCATCTGGACGTGCGGATGGTCGGCCTGGATCTGAAAAAAGAGGTCATCGACCATTGCAACAGGACCGCCCAGAAATACGGATACGACGGCCTGTCCTTTGAGTTGGGCGATATCAGCGGCTATCAGAGCGCATTCCCCGTGGACATGGTAATCACCCTTCACGCCTGCGACACGGCGACGGACTACGCGCTGTATCATGCGCTGCGATGGAACGCCAAGCTCATCTTTTCCGTTCCATGCTGCCAGCATGAACTGAACCACCAGATCAAGAGCGACCGACTTTCGCTCCTCACCCGCTACGGGCTCATAAAGGAACGGGTGGCCGCGCTGTTCACCGACACGATCCGCGCCAATCTGCTGGTCTATGGCGGCTATGAGGCGCAGCTGCTGGAATTCATAGAGCTGGAGCACACGCCCAAGAACATTTTGATACGGGCCAGGAAGGCTGCTCTGCCCCAGAGGGCCAGAACGCAGGCGATGGATGAAGTGAAACGAATGATGGAGGAGTTCTCGCTGCAGCCCACCCTTTACAGGCTGATGACGGAGGACCGCTGAGGCGGAACGCCGTTCTACCGTCCATGTGCAAACATATATAGAAAATAAAGATTTGCAGGCCGTTGACAAGAGAATGCGACGGTGCTAGAATTACCCCAACAGAAAGAGCTCTATCACGTTGTGCACCGTATGATGGAGCACTTTCCACAGCGTTATGGTACAAAGGGTGAAGACATGATCAGCAGCGACATCATCAGGGGCCACCTGGACTCGATCATCCTGCGGCTCATTATGGAGAAGGACCGCTACGGGTACGAGATCAGCAAGGAGATCAGCCGGCGGACGGAAGACCGCTTCCAGATCAAGGAAGCCACGCTGTACGCGGTGTTCCAGCGGCTGGAGAAGAAGGAGCTCATCCGCTCCTACGAGGGGGACGTATCGCTGGGCAGCCGCCGGCGCTACTACACGATCACCAATCTCGGGCGGGCCTACTTCCATGAAGAGGTGGAGGAATGGCGCAGGACCAAGGAAATCATCGATATCTTTATGGAGACGGAGGAACACCCATGAGAAACATTCAGGACCACGTGGATTCCCTGTTCCGGGAAATCCCCGATAGCGAGCGCAAGGAGACCCTGAAACGGGAGATCATCGAGAACCTGCAGGAGAAGGTGGCCGACCTGATGGCCCAGGGCAAGGGCGAGGAAGACGCCGTCAACAAGGCCATCGTGGAGTTCGGCGACATCGGCGACATCCGCGACGAGCTGCGCGCCCAGCAGGAGCTGCCGGCCAAACGCAGCAATGCGGGCGTCAACTTCGGTTTTTCCGTGTGCGGCAGCCTGCTGCTCATCGGGCTGTTCGTCTTTCTCAACATAACAACCTCGCCGCAGTTCCCGTGGAGCGCCATCCCCTCCTTCGGTGTGCTGTGGTGGCCGTTGGCCACCTTCTTCGAGTGGAGAAGGCACCGTTAGCCCAAAGGAGGCGCAATACCTATGAAAACAAGAAGCGATGCATTTGCCTTTGCCGTGGCCGGCGCGATCATGACGGCGCTGCTGTTCGGCATCCTCAACTATGCCGCCTCCCCCGGCGTGCTGTGGTGCATCTACCCGATCTATGCCGTGGCGTGGTGGCCCATCGGCGTGTACTTCGCCGGGAAGGGGAAGCACCTGGCCCTGTCCGTCGCGGGCAGCGCACTGACAATCGGGTTCCTCGCGGTGACGAACCTTGTAACCTCGCCGCACACATGGTGGTTCCTGTATGCGGTGCTGCCCATACTGTGCTGGCCCTTGAGCATGGCCCTGCGGGATCGTATGCTCAAGCTTCCGCTGGCGCTGCTGTTCAGCGCGGTCATCATTGCCTACTACACGGCCATCAACCTGCTGCTGTCGCCCGGCTACTTCTGGGCGCTGTACCCGATCTACGCGACGCTGTGGTGGCCGATGGCCCGCTATTTCACCGACCGCCGGGCATTCCGGGGCTTCTCGGTGGCCGGATTCCTGCTCACGGCAGCCTTCCTGCTGGCCGCCAACGCGATGAACCCCGCTCACCCCTGGGCGGCCTACGCGATCTTCCCGGTTGTCTGGTGGCCGCTGGCCATGTTCTTTGGCCGCCGGCTGGGGGCGCTTCGCTTCTCGGTGCTGTGCGCGCTGTGCACCATGGCGTGGTACAGCGGGTGCAACCTGCTGCTGTCGCCGGGCGTGCCATGGTCCATGTTCGTGGGCTACGCGGTGCTGTGGTGGCCGCTCAGCGTGTATTACCATGGCAAACACAAGCCGCTGGGCTATGCCGTCACGATGACGGCGCTCACGGCGCTGCTGCTGACGGCGGTGAATATACTCTTTTCACCAGGCGCACTGTGGGCCTTCTATCCGGTGTTCGCGCTGCTGTGGTGGCCGGTGTCGGTGTTCTTCGCCCAGCGGCGGGACGCTCTGGGGTTCTCGGTGGTCGGCACTTTGCTCCTCATCGCCTTCCTGTCGGCGGTGAACCTCGTGACCTCGCCGGGGTTCCCGTGGAGCGTGTTCCCCTCGCTGTGCGTGCTGTGGTGGCCGCTCAGCGTGTACTTCGCCAAACACAGGAGCGCCTTTGGCTATGCCGTGGCCGGCACGCTGCTGGGCTCGTCGCTGTTCATCGCCATCAACCTGCTGACATCGCCGGACTTTCTGTGGTGCGTGTTCCCGACGTTCGGGATGCTGTGGTGGCCGTTAAGCGTAGGGTTTTTTTCTCGGAAGAAAAAGACAGCCTGATCAAATGCATATGCATACATACTGAGAAACCGGCAGGGGATCTTCCCTTGCCGGTTTCATGTTGTTAGCAAAGTCTCTAGTATGGCTTCCCCTGGCGGGAAAGCTGTCCTGCAAGGCAATCTGCTTGCAGATTGCCGGTCGGCACGCAGGCCGATGCGCCGAAGGCGACTGATGAGGTGTTTGCCTCTTACACGCATGACACCTCATCCGGCGCTACGCGCCACCTTCCCCTCCAGGGGAAGGCATGCCCTGTCTCTGGCCTGCCGATTTCTCTCGCCTTTATTCCTCAAGTTTCATTATTCCAAAGGCAAAACATGCTTTCGCATAAGCACAGTGTTCTTTGTCAACCTTGCTACGAACGCAAAGCCCTCGCGGTGGTACATGTCCGCCGAGCCGGAGAACACGTTGTGCGGCATGCCCTCTGCATCCAGCGGAAAAGCCTCCACAACGCCGCCGCCCCGCCGTGCGATTTCCTCCAATGCCGCGTGCAGCGTGAAGAGCGCGATGCCCCGGCTGCGGCGGTGCTTGTCGGTGAACAGGCAGGAGATGCGCCATTGGGGCCTGTCCTGCTGGGCGATGTCCAGGTGAGGATACGTACGGCCCCGGTCATACTGGCTCAGTACATCCGGCGGGCCGAACTGGCACCAGCCCACCGGCGTGTCGCCCTCGTAGCTCAGCAGGCCCTGGGCCCGGCCCTGCATGGCCAGCTCCCGGTGGAAGGCGTGCCGCCCTTCCCGCCCCATGCGGTTGTAATCGGTGCTCTTGCATAGGTAATAGACGCACCAGCAGCCGCCGCGCACGCCCCGGTGCTTTTCAAAGAGCGCCTCGAAATCCGGCCATGTCTGCGGCGACAAAGGTTTGACCGTGAGATGGAGCTGGTTTTGCATGGGTGTCCCCCCGATCAGCATGGCACCATTTTACCACACATGAACCGGAAGCAGAACAATTAGGGGCTGCTGTTTGGTCAGCAAACCCAATTCACCGTTTGACAAATCCCATGGAAGCCAGCAGGCCTTTGAGCCGCTCTCCCATGCCCTCCAGCAGCGCCCGTACCGACGCCGAATCGGCCCCGACAGCCCGGTTGTGATCCTCGTCCCATTGCGGCGCCTGCACATCAACGGCGGAACCCACCGTAAGCGTGCGCTCCACGGCGCCCTGCGCCTGGCCTCCGCCGGGCAGCATGAGGCGGAAGGTCCCCGTGTCTTGGCGAGTCTCTGCCTCCATCGGGCCCCGCTGCCCATCCAATTGCACTTCCCACCCATTCGACCGCACCCGCACCGCCAGTGCCGGGTGCCCGCCCTCGCCCATCGTACGCAGCAGCGAAGCCTCCAGCGTCGCACCGCCGTCGCGGCTGCAGCTCATCCGCAGGTCCATCTGCTGGCGCTGGGCATAGGCCACGGCGCTGAACCGCAACGCGCCGTTGGGCTGCTGCCACTGCACCTCCCAGCCGATGACCGTGAATCCCCGGCGCAGCACGGTCGCCACGAGTGTGCATTGGCTCAAGCGCTGCCGCAGGGCGTCGGGATCCCGCTGGGCCTGCTCCATGGCCGCAGCCAGCGCGGGGCTCCAACCGCCCAGGGTGCCCCGCAGCGCCGCGTCGCCGGCGGCATCGCGCAGCGCTGCCAGCCCAGCGTCGGCCAGCGCCTCCCCCTGCAGCCGCAGCGTGATGGCCGCGCAGGCCTGCGTCTCGCCCAGCAGCTCTACGGACCTTTGCTCCACGGCGAAGCTGCCCGAAGGCGCCAGCCGCAGCAACCGGACGGCCAGGAGCCCGGCGGTCAGTGAGCCGTTGGGCCCACCGATACCCCGCAGCCGCCGCTCCAGCGGCGTGCCCGGCCCGCTGGGCCCGCCCACGGGCAGCAGCGCGGTTCCGTCCAGCAGTTCCGTGGATTGCACGGCCAGCGTGTTCCTCGAAAGGGCCAGCGACACGCCCAGCATGGGGATGCTGCCGCTGGTCACCCGCGCTGCCAGCATGCCGGCGGCGGTGTCGTTGTCATAGCTGGAGTCTACCTGCAGTTTTGTGGCGGAGAGGACTTTGGCAGCCCCCTCCGCCAGGCCCGGCACGTTAACTGCTGTCAGCGACGCTGTGGTCCGGCTCTCGTGGGATTGCGCCAACGTCTGCACGCCGCCATCCACCATCAAAGAGCGCAGCACGCCCTCCACCGTCGCCGGCGTGCGCCACAGCGCCAACGCGAATTGCCCCGCGGGCGTGGCGGCCCACGCCAACGCGGCAGCCGCCGCGATCACGCCGGACGCCGCCAGCGCGATCCACAGCGCTCTTTTTTTCATTACACAGTCCTTCCCGCTCGCGCATGGTTTTTGTATATGGTTATTCTATTCACAGGCGAGGGAATATCCCACCTGATATCGGAAGGTTGATGAAGCTTAGGGATGGAGTCTTACAGAGGCCATCGCTTGCGCCGTTTGACGAAACCATAATCGATGATAACGGGTCTGCCGCCCATCAGCCCCCAATTCCGGAACCCGACAAACTCACGCATGACCAGATGATGTTTTTTGACAAGATCAACAAGCTCGGGCACTTGGGAAAGACCGTTTCCCGTTTTCACATGGAAGTGATCCAAAACAGGCTGTAGTTCGTTTAGTGGCTGTGCGGCCTGCATCACAAGCAACCCGTACCCGTCGGATACCGCCATAACCTTTGCCAGCAAGTCGCCTTCATACCTTGCGTTAAGCCGATGCTCATTTCTATTTTGGATAATCCCGAATCTGTTCCTGGCGATCTTCACGACATACCCGTCGCCCATGTCGTAAACCAGCCGTCCTGCTCCGCGGCCTAAATATCGGAAGGTTCCGCTGCGTATGCCGGAGCGGATTTGCGCAAAGTCGGGATGCATGTCAATTGCCCACACTCCTTAAACCGTGAAAAGATATCATCTGAGATACCATATTCGGGCGGTAGCGGGAGTGCTTCAAAAGTGTCTGAACGCAAATGCCGATGATCAGATTGCACGGCCCATGCGTTAAAGTATATAATGTTGTCCTGTAAAGTTTTAACAACAAGCGACTCTCTGAGGTGAATTTCAATGAACTACTGGCAAGGAGAGCATATACGGCTGCGTGCAGTAGAGCCGGAAGATGGCGAATTCTTCTTTGAATCCTTGGCCGATGCGGCAATACAGAATGATGTTTCTGACATCAGAATACCAATGTCACGAAAAGCATGTGATGACTGGGCGATGAACGAAGCGACGAAGGGCAATGACCGGGATTCGGCGACATTGGTAATAGAAGATGCCGAGCACAATAAAATCGGCATGATAGACCCTCAGGGAGTTGACCGGCGTGTTGGGGTATTTACCTGCGGTATATGGATAAAACCGGAGTTCCAAAAAAGGGATACGCCACAGAGGCATTGACGTTGGTTCTGAAATTCTACTTTGAGCAGTTGGGTTATCAGAAATTCAACTCCAGTGTGTTTAGCAATAATGCTGCATCGATCAAACTAAATGAGAAAATGGGATTTGTCCAAGAGGGACGAATCCGGAGAGATGTTCTTTCGCAAGGCAAATATTACGATACTATTTTATATGGTTTAACGCTTGAGGAATATTACCAAGGAATAGGAAAAAGGGATACAGATATCGAGAGAAGTGTATAGTGCCCCTACCTCTCTTTATCCATCACTTTGAGGTAGGAAATGAAAGTATCCACCCTTAAGCCGGAATCCTTGTCCCACGAAATCATAGACAGAATCCTTTACGAAGGCTTGGAGGACCGTGGCGACACAGGCGATTGCATCATGGTGCTGGGGAGCTCCAAAGCGCAAAGATACAGAGTACCGAAAGCGGTGACCCTTTATCGGGACAAACGATCCTCCAAAATGCTGCTTTGCGGTGGAAGAACCGAAAATGGCACTTTGAGCGAAGCTGAAATGATGAGAAGGAAAGCCATTGAGCTGGGAATACCGAATGAAGACATATTGGTGGAAGAGCTCTCCCTGTCCACGAAAGAAAATATGTTATGCGCCCTGCTCCCTCTCGACCGGGCATTCAAACTGAGCAGAATCCAGAGAATCCTTTTGGTAACGACGACTTATCACATGCGCCGATGTCTGCTGATGGCGCAGGCCTATATGCCTAGATGGATAGAAATCAGCCCATGCCCGGCTGATGACGTCAATACGCGCAGAGATACCTGGTTTCAAAACGAAAACGGCTACCTGAGGGCGAAGGATGAGGCCTGGAAGATCGTCTGCTACATCAACGAAAAGAGCATCGAGGACTTTGAGATATAGTAGCCCCTCCACGATGGCTAACCACCGCGGCTAATTCGCGATTTCCGCCATCTTGGTCGTTTGCCTCTGGGCCATGACCAGCCTGTAATACACACCCTTCTTCTTCATGAGTTCCGCGTGCGTGCCGATCTCCTCCAGGTTGCCCTTGTGCAGCACGACCAGCCGGTCCGCGTGGCGCAGTGTGGACAGGCGGTGGGCGATGGCCACCGTCGTGCGGCCCTTTATGAGCTTGGCCAGCCCTTCCTGTATCTGGCTTTCGGTCTCGGTGTCCAGCGATGCCGTGGCCTCGTCCAGTATCAGTATGGCAGGGTTATGCAGCATGGCCCGGGCGATGGCCACCCGCTGGCGCTCTCCTCCGGACAGCGTGTAGCCGTGCTCGCCCACGACCGTGTTGTAGGCATCGGGCATCTTGATGATGAACTCGTGGGCGTGGGCGATCTTGGAGGCAGCAAAGACCTCCTCCGGCGGCGCGTCGGGCCGGGCATAACGGATGTTGTCGTAGATTGTGCCGGCGAACAGAAAAGTGTCCTGAAACACGACTCCAACGCGGGTGCGCAGCGAGCGCTGGGAGATGTCCCGGATGTCCACGCCGTCGATCAGGATGCGCCCGGCGTTCACGTCGTACAGGCGCATGATCAGGTTGATCAGCGTGGATTTGCCCACGCCGGAATGCCCCACGATGCCGATCATCTCGCCGGGTTTGATGTCCAGGTTGACGCCCTTGAGCACGGGCTCGTAGCTCTTGTAGCCGAAGGTCACGTTTTCAAAGGTGATGCTGCCGCTTATCGCAACGTCGCGGGCGTCCTCGCGGTCCTTCACGTCCGGGTCTTCCTCGAGGATCTCGAAGATCTTCGCTGTGCTGGTGGCGGCCTCGGCGAACCAGCGGGGCACGAAGGTCAGCCAGCGCAGCGGGCCATAGATGAACAGCGCGTAGTTCACAAACTGCACGAGCTCGCCCAGCTGCATCTGGCGGCCCAGTATTTCCGCGCCGCCGAAGTACAGCACCAGGAACTCTCCGCAGCCGATGGCAAAGCCCAGCAGCGGGAACAGTACCGACCACAGCTTTTCGTTGTCCGTGCACGTTTCGGCGAAGTCGCGGGAGGCCCGGCTGAATTTGCCGATCTCCAGCTTTTCCGTGCCGAAGGTCTTGACCACGCGGATGCCGTTGATGATGTCGTGCAGAATCGCCGTGGCCCGGGTGCGTTTGCGCCACTGCTTGTCGTAGCGGCGGTGGATCATGCGCCAGAACCGCGTTACGATAAACATGACGAAGGGCACCGGCAGCATCACCATCAGCGCCAACTTCCAATCCGACAGGAAGAGGATCGCGGACACGCCGAGAAAGGCGATGCCCTGCTCCAGCGCCCAACGGCCATAATCGCTGATGAACTGCATGATGCGCTGGGTGTCGTTGGTGATGCGGTTCAGCAGGTCGCCGGAGGCCCTGCGCGAGAGCGACGACATGGACAGCAGCTGCACCTTGGTGTAGGCCATCGTGCGCAGCTGGTTGGCCAGGCCGGAGCTGGCGCGGTTGTTGATGCGGGAGCTCCAGATGAAGGCCAGCGATTCCGCCGCATAGCACGCCAGCGCCAGGCCGGCCAGCACCAGCAGCCCGGTGACGTCGGGGTTTCGGGGCGTCAGGTGGTCGTCCACGATCAGCCGGTAGAGGTAGGGCACCAGCAGCCGGCAGGCCGCCGACAGCGCCAGTATGAAGCCGGACACGAGGAAGGCCCTGTTGTAAGGCCCGGAAATCTTGAAGAGCTTGGCGAACATCTTCGTGGTGCTGGTGCAGTTGGGGCAGATGGAGCTGCCCTCGATCAGCGGCTTGCCGCAGATGGGGCAGGTCAGCTCCTCGGTCTCGGCGCTGCCGGCGAACACGCCGGTGTCCCGCCAGGCGCTCAGCACCAGCGCCAGCTCCGCAAAATAGCGCAGCCGACCCTGGGTGAACCGGCAGATGGCCTGGGCGCCGTCTGCCCAGGCCCCTTCCAGCATTCCGCAGCCGATGAAGGGGGATACCTTGATCTCCTTGAGGCCTTCCATCGGCAGCGTGCGCAGCAGCCCGCCGGCAGTGAAGACCCGGATGGATTGCTCCGTTACGGCCAGCCAGCCGTCGCAGGCCTGCCCGTCGGCGCCGATGTCGAAGGGGAGCACGTATATGGCGTCGGCCACCTGGCCGGCCAGGCTGCCCGGAGGTTCAAAGCGTAATTTCATTGCGTTTCCTTTGTCTCCCTAGCCTAGAACAGATAGGACTCGATGCACTTCATGCTGGAGCGGTCCAGCGCCATGCAGTCCTGTATCATGTAGCGGTTGCCGTCCACATCCAGTATCAGGATGCGCTGGTCGTCCAGGCGGCGGATGCTCTTGGTCACGTCCTTGACAGCGATGCTCTTCTTGCCGGCGGAGGTCAGCAGGTCGAAGTATACGTATCCCATCTTCTCCTTGGAGGAGACGATCTTGCTGACCACCGGCGTGTAGTAGCGCAGGCCCAGCTCGCGGTTGAGCAGCTCGGCTTGCTCCTCGGCATAAGCGGATATCGTGCGGATGATGCCGATCTCCTTGGCCTCGGCGTCCAGCACGCAGATGTATTCGCCGGGGCTGTGCACCGGCAGCGCCCGGTGCAGGCTTACGCGCTTTTTGTCGCAGCCGTCGTATTCCAGGCCCAGGAAGTCGTTATCCAGCACATAGAAACGCGCCTTCTCCGGCTCTATAAACGTGATATCCGCAACGTTGCACAGTTCGCTGGCCATATCAATCACCCACTCCTATCAGCTTGAGCGCCTCGCTTTGCAGTCTGAACAGATTGTAATACTCGCCCTTCTTTTGGATCAGCTCCGCGTGGGTGCCGTATTCCACAACCTTGCCGCCATCGATAACGGCCAGCATGTCGGCGTCCCTCAGCGTGGAGAGCCGGTGGGCGATGGAGATCGTCGTGCGTCCGGCCTTGAGCTTCCCCAGGGCGTTCTGTATGCTGCGTTCGGTCTCGGTGTCCATGGACGCCGTGGCCTCGTCCAGTATCAGGATCCTCGGGTTCTGAATGATGGCCCGCGCGATGGACAGGCGCTGCTTCTCCCCGCCGGACAGGTCCTGCGCGCCGGAGCCGATGCGGGTGTCATAGCCGTCGGGCAGCTTGATGATGAAATCGTGGGCGCTGGCGGCCTTGGCCGCGGCGATCACGTCCTCCATCGGCGCGTCGGTGCGGGCATAGCGTATGTTGTCGGCGATGGTGCCCATGAAAAGATACATCTCCTGGGACACGATGCCGATGGAGCGGCGCAGGTCGTCCACGGCGATGTCCTTGATGGGTACGCCGTCCACGGCAATGCTGCCTTCCTTGACGTCGTACAGCCTGGCCATCAGGTTCACGATGGTGCTCTTGCCCGCGCCGGATTTGCCCACGATGCCCAGCATCTGCCCGGCCTTCACCCGCATGGAGGCGTTGCGGATCACCGGCCGTCCGGCCTCGTACTCAAAGTAGGCGTCGGTGACCTCGATGTCGCCGCGGATGTTCTCCAGGCGCACCGGCCTCTCGCTTTCTGCCACGTCGGGCCGTGAATCCATGATCTCGAACACGCGCTGGGCCGAGTCGATGCACCGGGACCACCAGTTGGACACCCAGGACAGGAAATCCAGCGGGCCGTACAGCATGCCCATATAGGCGATGAAGGCCAGCAGCGTGCCCACGGTCATGTGCCCCTGTATCACCTTGATGCCCCCCAGCGCCAGCACGACGACCTCGCCCACGATGGTGACGAGCTTGATGAGGGGAAAGGCGGTGAACTCGGCGTTGAACAGCTTGACCTCGGCCTGGTTCACGCCCAGGCTCAAGCCGCCGAAGCGCGAGGACTCCTCTTCCTCCTTGGAAAAGGCCTTGATGACGCGCTGGCCGTTGAGCGCGTCGCTGACCAGCGCAGAAAGGTTGGCGCCCCGCACCCACAGCACGTGGTGCAGCTTGCGAAACAGCGCCCACAGGAAGCGGAACGTCACGATGATCACAGGCACCGTGGCGACGACGACCAGCGCCAGCTGCCAATCCATATACAGCATAAAGCCCAACACACCCAGGCAGGACAGCACGTTGACGATCGTGTAGGGGACGCCGTCCACAAAGAACCAGTAGATGTTGTCGGCGTCCTGGTTCACGCGGTTCATCAGCGACCCTGTCTGCTTGCTCGTGTAGAAGCCCATGGAGAGCTTCTGCATGGCGGTGAAGATGCGCACCTTGAGGTCATAGACGACCCACGGCATGATGCCGGCCACGGTGCGACCATAGAGGATGCTCAAGCCGATGCCGGAAAGGCGGATGGCCACCAGCAGCAGCACCATGGGCAGCAGCATGCCGAAGTACACACCGCCGGGCGTCAGCACGCTGTCAAAGAGCATCTTGGTGCCGATGTAGGGCGACACAACGCCGAAGGCCGAGCTCAGCAGGATCAGCACCAGGATCAACAGCACCTTCCACTTGTAATACCGGAAGAAGGACAGCAGGCGGCCGGTTAACGAGAACTTGTTCAGGCACTTCGGGCAAATTTTGCGCTCGGGTTCGGGGTAGCGGGTGCCGCACTTGGGGCAGAACAGCTCCTCTTCAGGCTGAGCTTCGGATTCCTTCTTCTCTCCGGAGGCGTGATCGTTGAATTGCCGGGCCAGCGTGTCCATCCGGCCGGCCACGCCCAGAGAGAAGCGCGCCAGTTCCCGGCAGACACCGTCCTTCTCGGCGATCAGCCGCGCGGTGGAAAGCATGCGCTCCACCGACAGCTTGCCCAGGTCCTTCATGGGCAGGCATTCAAAGCCCTGGGCCTTAAATTCCGCCGTCAGCCGCTTGGCGCCCTTTACCCGCTTCACGCTCTCCAGGCCGGAGAGCAGATACAGGTTCTGCGCGTCGAAGGCCACCCAGCAGTCGCAGGGTTCCAGGGCAGCGTTGCCGTCTCCCCGGGCCGCGGCAATCAGGCCGCCGGCGTCCACGCCGCGGGTTGTGAATGCGTCCCTGATGTGTTGCGGTAGATTTGCCGTATTCAAAACATGAACTCCTGGCGATACCTTGTGTGGATGTCCACAGGCATGGTTCCCTAAACCGATAGCAGTCTAGCATATATGGTATTAATTATCAATTAAATTGTAAAAGTTTTATCGCGCCGCTGGTCAGAGCCATGCCATTCGATATCAAGGCAAAGCCCAGCACGCTCTCGGGGCGGATGAGCTGCTTATCGCCGTATATGCGATGGAATACAGCGCCTGATGATTTCACTTACAGATGTTCGGCAATGTGTCCGTGCAGAAAAAGAGAATGGCCCGGTGCACGGCAATGCACAGGGGCCATTCATACGACGGGCTGGACTTCATCCGCACGGCTTTTGATGGGCGCTCAGAAAATTTGCAGCTCCACCGGGCAGTGGTCGCTGCCGAAAATCTCCGGATGCAAAATGCAATCCTTCAACTCCGACTTCAACCGCTCGCTAAGCACAAAGTAGTCGATGCGCCAGCCGGCGTTGTTAGCGCGGGCGTTGAACATATAGCTCCACCATGTGTAGGCGCCCACGCGGTCAGGGTACAGCGTGCGGAAAGAATCGATAAAGCCGCTGGCCAGCAGCTCGGTGAACTTGGCCCGCTCCTCGTAGGAAAAGCCGGCGTTTCCGACATTGGCCTTGGCGTTCTTGATGTCGATCTCATTGTGGGCCACATTCAGGTCGCCACACAGGATCACAGGCTTCTTGGCGTCCAGCGCCATCAGGTAGCCGCGGAAGTCGTCCTCCCACTGCATGCGGTAGGGCAGGCGCGCCAGGCCGTCCTGGGCGTTGGGCGTGTAGCAATCCACGAGAAAGAAGCGCTCGAACTCCAGCGTCAGCGCCCGACCCTCGTCGCCGTGCTGCTCCAGGCCGATGCCATAGGTCACGTTCAGCGGCTCCACGCGGGTGAACACCGCCGTGCCGGAATAGCCCTTCTTGACGGCGCTGTTCCAGAACTGCCAATAGCCCTCTGCGGCGACCTCGGCCTGCCCCGGCTGCATCTTGGTCTCCTGCAGGCAGAAGATGTCGGCCTGGGCCTCGTCGAATACCTTTTGGAACCCCTTGTTGAGGCAGGCGCGCAGGCCGTTGACATTCCATGTGATCAGCTTCATCGGCGTACCCTCCGCGTTTGTTGTCGGATAGATACATTATAAGTCGGAAACCGTATGCAACGCAACGGCGGGCAGAGCCAGTCTCTGCCCGCCGCTTTGTTGTTCATGTATGGCTTCACCGGTTCAGCAGCCTGATGTACTGCGTTGCCATGGCCAGATCATGGGCGGCCTCCTCGGCGTAGCACGGTGCTTCCTTCTCGCCGCGCACCATGGCCAAGAAATTCTTGGCCTGGTTGCGCATGGCGTGCACCGGCGGCAAAGAGGGGCTCCACGTGATCGGCGTGCCGCCGCG
The DNA here is from genome assembly GCA_023410875.1 of Bacillota bacterium. GTDB lineage: Bacteria > Bacillota > Clostridia > Christensenellales > UMGS416 > JAEYRA01. The sequence continues at coordinate 28,964 of JAEYPH010000014.1, read as the reverse complement.
ATCCTCCATCACGGTCACGCGGCCGCAGCTCTGGCTGGCCAGCGGCGCGGGCAGATCCACGCGGATGAAGCCTTTCTGGAAGCCCACGAGGCAGCTCTCCATCCAGTCCACGCTGTTGGCCCAGGGCTCCATCTCGATGACACCGGCCACGCCGGAGGCGCTGCGGGCAGCCAGCACGACCTGGGACTTCTCCGCATAGGCAACCTCATAGGGCTCGCCCAGCAGGAAGCGCATCGCGTTGATCTGGTGGATGTAGTAGTTCACAAAAATATCGTATTGCCGGGCCTCGGCGCTGTCAAAGTAGGGCGCATCGCCCTCGGGCTGCGCACCGGCGGCGCTGTCCCCGGCGGAAAGCGCCATGTCGGCGCCGCCCACCCAGTCGCCGGGGGGCATCGTGATGCGCACCAGGCGCATCTGGCCGCACTCCCCGCTGGCCTTCCAACGGCTGATGAGGTCCCGGGCGAACTCCATGGCCGGGTCGGAACGCTTGTGGTAACCCACCATGTGTTTCACGCCGTGCTCACGGGCCAGCGCGGCCAGGCGCTCGCCGGTCTCCACAGACAGCGCCAGCGGCTTTTCGGTGAACAGCGGCAGCCCCGTCGCGTAGAGCTCGGGCAGCAGCGCCGCGTGGGCGCGGTAGGGCTGGGCAGCCACAAGGGCGTCCAGCTTCTCGTGGGCCAGCATCTCGCGGTGGTCGCGGTACACATGGGGCACGCCGTAGCGCCGGGCCACCAGCTCGGCAGTCTGCTGGCGGGGCTCGGCGATGGCGACGATCTCGCAATCCGGCAGCGCGGCGTAGTTCTTCAGGTGGGCATTCTGGCCCATGTAGCCCACACCGACAAAACCCAGTCTGACTTTATCCATAAAATCCTCCTAATTACTCCTGTTCTGTTTGAGCCTTGGCGCCCAGCTCGCCAAAGCGCGCGAAGATGGCCAGCGCCGGGTCGATGGGCGCCGGAGCGCGCTGCACATCCTTGGGGATGCTGATGACCGGCAGCCGGCGGATTGCGCGGCCCTGGAACTGGGGCAGCCACGCCCGCTCGGCCTCCAGCATGTCGGCGGCCATGTCGCGGATCTCCGCCAGTGTCAGCTTGGCGCTGGTCAGCGGGTCCAACGCGCACGCGTGCACGATGGCCTCGGGGTCGCCGCTTTGGGCAGCCTCCACTGCCAGACGCTGCACCTGTATGTTGGTCAGGTTGAGCGCCGCACACTGGGAGGGCAGCGGCCCTACATAGGTCGGGTGCAGCCCCGCGCCGTCGGCGAACACCGGCACCTCGGCACAGCAGTCGGCGGGCAGGTTGCTGATGAGCCCGTTGTTGCGCAGGTTGCCGTTGAAGCGGAAGGTGCGGTTCTTCTCGATGGCCTCGATGATGTAGGAGCCGTATTCCACGCTGCGGGGCGGCAGCTTGGCGGATTCCCCCTGCAGCACGTCCACGGATTCATATTTGTGGGCCACCGAGGCGCACCACTTCAGATAGGCGCCGGTCTCACCGCCGAAGGCCGGTTCGTCGCAATACAGCGACAGCGCGCGGTCGTTCTTGCGGAAGTAGGGCAGATATTCCGACAGGTGGCCGGTGGATTCGGTCATGAAATAGCCGAAGTGGCGGAACACCTCGCCGCGGACCTTCTCATTGACAAAGTATTCCGGCTGCTCCATCCTCTCCCGAAGAGTCGGATAGATATCCTGTCCATCCTTTTCGATCTTCAGAAACCACCCCATGTGGTTGATGCCGGCGCATACATAGTCGATCTGCGCCTTGGGCACGCCCACATAGCCGGAGATCAGGTCCAGCGTCGTCTGCACGCCGTGGCACAGGCCGACAAACTTGACCTTGGTCTGCCCCAGCGCCCAACACACCATGGCCATGGGGTTCACATAGTTCAGCAGCAGCGCGCCGGGGCACAGCTCTTCGATGTCGCGGGCCATGTCCAGCGTCACCGGTATGCTGCGCAGCGCCCGGAACACCCCGCCAGGCCCCAGCGTGTCGCCGATGCACTGGTCCACGCCGTATTGATAAGGGATGCGGTAATCGGCGTCGAAGGCCGCCACGCCACCCACCTGGAACGTGGAGATCACGTAGTCCGCGCCCCGCAGCGCCTCGCGCCGGTCGGTCGTCGCATAGACCTGGCTGCGCAGGCCGTTCTCCGCAATGACCTTGTTGAGGAACGCCTCCACATAGGGCGTCTTGCTGAGGCTGGGGGCCATCAGCGCAAAGCACGTGTCGTCCATGCCCGGCGTCGCCATGATGTCCAGGATCAGCGTTTTGCAGAATACGACGCTGCCCGCTCCGATGATCGCGATTTTGCGCATTGTGCTTCCTCCTTCGCCCGGCTGTTATTGAAGACCCAGATTACGGAACAGGTACAGCCCCTCCTTGCCGGGGGCGACGATGTCCAGCCAGCCGTTGCCATCAAGGTCCGCCAGCCAGAAATAGATGCCCACACCGGAGTGCTCCGCGGCGGGACCAGCGTCCACGATGTGCTTCTCAAAGGCTCCGTTGTTTATCTTGAAATAGCACGTCTGCACCGGGTCGTTGTCCCCCGGGTCATTGCCGCAGTGGGCGCGGTAGCGCTTGCCGGTCACGAGCTCCATCTGCCCGTCGTTGTCGATGTCGGCCAGCTGCATGTCGTGGTACTGGGCGTTCCCGGTGTCGATGTCGTGCTTGACGAAGGTGCCGTCGGGCTTCTGCTGCAGCCAATAGAGGCCGTAGTTGTGGGCGTTGGCGGCGATGATGTCGGCAATGCCATCGCCGTCCACATCGTGCACGAGCATGGGCACGCTGGCCATGGGCTGGTCAAAGCAGTGCACGAACTGCCAGGGTTCATAGACGCTGCCCTGCCGTTTCAGGTAGCCGTTGCACAGGATAATTTCGATCTCTCCGTCGCCGTTGATGTCGCCGAAGCCCATGCCGTGGCCCGAGGGGCCCTGGGAGATCACGAACTTCTGGAAGCGGCCGGTGCCGCGACCGTCGGCGTCCTTGATGAGCTTATAGAAGGCCTGGGGTTCGCCGGGCGTGTTGGGGAAAATCTCCGCCGTGCCACAGCCGTCGATGTCGTAGAAACGGATGGTCTCGATGCAGCCGCAATGGTCGATGTCGTGCACCGTCCACAGGCCGCGGTCGCCGGGGTTCTCCCGCCAGCGCAGCGTCTGGCCGAACCACCCGCCGGTGATCACGTCGATGCATCCGTCGCCGTTCACGTCCATGCCATAGTCGGAGAAGTCGTCAAAATACTCCCCCTCGGGCATCACGTCGCACATCTTGATCTTTTCCGTAAAATCCGGACCTTTGTACCAATGGCCGCCGCATACGATGTCCAGCACGCCGTCGCCATCCACGTCGAAGGCGCTGGCCGCCTCAAAGGTTCCGTCGTCGATCTTGATCCGTTCAAACCGCAGATCCATCTTGAGCCTCCTTGTTGGTTGTTGGAGATTTGCCCATGCAAAGTATAGCAACGGCAGCGTAATATAGAATTGACAATGTGAATATATAGATGGACAAAACGAACCCATGAAATTAAAATGTTTCTGGGGGTGCGTATGAACAATCTGATCGGCATCGGCATGATCACAGAGAAGATCGTCCATTTCCCGGTGCATGCCCATCCGGACTATTGGGAAATTGTGTGTTACATCGAGGGCAGCGGCGTGCTGACGCTGGGCACTGCCAAAACGCCCTTCGAGCGGGGCACCGTCGTGCTGATCCCGCCGGGCTGCGGCCATGAGGAGCTGGCCGAAGCGGGTTTCCGCAACCTACACCTGACGCTCAAAAACATGGATTTTCCGCCATGCCCGCTGGTGCTGCGGGACACGCCGACCTTTAGCCTGGAGAAGCTGCTGAGCGTCTTCTATGAGGAGGCGCACCTACGCCGGCCGGGGGGCGACATGCTGTGCCAGCATCTGCTGGGCGCCATCCGGAGCCTGCTTGTCGCGCTGCTGCCCGAAGAAGGACGCAGCCTGCCGGTGGAGCGCGTCAAAGCGGTGCTGATCCACAACCTTTCCAACCCTGAATTCCAACTGGAGCAGGCGCTGGCGCCGCTGGGCCTGTCCATGGGCTATCTGCGGCGGATCTTTAAGCTCCACACCGGGGAGACGCCCCACGAATACCTGACCAGGCTGAGGATGGCTCACGCCATGCAGCTGCTGTCCCACAACCGCAGCGGCGCCAGCGTGGCCCGGGTAAGCGCGCTGTGCGGCTTTCAGGACCCGTACTATTTCAGCCGCCTGTTCCGCCAGCACACCGGCGCTTCGCCCGCCCACTGGCGGCGAAGGCTGCCAAAGGAACGGGAGTGATACGTCTGTACAATATATCCATGAACCGTTATACTATTTCTACAACATCTCGAATCAGGATGATGGATCAGGGCGGAGGTGAGCGGATGCAAAAGGTTCTGATCGTGGACGACGAGCAGCGCACGCTGGAAGGCGTGGCGCAGCGCGTGAAGGACAGCGGCCTGGATGTGGAAATCGCGGGCTTGGCCCACGATGGCCTGGAAGCGCTGGAGCTGACCCAACGCCATCATCCCGGCATCCTGCTGTGCGACATCCGCATGCCGGGCATGGACGGCATCGCCTTTACGCTCAAGGCCAAGCAGATCGACCCGGACATCGCCGTGATCTTCATGAGCGGCTATTCCGACCGCGAATACCTAAAGACGGCCATCCGCATCGGCGCCATCGACTATCTGGACAAACCGGTGGATGAAGACCAGTTCAAGGAGGCCCTGGAACGGGCCATTCAGCGGCGCGAATCCTCGGAGGGCATGCCGGCGCAGGCCTTTGACCAGGAGACGCTGCGTCTGCTGCTGACCGGCAACAACGAAGACATCCTGCGTCAGAAGGCTGGCGCGGCGTTGCATGCCCCGTCGGAATACATCATGCTGGCGGCCATGCATTACAAGCACGAGAACACCGTGGACACCGAGCAGCAGATCAACATGTTCACGCTGCACATGATATCCTCCTTTTCCGAAGACCCACACTATCGATATACGACCGTACGCATGGGCGACATGATCGTGATGCTCATAAAGGACGAGCGCAGCGGGGCGGGCGGCACGCTGACCCAACGGGTGACCGAACTGGCCGACACCATACTGACCGGCCTGCCCGAGGCCAGGGAGCACATCGCCATCGGCATAGGCAGCTGCTTCCAGACGCTGATGGATGCGGGCTCCTCCTACCGCGCGGCCTGCAAGGCGCTGGAGCTGGCGTTTTTCCGGGGCATCGGCTCGGTGAATACCGCCGGCAATCGCAAGGGCGGTCAGTACAAGCCGGGCGAGAGCCAGCTTGCCGACATCGCCTCCTTCTGCGCCCACAACGAGCCCTTGCGCATCACCGAGACCGTGGAGCGGATCTACGGCAGGTTCGCCGAAAACCCGGACACGCCGGTGTCCCATATCAAATCCGTGACGCTGCGCATCTGCCAGATTCTGGCCGAAGGCTACAAAAAGGAGTTTTTGGAAGATCTGTCCGACGATCCGGTCGTCCTGCAGAAGGCCGTGATGTCGGCCTTCACGCTGGACCAGCTCATGGACATCCTCCATCGGCTGATCAACAAATATACCAACACCATTCTGACAAAGGACAAGAAGATCGGCGCGATCTACAGCGCCAAGAGATACATCTGGAAGCACCTGGACGGCGACATCTCGGTGAAGGCCATCGCCCGCACCGTGTATCTGTCGCCCACCTATCTGTGCGCGCTGTTCAAGGAGGTCACGGGCATCACGATCAACCAATATGTGCAGCAGGCGCGCATGGATAAGGCCAAGACGCTGCTGGTGAGCACCGACCATACCGTGAACGAAATATCGGATATGGTCGGATATCGAAACGTTGGGTATTTCTCCCGCGTCTTCAACCAGCATACGGGCACGACGCCCAATCTGTATAAGAAAATGAGCATGGATGTTTAGCAGGCTTTTTCAATATTACTCGGAAAAACTGGTTTCGCTTTCGCTGTTTCAGAAGGTCGCGACGGTTTTCGTGCTGTTTGCGCTGATTCCGTTGTTCATCATGGCGCCACTGTTCTTCCGCAGCGCCGAGCGCATCATCTTCACCGAGACAGTGAACAGCGACTACCGCGCGCTGGGCCAGACGGCGACGATCATCAACAACGATTTCCTCTCGAACCAGAGCGCCCTGTCCACGCTGACATCGATACCCGAGGTCATCAACATACTGTCCGCCGACCCAACACAGCTGGGTATCTACGAGCAATCTCTGGACCTGCGGGACCTGCTGGGCTATGTGAACCTCGTGAACACGACCGAAAGCGTCTTCAAGACCCGGCTGTTCGTGCGCGATGAGCTGTTTTATTCCGCGGAGACGGTGAACACGTTCCCTTTGAGCCGCATCGAGCGGGAGCCGTGGTTTGAGACCGTCCAGCGGCTGCCTTATGTCTACGTCCCGACCCACACACAGGACTATCTGCTGTATGTGACCCACAACGTGGTGTCGCTGGCCACGGGCATCCGCGATTACAAGCGCAACAACCGGCTCATTGGCGTGGCGGTCGTCGATATCAGCGAAGCCTGGCTGCAGAACATCCTTTCGGAAAACGTGACGCCTTCGGACAACGCCATGTGCATCATGGACCGCACCGGAACCGTCATCGCCATGAGCGGCTCCATGCGCGCCATGGTGCTGCCCCAGGAGGAAGGCTACAAGCGGGAGATCGTCGCGCGTTTTGCAGGCTCCGAGGGCATCACCGCCGCGCGCTACAAGGGCTGGTATGTGAACTGGGTGCCCCTGGAGGCGTCCGGCTGGTATCTGGTGGAGATGGTCCCCTCGGACAAGATGAACCATGGCCGGCGCACGTTGTTCTTGCAGATGCTCATGGTGATGGGCCCTGTGGTGCTGGTGATCATACTGGTTACGCTGCTGCTGTCCCGCAGCTTCACCAACACCGTTAAGAGCATGACCGAGACGGTGCAGCGATACAGCGACGGCGATGTGAACGCCCGCCTGCTGGTGTCCTCCGGCGACGTGATCGGCCGGCTGCAAAACTGCATCAATCTGCTCTTCGAGCGCATGAACCGCCTGATGGACGAGCGCTATGAGCTGGGCCAACAGGCCAAGCACGCCGATTTGAACGCGCTGCAATCCCAGATCAACCCCCACTTCCTCTACAACACGCTGGACATGCTCTACTGGATGGCCAAGGGCGGCGAGCACGAGGAGCTGCCCCGGATCATCACTTCGCTCTCGGGCTTCTATCGCAAATCGCTGGCCCAGGGCAGGGATGTCGTGACCGTGCAGGATGAAATCGAGCATGTGCGCTACTACATCGAGATACAGAACAAGCGCTACAACGACGCCATCCATGTGGTGTGGAGCATCGACGACTCGCTGCTGGGCTGCCCGATCATGAAACTGCTGCTGCAGCCCATCGTGGAAAACGCGATCATGCACGGGCTGATGAAATCCGAACGCAAGGGCGGCACGCTGAGCATCGGCATCGGGCGCGGCGGCGACGACATGCTCATTACCATCGCCGACGACGGCATCGGCATGAGCCACAGGCAGATCCACGAGTTGCTTTCCGTCGTGGAGCTCAAAAAGCAGCAGAACGCCGTGCACGGCTACGGCGTGGGCAACGTGCAGCACCGCATCCGCATCTTCTACGGCGAGCCCTACGGCCTGACCTACGAAAGCGTGATCGGCTCGGGGACGACCGTGCGGATTCTGCTGCCGCCGGACGGCGGGCCTTTGCGTCCCTGAATAGCCCGAGCCCGGGCCGTTTCCTCTTTTGATGAATTACATACATAAAACGGCTCTCAATTGGAGCTACTGCCCAAAAACCTTAATCCAGTTATGCAAATCATAATCCAGTGCACTAATCCCGGTCGTATCCAACTGCTATACTGGTTCCACAAAACGAGTAGGCGGGATGAGGATATGACCGATCAAGTCGTCCAGCTCCAGGGCGGGACAAAGAAAAATAAGAGATCCACAAAGCAGAAGATCCAGTATGTCAAGCGGAATTACGACATGTATCTGCTCATCATCCCCGCGCTGATCTACGTCCTGATTTTCAACTATCTGCCCTTGGGCGGCATCGCCATCGCCTTTCAGGATTACAACATGTTTGCCGCCGATTCCCCCATCCAGTCCATCTTCGCCTCCGATTGGGTGGGCCTCAAGCATTTCACCAAACTGTTTGCCAACGACGATTTCCGTCAGGTGTTCTCCAACACGCTGGTCATAAGCGCCCTGAAGGTCCTCTTCGTGTTCCCTATGCCCATCCTGCTGGCCATGATGATCAATGAAGTCGGCAACCTGTACTTCAAAAGAGGGCTGCAGACCATCGTCTATCTGCCCCATTTCCTGTCCTGGGCGGTCGTCAGCGGCATCTTCGTGTCGCTGCTGGGCTCCACGGGCATCGTCAACATGGCGCTGAAATCCTTGGGCAGTGAGTCCATCATGTTCCTGGTCAACAAGTCGTGGTTTCGGGCCACGCTGGTGTTCACCGACGCGTGGAAGGAAGTCGGCTGGGGTTCCATCATTTATCTGGCGGCCATCACCGGCATCGACCCGTCGCTGTACGAAGCAGCGATGATCGACGGCGCCGGCAAGGTCAAGCAGATGCGCCACATCACATTGCCCTCCATCGTGCCGACCATCGTCATGATGCTGATCCTCAGGGTCAGCCGCATACTGGACGCGGGCTTTGAGCAGATTTTCATTATGTACAACCCCGCGGTGTACGACGTGGCCGACATCATCGGCACCTATGTCTACCGCGAGGGCTTGGGCAGGCTGAATTTCTCCTTCGGCACGGCGGTGGGCCTGTTCAACTCGCTGGTCGCCTTCATCCTGGTCATCAGCTGCAACTTCTTCTCCCGGCGCATCACCGGCAAATCCATTTGGTAGAAAGAGGCGCACATGAAACGCAAGTCATTGGGTGAAGTCATCTTCGATATCGTCAATCACGTTTTGCTGGTGCTGTTCGGGCTTGCCACGCTGCTGCCTTTCCTGTATGTGCTGTCCAAATCCCTGTCCGGTGAGGCGGCGGTCGTGGCGGGCAAGGTGCTGTTCTGGCCCATGGGCCTGCAGTTTGGCACCTATCGCTACGTGCTGGATCAGCCGGAGTTCATGAATGCCTTCGGCGTGTCGGTGTTCGTCACCATTTTGGGCACCGTATGCGCGATGCTGCTGACAACCACGGTGGCCTATCCGCTTTCCAAGCCCGAAATGGTGGGCAGGAAGCCTCTGCTGCTGGTCTTCATCTTCATCATGCTCTTCAACGGCGGCATCATCCCCAACTACGTACTGTTCAAGTCTCTGGGCCTGATCAATAAAATCTGGGCGCTGGTGCTGCCGGGCATGCTGTCGGTGTTCAACGTGCTGCTGATCAAGACATTCTACGAGCAGCTGCCCGAGAGCGTGGAGGAATCGGCCAAGATAGACGGCGCCACGAACCTGCGCACGCTTTTCTCCATCGTCATCCCGATGTCCATGCCGGTGATCGCCACGGTGGGCCTGTTCTACGCCGTGGGATACTGGAACAACTACTTCTCCGGCGTGCTCTACATCACCAATCCCTCGCTCAAGCCCCTGCAGCAGTACCTGTATGACCTGGTGACCTCCACGATGACGGCGGCAGACCCGGCCTCGATGCAGATGGACATGGATAAATACATGAACACTGCACCCGATTCCATACGCGCCACGACGATCATGCTGGCCACGCTGCCCATCCTGCTGGTGTATCCGTTCCTGCAGCGGTACTTCGTAAAGGGCATCAACATCGGCTCGGTCAAGGGCTGACCCACGGCTTATACATGCGCAAGCATGAGGCAAAATAAAAAGGAGGATTCACCCAATGAAGAAAACGCTCGTGATGGTGCTGGCTCTGGCGCTGGTGTTCGGCGTTGCGCTGACCGCCTGCACGTCCAAGCCCGCCGCCACACCCTCGCCCACCGCGGCCGCCACAGAAGCTGCGTCCGTTGCGCCCAGCACGGAGGCCACTCCCTCGGCTCCGGCCACCAAGGACACACTCACGGAGAACCGCCCGGTTCTCAAGTTCCTCGTGGGCGGCCGCACCTATGACCCCAACGAGGACATCCCGTGCAAGAAGATGATGGAGTTGACCGGCTATCAGGTCAAATACGAGATGCTCCCGACCTCCAACGGCGATGAGAAGCTCATGCTGGAAATGTCCTCCGGCACCGAGTATGACCTCGTAGAGCTCTCCGGCACCATGTTTGGCCGCCTGGCCGACATCGGCGTGCTCACCGCGCTGGATAAGTATCTGGCCGATTACGGCGACTACATCGTGCCCGCTGTGTCTGATCTGGCCTGGAAGGCCTCCAAGAACGCCGCCGGCGAGACCGTGGGCCTGCCCCGTCAGTCCGGCGACGGCATCGGCATCACGTTCGGCACCCGGTTTGACAATGTCCTCATGACCAAGCAGGAGATCCTGGACGAGCTCAAGCTGACCGTGCCCACGGACCTGGATTCCTTTACCGCCTTCCTGAAGGCCATCAAGGCCGCCAAGAACGTGCCGCCGCTGACCGGCCTGAACGTGTGGCAGAAGGACCTGATGACCGCCTTCGGCCTGCCCAACATCACCTGGATTGAAACCGCCAACGGTTATGTCAACATCGCCGAGCAGCCGGGCTTCAAGGACTACATCCGCTATATGGCCGGGCTGTATAAGGACGGCCTGCTGGACCCTGATCTGCCCATCAACAAGTCCGAAAACATCGACCAGAAGTTCACCGGCACCGGCGCTTATGTGAGCCAATACGCCATATGGGAGCTCCCGCGCCTGGTGCCTGCGCTGCAGGCCAACAACCTCTCCAAGGACCTCGTGATGTTCTCCACACCCCTGAAGGACAAGAGCGGCAAATACGTGCTGCAGAACATCTCCGGCGTAGCCAAGTATTACGGCGTACCCAAGTCCTCCAAGGCACCCGAGCACGCCATCAACTACATGAACCTGCTCTCCGAGCCCAAGATCTTCATGGCGACCCACATCGGCGACGAGGGCACCCACTATGAGGTCAAGAACGGCAACTATTACCCGATTTTCCCGGCCTTCAACGACCTGAACTGGGCCAACCAGTTCATCGGTGTGCAGGAAAGGGCTGTGGAGTTCAAGCAATGGCAGGCCCGCGTGCGCAAGACCGCCGAGATGGCTGTGGCCTATGAATTCGTAAACTCCAACCTGCCCGACGCCACGCTGGTTCTGGACCGCTCCTCCTTCGCCAACGGCCTGCCCGAGGTGCAGCAGAACTCCCAGGCGCTGGCCACCAAGCTCAACGACTTCATGCTCAAGGCCATCGTAGAGAACAAGACGACCGATGAGGACTTCACCGCCTTCCTAAGCGACTACATGTCCTCCGGCGGCCAGGCCATGAAGGACGCCATGTCCAAGTGGTCCAAGGACAATCCGACCGAATATCTCGAAGAGCTGTTCAAGTAAACATAAACGCTGCACAAAGGGGCTATGTACATCCGTATGTAGCCCCTTTAGCAGGCCCGTGCGGCCTGCTGTCAGGAGACACGATGCATATCATGACCTTTGAAAAAGGGAGCGTGCCGGTTTCACAGCGCTGCGACGTGCTGGTGGCCGGCGGCGGCACCGCCGGCGCCTTCGCCGGCATATCGGCGGCCCGCATGGGCGCCAAAACGCTGATCATCGAACAGTTTGGGGCGCCGGGGGGCTCGCAGACCATGGCGCTGGTGATGCCGGTCATGCATTCGCACATCACCGGCGACCCGCAATCCTCGGCGCTGGCCGACGAGGCCCGCACGCGCTTGACCGCCATGGGCGCGGCGCTGCCCGGCGACGCCCACAAGGGGTGGTTTGACCCGCTGGCATTGAAATTCGTGCTGGAGCAGATGATCGGGGAATCCGGCTGCGGCATCCTGTATCACACGACGCTGATCGGCGTGATCAAGGACGGCAGCCGCCTCACCCACGCGGTGGTCTTCAACGACGACGGCATCACCGCCATCGAGGCCGGCCACTTCATCGATTGCACCGGCGACGGAGACCTTTCGGTGATGGCCGGGGCGGGATACCAGAGCGGCAACGCCCAGGGCATCAACCAGGCGGTTTCTCTGCGCTTTTGGATGACCGGCGTGGATATCGCCGCCTTCCGGGGCTATCTGAACAGCCTGGGCGACCAGCAGAGCGACGGACCGACCTTCCACGCCGCCACGACGCTGCACAACGACCGCTGGGTGCTGACCCCGGTGTTCGACAAAGCCATGGAGGACGGCCTGCTGACGCTGCAGGACATCAAGTATTTCCAGTGCTTCTCGGTGCCGGGCAAGCCCAATGATCTATGCTTCAACTGCCCGGAGCTGGGCTCCTCCCACGACACGCTGGACGCCCGATATCTCTCCGGCAAGCAGACCCAGGGGCGCAGCGCCATCCTGCGGCTGGTCGCCTTCCTGCGGCAGCGCATCCCCGGCTTTGCGCACGCCGGTCTGTGCGAAGTCGCGCCGATGCTGGGCATCCGCGAGAGCCGCAGGATAGAGACCGAATACACGCTGACCGGCCGGGACGTGCTGCAGTACGCCCGGTTCGACGATACCATCGCCACCAGCAATTATCCCGTGGACATCCACGACGCCGACGAAAAGGACAGCCTGCAGTTTGAGCACCGGGAGCCCGGCGAGCGCTATTACCACGTGCCCTTCCGCAGCCTGGTCGTGGCCGGTTTGGACAACCTTTTTGTGGCCGGGCGCTGCCTGGGCGCGGACTTCGTGGCCCAGTCGTCGGTGCGGGTGCAGCATACGTGCCGCGCCAGCGGCGAGGCCGCGGGCATCGGCGCGGCGCTGGCCGCGAAAAATGGCTTGCGGGCCAGAGACATCCAGGGCGCGGACGTGCGCGCCATTATGGAAGAACGGGGAGCAAAATTTCTTTAAGAGAAAGGAAACCGCTATGAAAAGCTATGAGCTGAAACAACGCGCCGTCCCCATGGACGATTCCTGGGACGTCATCGTGGCAGGCGGCGGCCCCGCCGGCTGCACCGCCGCCATCGCCGCCGCCCGCGAAGGGGCCAGAACGCTGCTGCTGGAGGCCACCGGCTGCCTGGGCGGCATGGGCACCAGCGGCCTGATTCCTGCGTGGTGCCCCTTCTCCGACAAGGAGCGGGTCATCTATGCCGGTCTGGGCGAGCAGATCATGGAGAAGGTTAAATCCACGATGCCCCATGTGCCCAAGACCCTGGTGGATTGGGTGCCCATCGACCCGGAGATGCTCAAGGTCGTCTATGACGACATGGTGACCGAGAGCGGCGCTCAGGTGCTGTTCAACACGTTTTTAAGCGGCGTGGAGACCGACGGCGAGGGCAACGTGACCGCGGTGCTGGCCTCCAACAAGGACGGCCTGTGCGCCTACCGCGCCAAGGTGTACATCGACTGCACCGGCGACGGCGACCTTTCCGTGTGGGCCGGCGCACAGTTTGAACAGGGCGGCCCGGAAGGCGAGCTGCAGCCCGGTTCCCTGTGCTTTGTGCTCAGCAACGTGGATAGCTACGCCTACACCTACGGCGTCAAGCTGCACGGCGCCAACCCCGACAGCCCTGTGCACAAGATGGCGAAGGCCGACAAATACCCCTACGTCAAGGACTCCCACATGTGCAACAACTTCATCGGCCCCGCGACGGTCGGCTTCAACGCCGGCCACGTGTTCGGTGTGGACAACACCAAGCCCACGAACCTGACCGAATCGTTGATGGTTGGCCGCAAACTGGCCCGCAACATGCGCGACGGCCTGGCCGAATACTTCCCCGAGGCCTTCGGCAATTCGTTCCTCGTGCAGACCGGCTCGCTCATGGGCATTCGGGAGACCCGGCGCGTCATCGGGGACTACTACCTGACCCGGGAGGATTTCATCGCTCGGACCACCTTTGACGACGAAATCGCCCGCAACTGCTACTACATCGACGTGCACAACACCCGCGAAGAGGCCGACAAGATGGCCAAGGGCGAGCTGAGCTTCAAGGACGTCGTCGACAAGGTCGCCGTGCACTATGAGCGCGGCGAATCCCACGGCATCCCCTACCGGTGCCTGACACCCAAGGGCCTGCGCAACGTGCTGCTGGCCGGGCGCTCGGTGTCCTCCGACCGCATCATCAACGGCAGCCTGCGGGTGATGCCCGTATGCCTGGCCATGGGTGAAGCCGCCGGCGCGGCAGCCGCCATGGCCACCCATGTGGATGGCGACGTGCGCAAGGTGGACGTGCAGGAGCTGCGCTCTAAACTGCAGAAGGCCGGCGCCTATCTGCCGTAAGGCGCTCCGATCTGTAACCGGAAAGGAAATGATGATGGGTACCTATCTATTGAACAGGGAAATCCCCGTCTGCTCCCAAACCTACGACCTGGTGGTGGCCGGCGGCGGCCCCGGCGGCGTGGCGGCGGCCATCGCCGCCGGACGCCTGGGCGCCAAGGTGCTGCTGATCGAGAAGACCGGCTGCCTGGGCGGCATGGCCACATCCGGCCTCGTGACCGCCTTTGACCCCATGGCCAACGGCGAAACGATGCTGGTGGGCGGCATCATGCGAGAGATCGTGGAGACGCTGCACCGCGAGGGCGGCCTGGGTCCCCAGGTGACCGCGGACTTCTACCTGAAACGCTACCACTGCTGGACGCCCTTCCGCGTGGAAGCTCTGAAGGCGCTGCTGGACCGGCTGGCGCTGGACGCCGGCGTGGAGATCCGCTTCTTCACGACGCTCATAGACGCCGACGCCGGGCGCAATCATGTGCACGGTGTCGTCGTGAACAGCATCGAGGGCTATGAGTACATCCCGGCCAAGACGTTCATAGACGCCACCGGCGACGCGGTGCTGGCCAAGCTGTGCGGCGCGCCGGTGCTGGAGGCCGGCCGCGACGGCCAGCCCGAGGCGATGCCCCCGACGCTGACGTCGCTGTTCAGCGGCATCGACTGGACCGTCGTGGACCGCTCCCAGGAGCACCCGCTGCTGCTCAAGGCCATCGAGGACGGCATCTTCATGGATAAGGACCGCCACCTGCCCGGCATGTCCCAGGTGGGGCGGACGCTGGGGTATCTGAACGGCGGCCACATCTTCCACGCCGACGCGCTGCGCGTGGCGGACCTGACCCGCGGCATGATCCTTGGCAGAAAGAAGGCGCAGGAGTATACTACCTTCTACAAGCGCTACCTGGACGGCTGCCAGAACATCGAGCACGTGACGACGGCCAGCCTGCTGGGCGTGCGCGAATCCCGCAGGATCGTTGGCGAATACCAGCTGAACTTCTCCGACTATTTGGCCCGGCGATGGTTCCCGGATCAGATCGGCGTGTTCAACAAGTTCGTGGACATCCATGTCCACGATGCGTCCGACGAGGAATATGAGCGGCTCAACGAGGAGATCGGCAAGTCCGGCCGCCTGGGAGTGGGCGAAAGCTTCGGCATTCCCTACAGCATCCTCGTGCCTAAGGGCTACAACAACCTGTGGGTGGCCGGCCGATGCAACTCCAGCGACGTGAAGGTGCACGGCTCCATCCGTGTGCAGCCGGCCGCAGCCATGATGGGCCAGGCCGCCGGCGCCGCCGCCGCGCAGGCCATCGCCACCGGGCAGCCTGCCTGCGACTTGGACACCGAACAGCTGGTGCTCACGCTGCGCAGCCAGGGCGCCAACCTGCCCCAGCCGGCGCTCAGCAAGAAGATGACCCGGGCGTAAATCCGCCCATAACAATTCCGTCAGGAGACACGCAATGAAAATCGTCGTACTGGACGGCTACACGGAAAACCCCGGGGACTTGAGTTGGCAAGGCTTCGAGTCCCTGGGGGCCCTGACGGTCTACGAGCGCACGCCGGCGCAGCTCATCGCAGCGCGCATCGGCGACGCCCAGGCCGTCATCACCAACAAAACCCCGCTGGACGCCGCAACGCTGGACGCGTGCCCCGGCATCCGTTACATCGGCGTGCTGGCCACCGGCTACAACATCGTGGACGTGGACCATGCCCGCCGGCGCGGCATCGCGGTCACCAACATTCCCGCCTACAGCACCGCGGCGGTGGCGCAGTTTGCCATCGGCCTGCTGCTGGAGGTTTGCCATCACATCGGCGCTCATTCCGAGTCCGTGCACGCCGGCGAGTGGGAGAACAGCGTGGACTTCTGCTACTGGAAGTACCCGCTGATCGAGCTGGCAGGCAAGACCATGGGCATCATAGGCTACGGCCGCATCGGCCAGGCCGCCGGCAGCATCGCCCAGGCGCTGGGCATGCGGGTGCTGGCCCACAGCAGACACCCGAACCCGGCCCTGGAATGCGAGACCATGCGCTATGCGGGGCTGGACGAGCTGCTGGCGCAGTCCGACGTGATATCTCTGCACTGCCCGCTGTCGGCGGAGACCCAGGGCATCATCAACCAGCAGACCATCGCCCGCATGAAGGACGGCGTGATCCTGATCAACACCTCCCGGGGGCCGCTGGTCGAGGAGCAGGCTCTGGCCGATGCGCTCAACTGCGGCAAGCTCGCCGCGGCGGCGGTGGACGTGGTGTCCAGCGAGCCCATCCGCGGCGACAACCCGCTGCTGCGGGCCAAAAACTGCATCATCACGCCGCACATCGCCTGGGCTCCCAAGGAGGCCCGCACCCGGCTTATGGACATTGCCGTGGACAATCTGCGGCAGTTTATAAACGGCACGCCGGTGAACGTCGTCAATCGGTAACTTAAGGCGGCAGGGATTCCGCCACGCATAGAGAAAATAGTAAAACACCTATTGTCTGGGGCCTGAAGCGGGCCTCAGACTGTTTTTTGCCGACACAATACGACAGAGGAAGCGAACGGTGAATGGGATGACATCAAGAGAGCGACTGCTGACGGTGATCCGCGGGGAAATTCCGGACTGCGTGCCGGTGGCGCCGGACACATCCAACATGATACCGGCGCGTCTGAGCGGCAAGCCCTTCTGGGACCTCTATCTGTATCAGGAGCACCCCATCTGGGCGGCCTATATCGATTGCGTGAAGCGCTTTGGCTTTGATTCGCTGATGGATGGATACGTTCCGATCCAGTTCGAGGAGCTGGGTGAGATCGACCACGAGTGGGAGGAGATGATCGTCGGGCGCACCGACGAGCGCATCTACACCCAGAGGATGCGCCGAGCCGGCAACGTGACCGAGTGGGAGGACAGGGTGACGGTATATTACCGGGCCGACCCGCCCACCGGCGGTTTGCGGCCGCAGACGCTGGGCCTGCCCAGGACCCCGGGCCATTGGGAAAAAGTGGAGGGCCGCAGGCAGTGGCCCCAGGGCGGCGAGCTCTTAAAGCTTGCCAAGGGCATGCTGGGCGACCACGGGCTGTTCGGCGTGTTCTGCGGCACCAGCATCCTGCTGCACAACATGGAAGAGATCTACGACTATTATGACAACCCCGGAAAGTATCAGGAAAAACGGGATCAGTTGATAGAATACTATCTCAAGCGCATGGACGTGCTGATGGCCCAGGAGACAAAGCCCGACTTCATCTGCACCGGCGGCTCGGGCACATTGGTGTTCCAGAGCCCGGCCATCTTCCGCGAACTGTGCCTGCCCATCGTGCAGGCCGTCACGCGCAAGGCCAGGGAATACGGCATCCCCACCCACATCCATTCCTGCGGGCCGGAGACGGAGTTGGTCAGGATATGCGCCCAGGAGACCGAGCTTACGATCATCGATCCGCTGGAGATCCCGCCCATGGGCGACAGCGATCTGGCCAGCCTCAAGCGGCTGTATGGCGACAGGCTGATTCTCAAGGGCAACCTGCACACGACCGACGTGATGCTGCGCGGCACGGTGCAGGACGTCATCGACGCCAGCAAGCGCGCCATCGACGATGCCGCAGCCGGCGGACGGTTCATACTGTCCACCGGTGACCAGTGCGGCAGGGACACGCCGGATGAGAACCTGTACGCCATGATCGAGACCGCCAGGACCTACGGGAAATATTAACGGGGCAAAGGGACGGCAAGCCAAGGCTCGTCTTCTCCTTGGGGGATGGCTCTTGCCTTCCGGCGCCTCGCAGCCATCACATCCCGGTGAGTCCACGGGTGATTGTGTGAAAACAGAGGAATTATTGGCCGCCCGCCTGTATAGCCAGCTGCTGCTGGGGAGGCACGAGGGCATCACAAACCCGGCCCAGGTGGTCGCCTGCATGAGAGCCATGCAGGCGCAGGAATACGCCATGGCCAAATGGGCCGTGGGCCTTCGCCTGCCGCGGAGCACCGACTCCCAGGTGGAGCAGGCGTTCCAGCGCGGCGAAATACTGCGCACCCACGTCTTGCGCCCCACATGGCATTTCGTGCACCCCAAAGACATCCGCTGGATGGTGAAGCTCTCGGCTCCCAGGGTGCACGCCAAAAACGCCTACATGTACAGAAAGACCGGGCTGGACGCGAACACGCTGCGCATGAGCTGCGGCGTGCTGGAAAACGCGCTGCAAGACGGGGCGCACACGCGGGAGGAGTTGCAGCGGCGGCTGGGAGCGGCCGGCATAGCGGCGCAGGGCTTCCGGCTATCGTATATCATGATGTACGCCGAGCTCGAAGGGCTCATTTGCAGCGGCCCCCGGCGGGGAAAACAGTTCACCTACCAGCTCATGGACGCTGCCGCGCCCCCATGCCCGGACTATGAGCGCGAGGAAATGCTGGCCATGCTGGCGCGCAAGTTCTTCGCCAGCCGCGCGCCGGCCACAGTCAAGGATTTCGCGTATTGGAGCGGCCTTACAGCAAAGGAAGCCCGCCTCGGCGCGCAAACGCTGGGCGGGGATTTCCATGTGGAGAAGAACAACGAAACGGAATATGTGGTACCGGAAGGCATCATGCTTCCGAACCTGTCGGCATCGGGTGCAGACTTCGCGTTTTTAATGCCGGACTACGACGAATACATCATGAGCTATCAGGACCGCCAGGGGTTCACGGCCTTCCCCGAGGAGATGGCCAAAGAATCGGACTATAGCCATTGGCTGTTCGTGAACGGCACGATTGCGGGTACGTGGCAGACGCCGCAGGGCGGCGGCCTGCCGCAGGTTCGTCTGTTCAGCCAGGAGTTCGGAGCGCAAAACAGCCGGACCATCGAAAGTGCCCGGCTGTGTTATGCGCGGTTTTGGGCGCACAAGGAAAGCGCCGAATAAAGCCGCGGTGACCAGTGAGGCAGGGCCACACCGGACGAAAACCTGTTCGCGATGATCGAAACGGCCAGGACCCACGGGAGATACCAACTCGTGCCTGGGATGGGAGAACAATGAGCAAGGATTTTATGAAAAAAGCAATCATCCTTATGGAACTGGTTGCCGCCGCAGTGGTCCTGTATTTCGATTTGTTTCTGCCCACCATCGTGATCGTGGG
This sequence comes from Bacillota bacterium, assembly GCA_023410875.1. Classification (GTDB taxonomy): domain Bacteria; phylum Bacillota; class Clostridia; order Christensenellales; family UMGS416; genus JAEYRA01. The sequence continues at coordinate 9,649 of JAEYPH010000014.1, read as the reverse complement.
TATCGCGATCATCTCATTTTTTTTGAAAAGAGAGCCGTTTGCGGTATTGGGGCTCCACAAAACCGGCAAGAGCGGCAGGATGGTCCTGGAAGTTCTCGCGCTCGCCGTTATCTGGACGCTGATCAATTTCGGGATCATTTTGCCGGTATTGAATCACATCGCGGGAACCGTGCGGAACTTAAGCGCGTACGAAAACCTAAAGGGCAATGTTGGCCAACTGCTGTTGTTTCTGGCCATCGGTTGGACGCTGGCCGCCTTGGGGGAGGAAGTTGCGTACAGGGGGTTCCTTCAGGCACGGCTTAGGAGCCTGTTCCGGAATGAACGGATCGGTGTATATGCCGCGGTAACAATTTCATCCGCGTTGTTTGGCCTAGCGCATACGGAACAGGGCATCGTCGGCGTCGTGGTGACCGTGACCGACGCGATCTTTTTCAGCGTTCTCCGGTATCGGTATAAAACCCTGTGGGCGTCCATTCTCGCCCATGGTTTCATGAATTCCATCGGCATCATCACGTTCTTTTTCACCGGCCCCCTTTACGGGTTATGGTGAATTAACGCAAACGCTCTATCCGCGAAGCGCCGGCTGAACCACATTCCCTTTTTCGTCCATGGCCTCCACCGTGTCCCAGGCCGCGAGCTGGCTCAATATGTGCTCCCAGCGCGCCCGCATGTCCGGCGCGTACAGCACGGGAATCCAGCCCATCTTCAAATAGATATGGATCGCGGGCAGCCGGTGGTCGTCGGTCGTGAGTACGCAGTCCTCCAACCCCAGTTCACTCAAGCGCGCCAGCACGGCGGCTGTCACGGCGGAACCCGCCCCCTTGCCCCTGCACACCGGCGTCGCTCCGACATAGTGCAGATAGCCCAGGGCATTGGCCGTGGGCGGATATTTTCCGCGCTCCATCTCGGGGATCAGCCGGGCCGTGGCAGTGGCTACCGGTTCGCCAGTCGGGTCGCAGGCAAAAAACACGTTCTCCGTGCGCACGCCGGCGTCATTGCCCATCGCGCTCTCCCAGCGCTGTTCGGCGCTCATCCCGTCATCAAAGAAGCCCGCGGCCACGCAGATGCGCGCCCACGCGGCGCCTTCGCCCTCGCCCATGCTGCGCAGCGACCAGCCCTCGGGCATGCTGACCTCCGGGGTGGGCGCGGCGCGGCGCACCATCATCAGTTGCTGGCCTTGCTGATTTACGTAGTCCATGGGTTCCTCCCCCGCGTTCTTATAGCTTGACGCGCTGCTCGCCAAAGGGCATGTTCCGCCGGAAACGCGGCATGTCCATCATACGGCCGCCGTTGGTGATGGAAAGCTCGCTGAGCAGTGCCACCGCCGTCCATTCGGCGGCCTGGTACACATCGATGGCCGGCGGCACACCCTTCATGACGGCATCCACGAAATCCTGCACGATGAAGAAATCCCCGCCGCCGTGGCCGGCTTCGCGCTGCGCCTGGGTCGCCAGCCGGAAGCGCTCGGGCAAGTAATGCTCAAAATCCTTCAGCGGCCGCCAGCGGGTCTCGCCGTGGGAGCCGTGGCCCTCCAGGTATACCTTGTGATCGTCGCCCAACCCCCGGGGCGCCTCGTAGCACCCCTTGGTGCCCTGCAGTTGGTAATAGGCCATGTTGTGGGGCCGCGGCGACAGGCAGTCCACACGGACGCGCGCCAGTTTCCCGCTCTCCAGCTGGCACAGCGTAACGGTGGTGTCCTCCTGGCGCAGCGTGGCGCTCATGTGCCGGCCGCTGCCCAGCGTGCACAGCGAGGCGATCCTGTCGCCCTGAAACCACTGCATGACCGGGCCGATGCTGTGGGTCGGGTAAAAGGCGCCGCGCTTGCCCAGCTGCCAGTGGCTCCGCCAGGACGTTTTGCCGTCGGGGTACACAGCCAGGTCGCGGATGTCGTGCAGATATTCGCCCTCGCCGTAGTATACTTCGCCGAACATGCCCTTTTGCACCAGGCTGCGGACCAACTGCACCTCTGGGCTGTAGCAGTAGTTCTCCGCCAGCATGTATACCTTGCCGGATTTCTCCACGGCCTCGATGAGCCACCACAGCTCGTCCATGGTGACCGCCGCTGTGACTTCGCTGAGCACATGCTTGCCGGCCTCCAAGGCGCTTAAGGCCTGGGGCACGTGGCACTGCATGGGCGTGGCGATGACGACGGCGTCGATGTCGGCTTCCAGCATGTCCTCAAACACGCGGTAGGTGCGGGGGATGCCGTGCTCCCGGCTGATGCGCTGCAGCAGGTCCGCGTTCAGATCGCACACCGCGGCGACCTCCACGCCCTCAATGGCGCGAAAGCCCATCAGCGTGGACAGGCTGCGCCCGCCGGCCAGACCAACTTTTATCATGAGAATGAACCTCCTAAGCCGATGTCCCTACCCTTACGTCGCCGCCCTGCGGGTAATGCCGCTCGGTACCGTCCGGCAACGTCACCGTTAGCTTCACGCCCTGGGGCGCTTGCGCCTCCATCGCAAAGCCTTCCGGCCCGTTGCGCCACGCCACCGTCACGATGCCCTTGGGCGTTGTGACCTGGCCGGAGCAATCCGGCAGCGAGAGCGGACGGGGCCGGATGCGGATGCTGTGCCAGCCCGGTTCGCCGGGCTCCACGCCCAGCAGCTTGCGCGGGAACTCATACAGCGGCAGCGCGCCCCAGGCGTGGCAATCGCTGCGGGGGGAGCGCACGCCGTCGGGCACCTCGGGGATCGTGGTCAGGTTCCTGTCCGGTAGGCCCTTCCACATCTCCCACTGGCGCTCGGTCAGCTCGTATGCCCCGCAGGCCTCCAGCGCCCGGAACACGAAAAACTGCCACGTGAAGGAGCACAGCGCGATGCCCGGGCGCGCGAGCGCGCGGGTCAGGATGTCGCAGCCCTTGCGCCCGGCAGCCAGCCCGGTCAGCACGGCGTACACCTGGGCGTGCTGGGAGTATTCCTCGTAGGCAGGTCCTTCCATGTACAGCCCTTCGGCCTCGTTCCAGCAATGGGCGTCCACGGCGGCCAATATGCTCTGGGCCCGTTGCAGGTATTCCTCGGCCAGCCCCTCCCGGCCGCACGCTCGGTTGATCCGCGCGCCGGCCTGCAGCGCGTAGGCGTACATCAGGTTGTGGGTCGTGGCCGGGCCCGCGGTGCCGGCCGGCGTGCGCCCGGCAATTTTATCCCAGGCGTCCACCCAGTCGATCTGGTCCCAATACCCCAGCTTCTCCACGAGCCCCAGCGGCCCCAGCTTACGGTCATACCATTCCAGTATGGCGTCCGCCGCCGCGCGGTATTGCCACAGCACGGCGGCGTCGCCCGTCTGTTCGTAATATTCCAGCACCATCCACACCCAGTGCAGCGAGAACGGCGGTATCACATGGGGTTCCTGGGTCGGGAAGCGGGCCTGCAGCATGCCATCGGGCAGCTGGGAATGCTGGAAATCCTCTATGGCCTTGCGGGCCAGGCGGGTGTCGCCGCTGACGATGTAAGTAAAGAGCATCTCCAGGCGGGTGTCCTGTATGTATTGCAGTTGCTCGTAATAGGGGCAGTCTTCATAAGTCTCGTGCATGCAGTTCTGCAACGTACGCACGCTCATATCCCACAGGCACTGCACCCAGCCCTGGGAGGAACGCACTTGGGTCACGGGCTCCAAGGGGTAACCGGTCTGCAGCAGCGTGAGCATGTGCAGCGTCAGCGGCTGCTCGCCGGTTTCCACCTCCAGGCGCACGAAGCGGAAGGTGCGAAACCACATGGGCGTGTAGCTCTCGCTGCCGCCACCGGGCGTGTAGCGATCCTCATGGCCCAGCAGCTCAAAGTTCTGCCAGTCGTCCCGGAGGCCCTTGCTCGGTCTGCCATCCGCCGTGGGCTTTGTATAGCTCTCGGCGTAGCGCAGCGTCACGGCGCTGCCCGCGCCGCCCTGGGTTTGCAGCGTGACGTAGGCCGTCGTGTGCACGCCGGCGTCCAGCTCCGCCGCCATGCGGCTGCGGGGCGGGATCACCGCAATGCCATCCACGAAGCGGATGGCCGGCACGTCCTGTGCTCGCAGCGGCATCTCCCGTGCGAAGGCCTGGGGCCGCTCGAACAACAGCGGGATGCTGCGCGGCGTCAGCGGAAAGGTCGGTATGATGCCGAAAGCGTCCAGCCCCGGGTCCTCAGCCTTCCACAGCGGCTGGGGCTGCTGCCAGGGCGCGCTGTCCGCGGCGGTTTGCCAGCCGTGGGGCAGTTTGGCGCCGTCCACGCTCTCCATGGCGCCCATCCATTGGCTCAAGGGGAAATGCCGCCACGACACGGCGGTGTCCTCCAGCGCCATCCATGGGGCGACGCCGGTGGAAAGGTCCTCGCCATCCAGGCTGCCGGAGACGATCAGGCACGGGCCGATGGCCCGGGCCATGGCGTTGTAGGGCGCCCGCTGGTCGCCGTGCTGGGCTTCGTAGGGCGGGAAGGACAGCACCTTGACGGCCAGCATGTTGGCCCCAACCACAAGATACGGCCCCACGTCCACGGTCTCGTAGAAGTGCCGCCAGCGGTCGCCCCGGCACGGCCCGAAGGTGACAGGCTGGCCGTTGACCCACAAGCGGTAGCGGCTGTGGGCGCTTAAGTGCAGCGGGAGCGACGCGCCGGCCGACGCGTCGAAGCGCAGGCGGTAATAGGCGGTGTGCAAGCGGTCGATGCGCCGGGCAGCTTCGCCGGGCAGACCGATCCAACGGGCGGTGTGGAAGGGGTTCATAAAGCAGCCTCCTCGCGCGCCACAACACGGAGCCCGTGCCCGAGGCACGGCCCTGTGCTGCGTCGTTGCGTTTATTCCGAGATCGCGACCGCCCCTTCGCTGAGCGCCACGTCCTCGGCGGTGATGCGGGATTTCTCCAGTTGTGTGTATTCCACCTTGCCCACCAGCGTCGTAGGCAGCTTGTCGCGGAACTCGATGGCCCGCGGCACGCTCCACTTGAGCAGGTGCTTGCGGCAGTGTTTGAGCAGAATCTGCTTGGTCTCATCGGTGGCCAGCTCGGGGTTCTCCAGCACGACATAGGCCTTCACGCTGGTCATCTGGTAATCGTCGGGCACGCCCACAACGCAGGTGCGGAACACGAGCTCGTGGGATTCCAGAACCTGCTCCACCTGCATCGGGTACACGCTGACGCCGGACACCTTGAACATGCGCTTGGCCCGGCTCTGGAAGTACAGATAGCCGTCGGCGTCCATGTAGCCCAGGTCGCCGGTGTGCAGCCACGGGATGCCCAGCTCGTCGGTGCGGATGGCCTTGTCGGTCTCCTCGGGGTTGTTCAGGTACCCTTTCATCAGCGTGGGGCCGGCCAAGCAGATTTCGCCAACCTCGCCGAAAGGCAGCTCGGCCTTGGTCTGCATGTCCACAACCTTGGCCAGCGTGTTGGGCATCGGGATGCCGATGGCGCCCTTGCGGTAAAGGCCGGGGGGTGTCAGCACGCAGCCGGTCACGGTCTCGGTCAGGCCATAGCCCTCGGCCAGCTCCACCTTGCTGCCCTGGGCCTGGATGCGCTCGTCGAAGCGCACCTTGAGCTCGGCGGACAGGCTGTCGCCGCCGCTGTAGATCGCCTTCAGGCGGTCGAAGCGGACCTTCTGGAAGCTCTTGTCCCGCAGCATGGCCTCAAACATCGTGGGCACGCCGGCGATGAAGGTCGGCTGATGCTTGCGCAGGCTGTCGATGTAAATCTTGGTGCCAAACTTGGGCTCCAGGATCAATGTACCGCCGGTGCACGCGATCGTGTGCACGCAGATGCCCAGGCCGAAGCCGTGGAACACCGGGAGGATCGCGATGACGCTGTCGTCCTTGGTGAATTTGGCGAAGTAGGAGATGTTCACCGACAGCGCGTTGAAATTGTAGGAGGACAGCAGGATGCCCTTGGGCAGGTTGGTCGTGCCGCCGGAAAAGAGGATGACCGCACCGTCCTGCGGGTCCATGCGGCGCACATAGGGCGCGGCATCTCCGGCGGATTTTTTCAGGAAATCCTTCCAGAACACGACCCGGTCGTCGGCGGGAATCTTGTCCTTGAAGCCCCGGGTGATCTTGAAGGCGACCTTCATGGAACCGGGGAGGAAATCCGAAATCTTGGTGACCAGCAGCCGCTGGTCCGGCCGCAGAATGTCCTTGAAGCGGTCGTAGAACATGTCCACAGTGACGCACCAGGTGCTGCCGGTCTCCTTGATGAACTGATCCAGCTCGCTGGAGGAATACAGCGGGTGCGTCATCGCCACGCGGGCGCCGATCTTGTTGAGCGCGTAGAAGATCATGATGGCGTTGGGGATGTTGGGCATGGACTGCAGCACGCAGTCGCCGGCCTTCACACCGTAGGCCGTGAAGGAGGCGGCGCACTTGTCCACCATGGACAGGAACTTGCGGAACGAAATCGTCGCTCCCATGTATTTGATGACGGTCTTGTCGGGGTATTTGTTGGCGGTGTCCCGCAGCAGCTCGTACATCGTCAGATCCGGAATGTCCCGGAATTCCGGCATGTCGCCGTAGAACTTGAGCCAGGGCTTCTTGATGCCGGTGCCTTTATAGATGCCGTTTTCCATTTCGTTCGCCTCTTTCACAAGTTCTCGATGGATTCGGGGTTCTTCAGATAGCCTTCCATGAGTTCCAGAGAGCGGGCGAAGTAGAAGCCATCGGCGATCCTCTCGTCGATGGTAACCTTCACCTCTACCATCTTGCGCGCGGTCAGCGTGCCGTCCTCCAGCGCCACGGGCATGTAGCGTATCCTGCCGATGGCGATGAAGACCGAGCAGTTGCCCCACTCGTAGAGGTGATGGAACGGCGCTTCGATGCCGATGCTGCCGAGGTTGGCGACGTATACGCTGCAGCGCAGCGGGTCGATGTTGGCAATGGCTTTGGGAATGTCAAAATAGAAGTCCATCCACCGCAGCACGGCGAAGACAATGCGCAGCGCGAAGCGCGGCAGCTTCATCAGCGTGCGGATGAAGGCGTCGTCGTCCTTGACCTCGTCGGACTTGGCGGTCTTGATGTCCCGCCTCATGCGGCTGAGCACATCCTGAAAGGTGGATTTCTCATGGAAAGTGAGTGCGACGTTGGTCTCTTCGCTCTCGTCGGTCGCGGCCTTTTTTGCGATGAAGGATACGCGGATATGATTGCGTTGATAAACGCGCCGGCCAGAAACGAAGCGATTGAGTTTGGGACGCTCCTTCAGAAGCTTGACAAGAGCGGCCACGAACATCTGGAAGAACTTCACGTCGACGCCTGCCGCCCTCTTGGCATCGATATATTCCAGCAGTTCTTCCACGTCCAACGCGGTTTGAAAGTACACAAGGGACTCGTTGCGCCCTCGCATCATGTAGGGCATCATCGCATTCAACGGATGCTGCTCTACGACACGCCCGTCTCTTTTCGCCATGTCGATTCTCCTCGAATATGAAGTATGGATGATATATGGTAATATATCGCAAGTCTAACTATTTCGCAAGGCGGCAGACCACGCCATAGGGCTGTGTGGACAATTTTTCATAGGATCGGACCGGTAAAAGCCTCCGTGAATCTGGTATCATGGCGGTGTACGGAGGAACCAACGCATGCATTGGGTAACCAAGGTTCAAAACGCCATCGGCTACATCGAGGAGCACCTGCTGGAGGACATTTCCACGGAATCGGTGGGCGGGGCCATCCACTACTCCCCATCGTCCTTTGCAAACCTGTTTAGCGCCCTGACCGGCTACTCCATCGGCGAATACATTCGCTTCCGCCGCCTGTCCAGGGCGGCGGAGGAGCTTGCGGATGGCCGCGCCCCGGTTTCCGACGTTGCGTTGAAATACGGCTACGAGACGGCGGAGGCCTTCGCCAAGGCGTTCCGGCGGCTGTTCAGCTGCGCGCCGTCCAAATACGGCGCCGCCCCCCGACAGCACAAATTCCACCCGATCCACATCGACTACAAGCTATACGGAGGTTTTGGCATGGCGAAGAACTGGATACCGGGCCTCATGAAGGTAGACTGGTCCGACCCGCAGCGGCAGAACGAATATGTGAACAGCGTGGTATCGGCGCTGAACGCGCTGGGAGAGAAGCTGACCTACGACACCGTGTGCGCCCTTTCGGGCAGCGCATATCGCACGTCCTTCTCCATGCCCTCGTCACAGCTGTGGAACCACGGCAACTATCACGTGATCCACACGCCGATGCTCATCGAGCACACCTTCCGCATGCTGGGTTACGGGGTGACCCACCACACCCGAGGCGACTACGGCTATGACCGGCAGCTGATCATGGACAGCATCGACCGGGGTGTGCCGGTGATCACGCTGGAGGGCGTCATCAACTGCGCCGACGCGTGCGTGATCTCCGGTTATGACAACGACGGCGACGTGCTGCTGGGCTACAACCCCTTCATGAATGTGAACGAAGACCACAACGAAGCGCCGGACGACACCGGCTACTTCCGCAAATCCCACTGGCACGACGGCTTCTTTGCCAAGGGTAGCCTGGGGCGCATCCTGATCATCGGGGGCAAGGAGCCACGGCCATCCAAAGAAGAGGTGCTGCGGGAGACCCTGCCGGTGCTGCGGCGGCTGATCGCCGAAGAGAGCATCGCGCCGGGGCAATATAACGGCCTGGCCGCCCACCGGGCCTTCGCCCACGCGCTGCAGACCTACGAATGGGACGATCCCTTCGAGCCCTATCTGAATGTCATGTGCAACCAAAAGCAGTATATGGACCGTCAATATGCCGTGGGCTTCTTGCGCGACCATGGCCGGGAGGACCTGGCCCGCCAATATGAGAAGATCGCCGAGCATGCCCGCCGCATGGGCGAGCTGATCCCCCAGGACTTTTCGGCCGGGTATCTGTTCGACGACAAGAAAAAGCTGCTGCCCTACCGCGACGAGCTGATGCGTATCTGCGAGCTGGAGGAGCAGATCCTCACCATGATCGACTGACCAGCACAAAGCTATCCCATGAGATACTTGAAAAAAACGCCTTTCGGCCATCCAAGCCGAAAGGCGTTTTGCTGCGTACGGATTACGATGGACTTGTTCCACTGTCACTACTGTTTGATGCGGGCGCCCTCTATCGTCGTGATCTCGGAGTCTCCGGGGCCCATTTCAAATTCTCCAATGATTGTTTTTCCGTCTGACTCATAGAGCGGGATTCTCTTTGTGGCCGCATACTTTGACTGATTCGCGGCCTCGGCCAACGTTTTCGGTTCCGGACCGTTTAAGTCGGACCAACGCACGTAGCCCATGGTTATTCCGTCAACACCCAGCGCTTTGACCAGATCGGGCTCTGTTCCCGGAACGGTCACGTTCAACAAAGTACCATAGGTTTCACCAGCCGCGTTTTTTGCAAAAAACGGACCGCCTACACTTGGAAAACGCAGCGTCGCTCCGCTGCCCCACGCTATCGTCAATCCACCCACGACAACCCCAACCAGCAGAACAAGCAGAAAAACGAGAATTTTATTCATATTGTTTTTAACGCGCATGACTGCAACATGCCTCCTTCGTTTGTTGACATTTTCATTTTATTATAACACGAACGCTATCGAAATACTGTTGAAATCTCATGCCATCTTAAGATTTGATATAAGGAATCGCTGAAAAATCCCTATCTAAAATCGTATTAGGGCCTACTCGGTACCGAAAAGGAGCCTGACATCGCAGAGAATCCGAGATTGCACATGTTTCGGCGGTGTTTTCCTTTCCTTTTTCGG
>JAEYPH010000096.1 GCA_023410875.1 Bacillota bacterium | reverse complement strand
AACCGTCACGGCTGTAGGCTAAGACCTGAATAGACCTTAAGCTAGCCGCAAAGAAAAAGCGGCTTTCTTTGCTGTACCTGTAAATCAAGCACAGCTACGGGTTTTCACAGCAAACCTTCGGACCCATTTTTTATTGCTATGCCAGCTGTTTCCCGAGTTCTCCAAACCTCGCCGCAATGGCCAGCGCTGGGTCCAGCGGGGCCGGGGCGCGCTGCACATCGGCGGGGATGGAGATCGTGGGCGTGGGGCGCAGGACCTTGCCCTCAAACTGCGGCAGCCAGGGCCGCTGGGCCTCCAGCAGCTCCGTGGCCATGGCCCGGGCCTCGGCCAGCGTCAGGCACGCGCCGGTCAGCGGGTCCAGCGCGCAGGCCTGCATCAGCAGTTCCGGGTCGCCGGTGCGCGCCGCCTCCACGGCAAGGCGCTGCACGGTGATGTTGCTCAGGTTCAGGGCGGCCAGCGCGCTGGGCAGCTGCCCCACGACGGCCCGGTGCAACCCCGCGCCGTCGGCAAAGGTGGGCACCTCGGTGCAGCAATCCTCCGGCAGGTTGGCGATGGAGCCCTCGTTGCGGGCGTTGCCGTTGAAGCGGAAGGGCACGCCGGTCGCCAGCGCCTCCAGGATATAGGAGCAGTATTCCGCGCTGCGGGCCGGCATCGCCGTGCTCTCGTCGCTTAAGATTCGGCCGCCATACTTCTGCTGCACGTGGCGGTTGAACTTCAAGGCCGCGCCGCTCTCGCCGCCGAAGGCCGGCTCGTTGCAATATGCTTTGAGCGCCCGTTCCGAGCTTCTGAACCACGGCAGGTATTCGCTCAGGTGCCCGGTGGATTCGGTCATCATGTAGCCGAAGTGGCGCAGCACCTCGCCGCGCACCTTCTCGCCGGCGTAGTATTCCGGCTGCTCAAAGCGCTCCCGCAGCGTGGGGTACAGGTCACGGCCCTTGTGCTCCAGCTTCAGGAACCACGCCATGTGGTTGATGCCGGCGCACAGGTAGTCGATCTCGGCCTTGGGCGTGCCGGTGTAGCCTGCGATCAGGCCCAGCGTGGTCTGCACGCCGTGGCACAGGCCCACATAGCGGATGCCGGCGTCGCCCAGCGCCCAGCACACCATGGCCATGGGGTTCACATAGTTCAGCAGCAGCGCGCCGGGGCACAGCTCCCGCATGTCCCGGGCCATGTCCAGCGCCACGGGGATGGCCCGCTGCGCCCGGAAGATGCCGCCGGGCCCCAGCGTGTCGCCGATGCACTGGTCCACGCCGTATTTCAGCGGAATCTCATAGTCCATCTCATAGGCGGCAAAGCCGCCGATCTGGAAGCACGCGATGACCGCCCACGCGTCGCGCAGCGCCTCGCGCCGGTCGGTGGTCGTGAACACCTGGGCTCGCAGGCCGTTGGCCAGTATCACATTGCGGATGTGCGCCTCCAGCTGGCCTGTATGGGTGCGGCTGGGCGCCATCAGCGCGAATTCCACATCCTGCAGGCTGGGGGTGTTCAGGATGTCCAGGATCAGTGTCTTGGAAAACACGACGCTGCCCGCGCCGATGATGGCGATGCGTTTCATGGCGGCACCCTCTTTTGCGGTTTCTTCTGTGCAGTTTTGATTATAGCGGAAAGAGAGCAATCTTCCTACATTCTAAAGCGGAAATCCAAAGGGGAAGAGCCATCAACATGCCAATAGACGGGTGAACGTGTATAATGAAGGCAATATCCGGTTTTCATGAACTGCCCGATCTTGACCCAGGAGGTGCCGCAATGGACGCCCGCACTGCTCTGTTCCATAGAAAGGACATCTACAACCTGGAGGGCACGCAGCCCCTTTTCCTTGAGGCCGTGCGGGAGAACGTGCGGCATCACGCGGCCAACTGCGGGTTCTACGCCGATTTCCTGCGGGAGCGGCGGTATGACCCGGAGTGCCTGCGAAGCGTGTACGATTGCGCTGGCATTCCGGTGATCCCGGCGACGTTCTTCAAATACCACGAGGTGCTGAGCATCCCCAAAGGGGATGTCAGCATCCACGCCACGTCCTCGGGCACCCAGGGGCAGAAGAGCCAGGTCTTTCTGGACGACGATCTGTTGAAGCTCGGCACACGTATGGCGGTCAATTGCTTCCGCTACCACAAGCTGATCTCTCCGATGCCCGCCAACTACATCATGCTGGGCTATGAACCCTCGGACAGCAACGAGATGGGCGCGGTCAAAACTGCCATGGGCGTCACGCGCTTCGCCCCGGCGCTGCACCGGGAGTTCGTGCTGCGCAAGGCGGCGCAGGGCTATCAGCCCAACTGGTTCGGCGTGATGGACGCGCTGCGCCGCTACCAGCGGCAGGGCTTCCCGGTGCGCTTCGTGGGGTTCCCGGCGTTCCTGCATCGGTTGATCCTGGCGCTGCGGGCAGAAGGCTTGTCTTTCCGGCTGAACCCGCATTCCCTGGTGCTGCTGGGCGGCGGGTGGAAGCAGTTCTCCGATGAACGCATCGACAAGCTGGACCTGTACCGCATGGCCGAGGAGACGCTGGGCGTGCCCGCGCAGCGCTGCCGGGATTTCTACAGCGCCGTGGAACACAGCGTGGCCTATGCCGAGTGCCGCAACCACCACCTGCATGTACCCATCTGGAGCCGCGTCATCATACGGGACTTGAAGACGCTGGAGCCGCTGGGGTTGGATCAGCCGGGATTCCTGAGCTTCGTGACGCCGCTGATGACGTCCATGCCTTTAGTCAGCGTGATGATGGGAGACATGGCCGTGCTGCGGGACGGCAAAACGTGCGGCTGCGGCATAGAGTCGCCCTATTTCGAGGTGCTGGGCCGGGCGGGCGTCAGCCGCGCCCGCAACTGCGCCGTGTCCGCCGACGAGCTGATGAAAGGGACACTATGAACATCATACAAGGCAAGAACCTGGATACCACGGCGGCAAAGGCTTTTCTGGACGAACTGCCGGCAGCCCTCGCCGCCACGCTGCGCCGCCCGCCCTTGGGCGTGGAGACCGTGCTGCGGGCGGCGGATGCGCTGTCCCGGGAGCTGGCTTTGCCGGATGCCCTTGCCCTGCTGGTTTCACTGGGCGTGGAGCGCGACCGCGCTGCCGGGATGCTGCGGGAGGCGGCAGAATTCCTGTGCCGTACCGGGCTGGAGACCAAGCTCCGCCGGGAACTGGGGGAGGACCCCTTCACTCTGCGGCAAGTGGAGGACGGCATCTCTCAGAAGCATGTGCCGCTGGGCGTGCTGACCCACATTGCCGCGGGCAACGCCGCCGGCCTGCCGGCCTTCAGCGTGCTGGAGGGGCTGCTGGTCGGCAACATCAACCTTTTGAAGCTGCCGGGCAATGATGACGGCCTGTCCACGTCGTTGCTGCTGCGGCTCATGGAGCTGGAGCCGCTGCTGGCGGAGTACATTTACGTGTTCGACCTGCCCTCCACCGACGCGGAATCCATCGGCAAGCTGCTGGCCGTGTCCGATGCCGTGGCGGTGTGGGGTTCCGACTTCGCCGTGTCGGGCATCCGCGCCTTGGCGCCGCCCAGCCTGCCCATCATCGAATGGGGGCACAGGCTGAGCTTCGCGTGGGTGACCAAAGCGGGGGAGACACCACAGGCGCTGCACGGTGTGGCGCGGGACGTATGCGAGACCGAGCAATTGTTGTGCAGCTCGCCGCAGTGCCTGTATTATGAGACGGATTCCTTCGAGGAGCTTAAGAGCTTTGCCGGGCGGTTTGCCGCTGTGCTGGGCGATGTTTGCCGGCAGCTCCCCCCGCAGCCGCTGGAGCCCGGCGTGCAGGCGGAGATCACCGCGCTCAAAGCCCTGGTGCGGGTGGAGGAATTGATCGAGCGGAAGAAGGTCTATGAGGGCGAGGGATGGGCCGTGATCGTGGATATGGACCAGACTTTGCGGCCATCGCCCATGTTCCGCACGGTGTGGGTCAAGCCCATGACGCGGGATACGCTCTTTGGCACGCTGCGGGCGCAGAAGGGGTACTTGCAGACCGCCGGGCTGGCCTGTGGGGTTGAGGAATACGAGAGCCTTTGCGAAGGGCTGTTCCGGTGTGGTGTGTGCCGGGTGATGCCCTGCGGGCAGATGGCCAGTAACTATGCCGGGGAGCCGCATGATGGGGTTTCGGCACTGAGGAGGTATACGAGGGTGGTGACGGTGAGGGGGTAGGGAAGAATTATCGGTTGCAGTAATAAGGAGCATGTTGATTAAATATGTCGAAAGAGATATACTGGATGCGGTAGGGGCTAAATTAGGTCACTAATAAGCAAGCGTCAATATCGGAATGAGTGACATTGGCTGATTGGCTATTGAAGGGATGAAAAATGTATGGGAAAAATAAAACCGACAGCTGTGCTCATTGGCCTCTTTTTCACCGTTTTGCCAGCCCTGCTTGCTTACTATGTATTTTTTTCAGGCAACGTTAGTTGGGAGGACATCCAGCGCAACGGTCTTTTCGGCGTGAAACAGAAAAAGGTAGAAGACGCCGCCAGGCCTACACAGAGCACCGAGGCTCTTCAAACGGTCTTTTTATCCGACCCAACACTGGACCGGGCAGTCAAGACTAGCCTCGGCCTCTCGTGGAATGAAGGCGTGCCGCTGGAGACCGCTCAAAAAACCACCCAGCTGATCATCACCGATGGTCCTATCAGCAACTTAAGCGGCATTGAGGCCTTTACCAATCTGGAAGTACTGGTGCTGGACCCGTGCTACGATCAGCCGGTTAGCACTCGCAAGGAATACTTTGAAAAGGTGGCGGACAATAAGCAAGATGTCAACAGTATTGTAGACTTTACACCACTGCTTTCTTTAGGCAAGCTACGCACGCTGGTGATTTTCTGCAACACCTGCACAGATATAGAGACCATCAGCCGGTTGAAGACGCTTACGCACCTGCGGCTAAGCGGGCAGTATGTCGGCTATGAGAATGGTGATCACAAGGATGACAATGACGCCTATATAGCGGGCAACCGGGGCGACCTGGAGGACTTGGCCCGGTTGACCAACCTGGAAACGCTTGATCTTTCACACAACTATGTCGTGGATTTTACACCCCTACAGCAGTTGCCTAAACTGCGCCGATTGAATGCAACAGAAAACGGCACCAACGCCCGTGAGGTTATCAATTCCACCCTGGACGGCTTGCGCAAACAGGCCGAGGTGCAGACCGAGGCCGACTGGCCACTAACCGTAGGGGATGTGCAATAGGAATAAATTGTTTCGGTGAGCAGGGATTGCGCAGCCGCCCGTAGTAACCACAGGTGGCTGTATGTGTATGGTAGGAATCACGGGACAGGTATTCCCCCTGCAGTATCTGCGTCATCTTCATGAGTAGAGCATGAGGTTGCCTTGCTCGTTTTCCTTCAGCTTCATCGCGCTATAACGTTAAATTCGTTGGATTTTTGCCACCATCCTGTACGCATGTTGGATTGAACTCTCATGGCAGAAACAGTATACTAGAGGGAAATACCAGTTGTTCGGCATGCCTGTACGAAGCAACTTCAAGTTCTGTATCTACATGATTCGGTATGGCCATTTGCATTTTTCGTTAAGCTTGTATGCGTAAAAGGCGCTCGCCCAATACTGATTTCGTAAAAAATTGATCGGATGGGAGTACTATATTATGGGGAAATACTTTGAAATAGACAGCGGCACGCTGACGGAGCTGAGCGAAAAGACCTCCTCGTGCAGCTACATCGATCCCTCGCTCTACACCAAGTATGAAGTCAAGCGCGGCCTGCGGGACATCAGCGGCAGGGGCGTGCTGGCAGGCCTCACCGAAATCGGTGAAGTGCATGCCTATACGATGGACGAGGGCGAGCTCGTCCCCGCGCCGGGGCAGCTGTTTTATCGGGGCATCAACGTCGAAGACCTCGTGGGGGGCTTTCTGAAGGATGGCCGGTTTGGCTTTGAGGAGACCGCGTATCTGCTGCTGTTCGGCAACCTGCCCGACCAAACGGAGCTTGACCGGTTCCAGCAGCTGCTGGCAGACTTGCGCACGCTGCCGGAGGAGTTCGTCAGCGGCATCCTTCTGAAATCCCCGAGCAACGACGTGATGAACGCGATTGCCCGCTCGGTGCTCACGCTCTACAGCTATGACGACAACGCCGACGACATCTCCGTGCCCAACGTCCTGCGGCAGTGCCTGAAGCTTGTTTCGTGCTTCCCGCTGCTGGCCGTCTACGCCTATCAGGCTTGCGCCCACGCCCACCAGGGGCAGAGCCTCGTCATTCACGGCCCCAGGGCGGACCTGAACACCGCGGAGAACATCCTGCACATGCTGCGGCTGGATTCCCAATACACCAAGCTCGAGGCACGGATATTGGACATGGCGCTGGTGCTGCACGCCGAGCACGGCGGCGGCAACAATTCGTCGTTCGTCACCCACGTTGTGACATCCTCCGGCACCGACACCTATTCGGCGATCGTCGCGGCCATAGGGTCATTGAAGGGCCCTCGGCACGGCGGAGCGAACATCAAGGTCGTGCAGATGTTCGACGACATGAAGCAGCAGGTGAAGAACTGGAAGGACGACGGTGAAATTTCCGAATATCTGCACAAGCTGCTGAACAAGCAGGCCTTCGACCGCTCCGGGCTCATCTACGGCATGGGGCACGCGGTGTACTCGCTTTCCGACCCCAGGGTGGAGGTCTTCAAGCGGCATGTGGAAGCGCTGGCCAGCGAAAAAGGGCTGCAGGACGAACTGGGGCTCTACGAGGCCGTCGAGCGCCTGGCGCCGGAGGTCATCGGCAGGGAGCGCAAGATCTACAAGGGCGTCAGTGCCAATGTCGATTTCTACTCCGGCTTTGTCTACCGTATGCTCGACATCCCGCAGGAGCTGTTTACGCCGATCTTCGCGATCGCCAGAATCGTGGGCTGGAGCGCCCACCGCATCGAGGAAATCGTGAACGCCGGCAAGATTATCCGCCCGGCCTATAAGAGCGTGTCTGCGCGGCGGGGTTATATGCCGATGGAGCGCAGGGGCAGCAATACGTCAAAGTGAACGACTGGTGCGATTCTGGTTCTGGAGCCCTCGGAGGATCGGCTCCGGTTTGCTGTGCTGATACGGAAAGGCCGGGACAAAGCCCGGCCTCAACGGTTGATTCTCGATTTTCATAGGGCAGTCTGATTGCAGACTACCGGTCGCTCAGTCTCCCGGGAACAATTCTTCCATCTTCGCATCGCTCAGCTTAAAATAGCTCTTCATCTGCGCCTTGAGCTTGCCCGGGTGCTCCTTGGCATAGTCGCGCAGGTGCTCCACCTGGTTCTTCCAGTTCTTGTAGGAGCCGAAGTCCCACTTCTCGAAGTCGCGTTCCATGTAGGGGTCGATCTCCGCGGCCAGCTCGTCGATGCGCTGGAGCACGGTCTCGGTCTTGAAGGTCACGTTGATGTGGAAGGCCAGCCGCTGCAGGAATTTCTCCTTGATCTCCGGGCGCTTGAGCAAGCCGTTGATCAGCGCTGTGCTAAAGGCATGGTTGTAGCCGTTGCCCTTGGGGTTCAGATCGTAGGAGATGTCCGGGCGGTCGATATCGCCGAAGGCCCAGCAGAAGTCGTAGAAGATCCACTTCCACTGGCTTTCCGGGTCGTCGGTCTTCCAGAAGCGGATGTTGCCCATGTCCGAGTTGCCCGAGCAGATTTCCGTGGCGTACCAGTCCAGATAGCTGTCGATGTCCACCTTGGAATCCACGTATTCAAAGGCCTCGTCGTCTTTGAGGTTGTGGGCCTTCACATAGGCCATCAGGTCCTTCCACTCGTCATTGGAGCCATACTTTTCGATGGAGTTGCCCTCCAGCAGCGTCACCTTTTCTTCGTCCACGCCAAAGTGCTGGGCGACAAAGTGGTCGTTGATCTTCTCACGAATCTGCGACACGCCCCAGAACTGGCCGTTGATGAAGATGACGCAGTTGCGGTAGGCCTGCATGCTGATGGTGTCGGTGGTGTCCTCTACAAGGCTGGTCACCAGCACGTCACGGATGCGGGAGCGGTTCACGTCGTTGCCCGACGCGCGCACGAGGAAGGAATCGAACTTGTCAAAGTCGCGGTTGGGGAAGATCTTGTATTCGAACTTGCCCTTTCCATACTGGGAGCGGGCGTGGAAGCTCAGGCTCTTGAGCCCCCAGCCGCGGGAGAACTGTCCGGCGACCTTGAGCCCCATGTCCTGGGAAATGCCCACGGTGCCGTCGGGCTCGATGAGCTCCAGATGGGCGGGGCGCTCCCAATCCTCGTAGTAGTTGGCGCCGTGGTGGGGGAATTCCTCGGTGTAGCCGGGGCCGTCGGCCAGGATGCCCGTCTTCTTGTCATAGAGGTTCTTGGGATCGGTGACGATGCTGATGATCGGCAGCTTGATCTCCTCGTTGATCAGATACGTGGCGGAGGTAACCTGGCTGTTGATGGCGCCATCCTGTATCGCCACGGCGCGTAAGGGCGTGGATTTGGTGATCTCCACGGGGTTGTAGTATTGCTTGCTCTTGGCTGTAGGCACGGTGCCGTCGGTCGTGTAGTAGATCGTGGCGCCGGGGCTGGCGCTGGTAACGGTGACCTTCTGCTCGCCCTGATACTGGCCGCCCTGCAGCGAGAACACCGGGTCCTCGGCGAAGGCGGAGAAGCTCTTGGAGTCGTTGCCCTCGCCGGGCGTTGGGTCGGAGAGGTAGGCGAAGGCGGCCTGGCCGTCGGGGCGGCCATAGGACACACCGGCACGCAGCTTGGGCACCAGGCAGAAGTCCATGCGCTTGCCGTCGGGGTCGCTCAGCGTCAGCGAATCGCCGCCGTCCTTGAGCTTGAAGCTCGTGTGCAGCTGGCGCTTGGACAGTGCCGCGCCGGCGGTCTGGTCGCGCCCGGAAAGGAACACGGTCAGGTATTCGCCGCTCTTGAGCGTAAGCTTGGGGAACTTCCACTTGAGCGGCTGGGCGGCGTTGTCCGTCAAGCCGTAGCCTTTCAGGTTGATGTCCTCGCCGGAGCGGTTGACGATCTCCACCCACTGGGGCGTTTCTTTGAATTGATCGGTCAGCGTGTCGGCGTTGGCGGTCATGACCTCCGAGAAGGCCAGCGAATCGCCCACGCTGGGATAAAGCTTGGCCTGCAGGGCGTTGAAGCCCTCCTCGTTGTTGTCATAACCCGGCGTGGGATGCTCCAGCGACTTCCAGCGCAGGCTGCCCAAGTCCACGCCGAAGCTCTCGTCGGCGGTCAGGGAGCCGGCGGTCACGGTGCTGACGACCTGGCCCTGAGCGTCGGAGAGCACCACGGCTTCGCCCTCGCCCAGCTGGAAGCCGGCGTGCGGCGCGTCGCCGTCACGGTCTTTGCCGTCCAGCCACACCAGCAGCACGGCGCCGGGTTCCAAAGAGTGGTCCGGCAGCGCCCAAAGGCCGGGCTTGCCCAGGTTGTTGCTCAGGTGATAGCCCTTGAGGCTGTGGCTCTGTTCGGAGAAATTGCGCAGCTCCACCCACGCGCCATAGGCGCCGTCTTCATCGGCGAACAGGGCGTTGCCTGCGGTCATAACCTCGTTGAGGCGCACCGGCGCGTCGCCGTTGCCGGCGGATAGCCAGGCCGCGCGGCCCTCGGCGGTGTTGGGATAACCCGGTGAGATGTCGGCGGTGATCGCGTATTTTTCAGCGTCCTCAGGGCTGGCCGCGTAGGACTGATCCTGCGGGATGGCCGGCAGCGTCAGCTTCTGCACCAGCGTGCCGTCGGCGGCGGTCAGCACCAGCTCTTCGCCGGCGGAGCTCAGCTTGAAGCCCGCCTGCAGCGACTTGCCGGAGCCGTCCACATCGTTGCAGAACAGGATCACGCTCTGGCCGGGGCCCAGGATCACCTGGGGGAATGTATAAGCCTTGGGCTCCTTAATGTTGTCGGACAGCATATAGCCGCCCAGGTCCAGCGACCCCTGGGAAAGGTTGCTGACCTCCACCCAGTCGGGGTAGCCGCCGTTGGCCGGCAGCGCCGCATGGTTGCTGGCCATGACCTCGGTGATCCACGGGCGGGCCTTGGCGTCCACCGGCGGCAGCTCTGCCCCGGCGCTCTGGCCGGGCTGTACGGGCCCGCCGGTGGGGGGCTTGGCCGTGCCGCCGGTGGCCGTCGTGATCACGTCGCAGCCGCTGAACACCAGCAGCGCGCCCAAAGCCAGCGCCGCACCGCGCAGCGTTATGTTCTTTTTTGTGAAGAATTGTCTTGCCGATTTCATCATGATCTTCCTTTTCTTTTGTATGCGGATCAATGGATACCGGAAAATAAGACGCGGACGTATCCGCGTTTGTTCCTGCGAATCGATTGTTATGTTTATACAGTACAGACAGATATGTTTATTATATCCCCGCACAGGCTGGGCGCAAGGACGGCTTTGCGCTCTTTTTGTCTTTTTGTTTCCGCTTTACACAGAGGTTGGAGATGCGGTGTCCTGCTGGGCGGGGAGGGCGTCGGCATAGCGGGCATTGCGGGCGGCCAGCACATTGTAGGCCACCACCGCGCCCACCACCAGCACGCCGCCGGCCACGGCCCAGGGGCCGGGCAGCTCGCCTTGGAACAGCGCCACCCACACGGGGTTCAGGATGGGCTCTATGGCCGCGATCAGCGAGGCGGCCACCGGCGCCGTGGTGCGGATGCCGATGGAGAACAGCACATAGGCCAGGCCGATCTGGAACACGCCCAGCAGCGTGATGGCCAGCCACGGCAGCGGCTCCCAGGTGATGCCCCGGGCGATGAATGGAATGGCGATGACAAAATTCAGCAGCATGCTCAAAAGCGACGATTCCACCGGCGACGCGTCGGCCATCTGGTTGACCAGGAACACGCCGGCAAAGCTTAAGCCGCTGAGCAGCGCCAGCGCGTTGCCCAGCAGCGCGGTGCCGCGCAGCTGGCCCACAAAGAACAGCGCGATGCCGCCAAACACGACCAGCACCGCCGCCGCGTCCAGCGCCCGCGGCCGCTTGCGCAAAAAAAGCGCGCTCAAAAGGATGACGAACACCGGCGCCGTGTATTGCAGCATGATGGCGTTGGCGGCGGTGGTCAGTTTGTTGGCGAAAACGAAAAGCACCGTGGTGCCGCTCATGCACAGCGCGCCCAGCAGTACGCCGGGGGTCAGGTGGATGCGCGGACGCTTCATATAGACCGCGATGACGGCGGCGGCAAATATGGCGCGCATGCCCACGATGGTCATGGCGTCCCAGGGCACGAGCTTGATGAGGATGCCGCCAAAGCTCCACAGCACGGCGGTCACGGCGATGAACACAGGGCCTTTTTTCGACGGGTGCATTTCGTCACATCCTTTTCGCGTCCGATGCCGCGCATTGGACGCGATATAGACACCTTCGTCTCATACTAAAATTTCGGAAGGTTTGGCGATTCATTATACACCAAAGATGAATCGCCCAAAACCCCTTGTTCGGTTCATGATCCAATCGACGAAAATAATCTCATAGTCATCAGCCAAATGGAAAAACTATGCCCGCACGAAGGGAGGTGTCTCGATGAGCCGCGACGACAACTGCAACAATTGCAACGACAAGAACGTAGCCAATGACAAGCGGCAGCAGCAGGATCAGAACCGCCGCCGCCAGCAAGAACAGAACAAGCAGAACAACAACAACGACCAGAACTGCAAGGACAGGTAACACGACTCCCTCATAACCGACTCCCTTACGACAGCGCGGCTCCCTGCGGAGTGATCCGAAGGAGCCGCGCTTTTTGCTTGCGCAGGGCTTTGCCAAGACGTAAAATGGAGTAAAATTGTTCCGTTTGGGAGCTCATATGCAGGAACTATCGCAAGGCGCCTTCGTTTCAACACGGGACGGTCACAACCGCTATATGGGGCGCATCGACTTCGCCGATGGGGAGGAACCCCAGTTCATCTGGGCAGGCAGCCAGGTGACGCTGCGCTTTCGCGGCACGGCGGTGTGGGCGCGGCTGCGCAACCGGCCCAGCTGGGGCCGGCAATACATCGGCTGGGTTGTGGATGGCGGCGCCAAGGGCATGGCCCGGCTGCACCCGGACAGCCAGATGCGCACCTACGCGCTGGCGGACAATCTGGACGACGGCGAGCATGAGATCACGCTGTACAAGCGCATGGACGCCACGGGTTATGTGGGCTTCGGCGGCTGGCACGTGCTTGGAGAACCGCTGGAGGCGCTGCCCGCGCCGGCGCGGCGCATCGAATGCTTCGGCGATTCGGTGTCCATGGGCGCGGTTGTGGATGCGCCGGGTTACGAGGGCAAGACCGACCCGCCCAACGACGGCCACTATGATGACGCGTGGCTCAGCTACATCTCCATGGCCGCGCGGGAACTGGGGGCGGAGCTGCACAACAACTCCCAGGGAGGCATCTCGCTGCTGGATGGCACCGGCTACTTCCGCGGCCCGGACTATCTGGGCCTGGAGAGCTGCTGGGACAAGACCGGTTATGTGCCCGACCTGGGCCTGAGCTCCTGGGATTTTTCGCGCTGGACGCCCCACGTCGTGGTGCTGGCCATCGCCCAGAACAACCCGCACCCGGACAACGACATTGCCGCAGACCCCGAGAAGCGCAGCCGCTGGGTGCGCCGCTATGGGCAGCTGCTGGCCGACATGCGCGCCCGATATCCCAGGGCGCTGTTCGTGCTCACGACGACCATCGTGAACCACGACCTCGTGTGGGAGGACGCGCTGGACGAGGTGTGCGCAACCAGTGCCGACGCGCGGGTCGTGCGCCTGCGCTATAAGCGTGCCGCTGTGGGCACGCCGGGGCACCCCCGCGCCGCCGAGCAGGGGGAGATGGCCCGTGAGCTTGTGGACTTGCTGAACAGCTACGGCGAGGAGCTGTGGCAGTAGCCTTTCTCCTGCGACGCCGGGGCCGCAGACAATTCAAACATGTTTATCAAGCTTTTCAGCCTCCCGGCGATGACCGTCGTCGGGAGGCCCTTTTTCGGGCCAAAACCAAACTGTAATAACCGTATATAGTAATTGTGAAAAGCGGACGATTGCTGTAAAATAATGCCACTGTCTGCGAAAACGGGGAGGAGGCGATGGCATGGGCGCTTTGCGCGGCAACCTGACGCTGTGGCTGATCGCCAAGTCTCTGCGCACGCAACTGGCCTATCGGGTCAATGTCCTGTTTCTGCTGCTCAACGGCGTCGTGCTGTTCTTCGTGCAGGCCTCGGTGTGGTCCGCGCTCTATGCCCAGGGGCAGCGCCAGGGTACCACGCTGTCCCAGGCCATCACCTACATGGTGCTTACCAACTTCATTTTGAACGTGCTGCGCATCAACCCCGGCCGGCGCATCGGCCAGTCGGTGTATTCCGGCGACCTGGGCGCGGACATGCTGCGGCCCATGAACCTGATGCTGCTGCACACCGGCAACGAGCTGGGGCGCATGCTCTTCTCCTTGGCCTTTGGCTCGGTGCCCATCGTGGCGCTGGCTGCGGCGGTCTACGGCCTGCTGCCGCCGGCGGGCCCCGCGGCGCTGGCGCTGTTTTTGGCAACCGGCGTACTGGGTGCGGTGATCTTTCTTCTCTTTGACACGATCGTGGGCTACAGCGCCTTCTGGCTTATGAACAACTGGTACATGCCGTGGTTCGAGCGGGCGCTGATCTCGCTGTTTGGCGGCACCATCGTGCCGCTGTGGTTCTACCCTAAGGCGCTTACGGACATCGCCGCGTACTTGCCGTTCCAATACATCAGCTACATGCCCGTGGATCTGTACCTGGGCCGGGTGGACCCGGCGCAGGGCTGGCGGGTGATGGCCGTGCAGCTGCTGTGGATCGGCATACTGTGGGTGCTGGAGCGGCTGGTGTGGCGCTCGGCCCAGCGCAAGATCACCGTGCAGGGGGGCTGAGCGCATGTTCTACGTGTCGCTGTTTTGGAAGTTCGTGCGCATCCGCTGGCGCTCGCAGCTGGAATATCCCGGCGCCTATGTGCTGGGCATATTGGCCCAGTGGCTGAGCTATGGCTTTCAATTCGTCACGATGTGGATCATGGTGCAGGCCTTTGGAACGCTGGGCGGCTGGCTGCCCATGCAGGTGCTCTTTCTGTACGCGATGAACTTGTTCGCCTATGCCTCGGGGGCTACCTTCGCCTTCAACGTCGTGCGCGAGACGCCGCAGATGGCGCGCACCGGCGCCTTTGACGACGTGCTGATCAAGCCGCTGGACAGCTTCGTCTATATGCTCAGCGCCAACATCAACGTGGGTTATGTGTCGCATCTGTCGCTGGCCATCGTGGCCATGGTCATCAGCCTCAACGCGCTGGGTGTGGCCTTAAGCTTTGTGCAGGTGCTGTGGCTGCTGGTCGTGCTGCTGAGCGGCGCGGTCATCCACGCGTCCTTGATGATCATGAGCTGTGTGCCCAGCCTGTTTGTCGTCAGCGACGCCGACTGGGGCTTTCTGTACTGGGGGCTGCGGGATTTCCTGGACTATCCGCTGTCGGTGTTCGCCCGGCCGCTGCAGCTGCTCTTCACCTTTGTACTGCCCTTCGCGTTCATCAATTTCTACCCAGCTCAGGCCTTCCTGGGCCTGCGGGACACGCTGGGCCTGCCGGCGGCGATACAATATCTGACACCGGCGGTGGCGCTGGCGCTGGCGGGGCTCACGGTGCTGGCGTGGCGCGGCGCGGTGAACCGCTACGAGAGCACCGGCTCATGAGGAGGACGACATGGCGCTGATCGAACTGCAGGACGTGGTCAAGGAATTCCGTATTAAGCAGCGGCAAAATGGCGCATTGCGGGGCCTCAAGGAATTTTTGCATCCGATTTATGACACCAAGCGGGCGGTGGACGGCATCTCCCTTTCGGTGGAGCGCGGCGAGCTCGTGGGCTACATCGGCCCCAACGGCGCGGGCAAATCCACGACGCTCAAGATGCTGACCGGCATCCTGGTGCCCACGGCCGGGCAGGTCGTCGTGGATGGGCGCAACCCCCACCGCAACCGCCGGGCCAACGCGCTGCGCATGGGCGCGGTGTTCGGCCAGCGCTCGCAGCTGCTGTGGGATCTGCCGGTCAGCGACACGTTGGAGCTGTACCAGCGCATGTACCGCATCGATCCCGAGCGCTACCGGCGCAACCGCGACCGGTTCACGGAGCTGCTGGACATGGGCGGCTTCCTGGAGCAGCCGGCTAGGCAGCTGAGCCTGGGGCAGAAGATGAGGGCCAACCTGGCGCTGGCGCTGCTGCATGACCCTGACATCGTGTATCTGGACGAGCCCACCATCGGCCTGGACGTGCTGGCCAAGGACCGTATCCGCGGCTTCATCCGCCAGATCAACGCAGAGCAGCGCACCACGGTGATGCTGACGACCCACGACATGACCGACATCGAAAGCCTGTGCAGCCGCCTGGTGCTCATCGACGGTGGCAAAAAGCTGTATGACGGGCCGCTGGACGCCTTCCGCCAGCGCTACGCTGCGACCTATGTGCTACAGGCCGACTTCGCCCAGGCCGGCGCGGTCATGGGGGACAGCCGGTTCCTTGAGCAGCGGCGGGAGGGCTCTCAGGTGGAATACCTGATCCGCAACGACGCCCTGAAGCCCGGCGAGGCGCTCACACTGCTGGCCCGGGAGCACGACCTGAAGGATGTGTGCATCCGCGAGACGACGATTGAGGAGATCGTGCGAGGGCTTTATCAGAAGAACGGGTGAGAGGAACCTGACGACAAATTATGCCTTCCCCTCGAGGGGAAGGTGGCGCGCAGCGCCGGATGAGGTGTCTTGCTCCGAAAGATGTAAACACCTCATCAGTCGCCTTCGGCGACAGCTTCCCCTCCAGGGGAAGCCAATTACGATTATTTATCATATTCTAAAACCTATATGCGACAAACGATTGCCTAAAAAATGTCCTCCGAATCGCCAAGGCGCATCAGTGAAGCGGCCCATTCACTCGGCGTCATAGCCGTATACTTCTTGAACACAACCGAAAAATACCCCGGTGAGCCGAACCCCAGCTCCATGGCCACTTCGGTCACCGAGCTCCCTAGGGCGAGCATCTGTTTGGCCCGCTCCACCTTGGCGTGGTTGATGAAGTCCCGCGGGGCGTCGCCGGTGCACTCCTTGAAGCGGTGCTTGAGCGTGGAGAGCGACAGCCCGCAGGTCCGGCACACCTGCTCCAGTGGCAGCGGGCCGTTCAGGTTTTCCAGTATGTAGCGCTGCGCCCGGCGCATGCTCTCATGGGGCGGCGCGGGCCGGGGCTGTGCCAGCAACCGCAGCAGAAAGGCCGTGAACAGCGCGGCCGCCGCCGGCTCCTCATTGGCGTCCCGGCGCAGAAAGCCGCCCAAGGCGCGCCGCAGCAGCCACAGGCCGTCGCGGTCCGCCCGCAGGCGGTGGGTGTCCAGCGCCAGCAATCGGGCCCGCAGCGCGGCGGCGCGCTCGGCCCCCAGGCCCAGCAGCCCCGGCGCGTCGGGGTTGATCTGGAACCAGATGAGCTCGTTGACGCTCTGGGGCGCGCTGCCGGTGCTGTGGGGCTGGTCCACGAAGCTCACGAACACATCGAAGCCCGTGAGCTCGTGGCGTTGGCCGCCCACATGATAGCACTCGGTGCCGCGGCACAGTACGACGAATTCCATGCAGCCGGGGTGGATGTGGATATCCAGCGGGTTGGCGGCACGGCTGGACACCGAGTGGCCCAACAGCGCAAGGCCCGGCAGCGTCAACGCGTCGGCGCACAGCACCTGGCGGTCCCGGGTCAGTATCGTCGTTTCCATGGCGACACCTTTCATTTCGTGCAAGGCATGATTTCGATTGCCTGATTTCGCAGATATTATATACTCAATGCATCCAAAGGACAAGCGGAGGATGCCCATGAGCGATCTGATCAAGGCCATGACCTATGGCTACCCCGAGCAGCTGCCTGTCAGCGTGTGGTTTCTGCCGGCGGCGTGGCGGCGGTACGGCGACGAGCTGACGCGCCTGTGCGCCGAGTACCCCGACCTGGCGCCCCAGGGCCTCACGCCGGGCAGCGTGCCCATGCCCGACAGCTACCATTACGGCAACTTCACCGATGAGTGGGGCTGCGTGTGGAGCAACATCCATGAAGGCATGGAGAGCATCGTAACCGGCCACCCGGTGCTGCGGCGCGAGGACATCCCGGCGCTGCAGATACCGTCCAACCGCGAGGGGCGGCTGCCCCACGGCTTTATGTATCTGCGGTTGCTGGACCTGCGGGGCTTCGAGGAAGCGATGATGGACTTTGCAGAAGAGTGCGCGGAGCTGCAGATGCTCATCGACAAGGTGCTGCAATACAACCTGCTGCAGCTGGATGTGGCGCTGCCGCGCATGGGCGATGTCGCTTACTTTGGCGACGACCTGGGCATGCAGAATGGTCTGGCCATCGGCGCGCCCAAATGGCGCAAATACCTCAAGCCGTGCTTCAAAGCCCTGTATGCCAAGGTGCGCGAGAGCGGGCGCTACGTCTACATGCACACCGACGGCTGCATCCACGAGATCATGCCCGACTTAGTGGAGTGCGGCGTCAACATGATCAACCCGCAGTTCCGAGCCAACGGGTTGGACAACCTGGTGCGGGTGTGCCGGGGCAAAATACCGATCATGCTGGATTTGGACAGGCAATTGTTCCCCTTCGCGACGCCGTCGGCGCTGCGCAGCCATGTGGCTGAGTGTGTGGAGGCGCTGTATCTGCCCCAGGGCGGCCTGGGCCTCAACGTGGAGTTTGGGCCGGACATGCCGGTGGAAAACATGGCGGCGGTGCTGGACGCCGTGCGCAAGTATCGCACATACAAGGGATGAAGATAGCGAGATAGCCGCAAAAACTACGGGGCCGGCGTTCGACAGAACGCCGGCCCCGGCTGTTGAACTCGTATTTACCGCACAGTGAAGACGTAGGTTGTCGTATTCCCGGCCTTGTCGGTGGCGGTGATCGTGTATTTGCCCTTGATGGTGAAGGCGCTGCCCGCGGGCCAGGCGAACGCCTTGGCATCCTTTGCGGCGGTCTTCCTTAAGAGCGCCGCGTCGGTTACGGTCACCACCGCCTTGCCGGTCGCCGTGCCATTGTTGGGCACCACAGCGCCGGAGGTTGATTTTACCGTGATCTTGGGCGGTGTCTTGTCGATGATGAAGGCCAGCGAGGAGATGTTCCCGGCTTTGTCCTTGGCGGTCACGACATACGCACCGTTGGCGGAGAACGTGCTGGTAGAGGGCCAGGAGATCACGGTTCCGTTCTTCTTGACCCACTTGCTGGAGAGGTTGGCGTCGCTGACCGTAACCTTTACCGAAAGCTTCTGGTAAGAGCCGGAAGCCACGGCCTTGCCGTCGGTAGTCTTGGCGGCGATGGCGGGCTTGGCCTTGTCGATGGTGAAGGCCAGGGATGCGGTGTTCCCAGCGGCGTCCCTGGCCGTCAGCGCATACAGGCCGTCGGCGGAGAACGTGCCGTTCGAGGGCCAGGCGATGGCCGTTCCGTTTCTCTTGGCGCTCTTGGAAACCGCTGTGCCCGTTATGCTCACGGTCACGGCTTCCCTGGTGATGCCATTGTTGACGAGGGCTGCGCCGCCGGCGGTCTTGGCGGTCAGCGCGATGCGAACGGGCGGCGGGCCGCCTTGCATTACGTAGACAGGCTTGCTGCGGGCTGTGGTCGTGCCGTCGCCCAATTGGCCGTAGTCGTTGTTGCCCCATGCCCACAGACTGTTGTATGTCTTGACCGCCACGGCATGTTCATCGCCGGCGGAAACGCTCTTGACGTCGGTGAGCACCTTGACCGGTGTGGAGCGATTGCTCTTGGTTCCGTCGCCCACCTGGCCATAGTAGTTATATCCCCATGCCCATAGACCGTTGTCCTGTTTGACCGCCATGGAATACCCATAGCCCGCGGAAACAGCCTTCACGCTGGTGAGCACCTTGACGGGGACCGTTCGATCATCCATGCTCGTGCCGTTGCCGATCTGGCCGTAATAATTGTCCCCCCAAGCCCACAGGCTATCGTCTTGACGGATCGCCATGGAGTGATGCGCACCCGCGGAAATCGCCTTGATCCCGGTGAGCACCTTTGCAGGTGTACTGCGGTTGATAAAAGTACCGTCGCCCAATTTGCCATCCACGTTGTTGCCCCAGGTCCACAGGCTGTTGTCCAGTTTGAGAGCCATGGAGTGCCGATAGCCCGCGGAAACAGCCTTCACGCCGGTTAACACCTTGACAGGTTTGCTGCGGTCATTGGTGGTTCCGTCGCCCAATTGGCCGTGATAATTGTCCCCCCAAGCCCACAGGCTGTCGTCCAGCCGGATTGCCATGGAGTGATAAGCGCCGGCGGAAATGGCTTTGACGCCGTCCAGCACCTTGATGGGCTTGCTGCGGTCGTTTGCGGTGCCGTCGCCCAATCGTCCATCGGCATTGGAGCCCCAAACCCACAGGCTGTTATCCTGCCTGATCGCCATGGAATGCCGGACGCCTGCGGAAATGGCCTTGACACGGTCCAGCACCTTGACGGGTTTGCTGCGGTGCTCGGTGGTTCCGTCGCCCAATTGACCGGCGTAGTTGTTCCCCCAAGCCCACAGAGTTCCGTCGTATTTCAATGCCAGGGTGTGCTGCCCGCCGGCGGACACAGCCTGCACGCCCACGCTGGCGGTGAGCGCTGTGGCGCTGCCCAGCGGAAACACGAAGACAGCGAACAGGTTGAAGACCACCGATAGGATCAGGGTTGCAGCCAGCGCCTTGGCAAAGCGTTTCATGTTGTCACCTCCAGCGATTTGTCAAAACAGCCTGCGCGCTCACCGTACCGTGAAGACATAGGTTGTGATGTTCCCGGCCTTGTCGGTGGCGGTGATCGTGTATTTGCCCTTAACGGTGAAGGCGTTGCCCGCGGGCCAGGATACCGCCTTGCCATCCTTGGCGGCGGTCTTCCTTAAGAGCGTCGCGTCGCTGACGGTCACCACCGCCTTTCCGGTCACCGTTCCATTGTTGGGCACCACAGCGCCGGAGGTTGATTTCACCGTGATTTTGGGCGGCGTCTTGTCGATGGTGAAGGACAGCGAGGAGATGTTCCCGGCCTTGTCCTTGGCGGTCACAGTATACTGGCCGTCGTCGGAGAACGTGTTGGTAGAGGGCCAGGAGATCACGGTTCCGTTCTTCTTGACCCACTTGCTGGAAAGGTTGGTATCGCTGACCGTGACCTTCACCGAAAGCTTCTGGTATGAGCCGGTAGCCACGGCCTTGCCGTCGGTGGTCTTGGCTGTGATCACGGGTTTTGTCTTGTCGATGGTGAAGGACAGCGAGGAGAAGTTCCCGGCCTTGTCCTTGGCGGTCACGACATACGCGCCGCTGGCAGAGAACGTGCCGGTAGAGGGCCAGGCGATCATGGTTCCATTTTTCTTGACCCACTTGCTGGAAAGGTTGGTATCGCTGACGGTGACCTTCACCGAAAGCTTCTGGTAAGAGCCGGCAGCCACGGCCTTGCCGTCGGTTGTTTTAGCTGTGATAACGGGTTTTGTCTTGTCGATGATAAATGCCAGAGATGCGGAGCTTCCGGCGGCACCCTTGGCCGTCAAGGCGTAGACGCCGTCGGCGGAGAACACGCCATTGCTGGGCCAAGCGATGACCGCGCCGTTGCGCTTGGCGGTCTTGGTCGTCGCTGTGCCCGTTATGCGCACGGTCACGGTCTCCCGGGTGATGCCGTTGTTGTTGAGGGCTGCGCCGCTGGCGGTTTTGGCGGTCAGCGTGATGGCGGTGGGGCCGCCTTCCATAACGCGCATGGGGATATAGATGGCTTCCAAATATTGGAAGCCCACGCCAATTCTGCCGCAGGCATTGAACCCCCACCCCCACAGGCTTTTGTCCTGCTTGATCGCCATGGAAAACGCGCCGCCGGCGGAAATCGCCTCTACGCCGGTGAGCACCTTGACCGGTGCGGCTCGGTTTTCGTCGTTGCCGTCGCCCAACTGGCCGTCTCCGTTCCAGCCCGAGGTCCACAGGCCGCCGTCCGGCAGCAAGACCATGGAATGGTCGGACCCGGCGGAAATGGCCTTCACGTTGCTCCTGACCCGCACCGGCGTGTTTTTGCTCGTTTTGGTTCCGTTGCCAAACTGGCCGCAGATGTTGCTGCCCCAGGCCCACAGGCTGCTGTCCTCCCGAATCGCCATGGAAAAGTAGTATCCCGCGGCGATGGCTTTCACGCCGGTCAGAATTTTAACCGGTCTGCTGCGGTTGGTCTTGGTTGCGTCGCCCACCTGGCCATAGTTGTTATATCCCCATGCATACAGGCTGTTGTCCGTTTTGATCGCCATGGAATGGTCCCCGGTCGCGGCAATGGCTTTGACGCCATCCATCACCTTGACCGGCCTTAGGCGATCGGTGGTCGTGCCGTCGCCCAGCTGGCCATAAAAGTTATCTCCCCAGGCCCACAGGCTGCCGTCGGTCTTGAGCGCCAGGGTATAATCCCAGCCTCCGGCGACCGCCTTCACGTTATCCAGCACCTTGACCGGTCTTTTGCGCTCTGTGGTGGTTCCGTCGCCTACTTGGCCATCGTAATTGTTGCCCCAGGTCCACAAGGTGTTGTCCGTCTTGATCGCCAGGGAAAGCCCACTGCCGGCACAGGCTGCCTTTACGCCGCTCAACACCTTTATCGGGTAATAGCTGTCTGTGGTCGTGCCGTCGCCCAGTTGGCCGTAAACGTTGGAGCCCCAGGCCCACAGGCTGCCGTCGGATTTCAGCGCCAGCGTGTGTGATTGGCCGGCGGACACCGCCTGCACGCCCACGCCGGCCATCAGCGCCGTGGTGCTGGTTGTAGGAAGCGTGAAGTTGAGAGACAGGCTAAAAACCAGCGCCAGGATCAATATTGTCGCAGGCGCCTTGGCAAAGCGTTTCATGACGTCACCTCTGATGATGGAATCATCACCAGTATATAAAAGGCGGCATATGAAATCCAACGCTTGGGTGCGCTGTTGTTGTGAATGGTTGCTTTGTGTGGACAGGCCGGTGGCCTGCCGGCATGGCGGCTTGGCGGTTTATGCCGTTTCGTTCATACCGAGGCTGCCCAGCCGTTCGAACTGGTCCTGCACGCGCAGGAAGGCCTGGACCACCTCAGGGTCGAAATGCCTGCCGCTCTCGGCCACAATGCGGCCCACGGCTTCGCTGTGGGGCAGGGGCTCTTTGTATGGGCGCTTGGAGGTGATGGCGTCGTAGGCGTCCGCCAGGGCGGCGATGCGGGCGGCCAGCGGTATCATCTTGCCTTTGAGCCCTGCGGGGTAGCCGCTGCCGTCGAATTTTTCGTGGTGATACAGCACGATGTCGTGCATCATGCGGTGGATTTCTGCGGAGATCTTTTGCCCTTTGAGAAGGTCGTCCAGAATCTGCGCGCCCGCAGTGGGGTGCTGGCGCATGAGAGCCAGCTCTTCGTCGGTCAGCCTGCCCTTTTTGTGCAGGATGCTGTCGGGGACCTGTATCTTACCCAGGTCGTGCAAGGGGCTCGCCCAGGTGATCTGCTCCACGAAGATGTCGTCTTGCCCCAGGGCGTCGGCCAGCAGCGCGCAGTAATCGCGGGTGCGCTCCAGGTGCGCGCTGGTCTCGGTGTCGCGAATCTCGCACAGCTTTGCCAGAGCCATGATCTTCCAGTCGTGGATGGCGAAATACTCCTCACTGAGGATGGCGATGGTCGTATGGTGGATGTGGTCCAGCTCCCGCAGCAGCTCCACCATGTCGGTTTGGCTGAAGTTGCAGAGCAGGTCTATATAGGCATCCTCAAAGGCGTGGAAGGCCATAATCAGCTTGCGAAAGGACAGGCTGCTGCCGGCCGCCCGCAGGGCCAGCCGCTCGTTGCTGGCGTAATAGGCGTCGTAATCGCGGGAGGACAGGTTTTCCACGAAGCTGTCCAGCAGATCGCTGAACAGGCCGCGGAACAGATCGAGCTCCCTTGGGTTGCGGATGTTGGCCTCGATGCCCGCCTCGCCCATCCAGTTGTGCAAAATGTGCTGCTTTTCTTTGGCGAACAGAGCGCAAACTTCGGTCAGTTTGGATTGATACACACCGATACTCCTGAACAGGCGACGCCTGATCTTTTTTTCCCATTATTTAGTTACCCGATGAGATTACCGAATAATCGCGGGCTTTGCAAGTTTTTCCTTGTTATTACCTGTTTGCTTGCGAAAAGGAAAGTGGCATCTCTGTAAAAAGATGCCACTTTCCTTTGTTGTTTTTGTACCCTTACTGATACCATCCGCTCCTCGTCGCCTCGTCATACATCGTCAGCACGTCTTCCGTGGGGCTGTTGTCCTGCATCTCGTGGGCGGAGCAGAGCATATCGCCGCATATGGCACCATGATGTCCAGCGTGCCCACATCTAGAAGCTAAAGTACTTCCGGGCGTTGTCGCAGCAGATGCCGCGCACCAGCGGCTCCAGTATCGCGTCGTCGTCGGGGCACTCGCCGTTCTCCACCCAGTTGCCGATGAGGTTGCACAGGATGCGGCGGAAGTACTCGTGGCGCGGGTAGGACATAAAGCTGCGGGAATCGGTCAGCATGCCCACAAAGGGGCTTAAGAGGCCCACGTTGGCCAGGTCTCGCAATTGCCGCTCCATGCCCTCGATGTGGTCCAGATACCACCAAGCCGAGCCCAACTGCACCTTGCCCTCCACGCCGGCTTGGCTATAGCACCCGGCCAGCGCGGCCAGCACGTAGTTATCCTTGGGGTTCAGGCTATAAAGGACGGTGCGGGGCAGGCTGCCGTCGCGCTCCAGCGCGTCCAGCAAGCCCTGCAGCGGCGCGGCCACGGCGTGGTCGGCAATGGCGTCATAGCCGGTGTCCGGCCCCAGGGCGGCAAAGCGTGCCGAGTTGTTGTTGCGCGACGCGCTTATGTGCAGCTGCATGGCCCAGCCCCGGCGGGCATATTCGCGGCCCAGCCAAATCATCAGGCGGGTCTTGTAGCCGTCGGCCTGGGCTTCGGTTATGGTATGGCCGCCGAGGGCGGCCTTGAGCGCGGTGTCGGCGTCCTCATCGGCGCAGGCCGTGAAGGGCAGCCGCGTGAAGCCGTGGTCGCTCAAGCTGCAGCCGTGGGCGGCGAAGTGGTCCATGCGCAGCGCCAGCGCCCGTGTAAGCCCCGCCCAGTCGGCGATGTCCACACCGGCGGCGGCGCCCAACGTTGCGATGTAGGCGGGGAAGTCGGCGCGCTCGATCGTCAGCGACCGATCCGGCCGCCAGGCTGGCAGTACTTTGCAGTTCAGCGCGCCTTCCTCGGCGATGGCCTTGTGGGAGCGCAGGCTGTCGGCGGGGTCGTCGGTGGTGCACACCACTTCCACCCGGAACCGCCGCATGAGCCCCCGGGCGCTCATGGAGGAGTGGGTCAGCCGCTCGTTGGCCCGCTTCCATACGTCCGGAGCAGTGGCGCTGGTCAGCACGTCGTGGATGCCGAAGCAGCGCTGCAGCTCCAGGTGGGTCCAGTGGAACAGAGGGTTGCCCACGGCGCGCTGCACCGTGGCCGCCCAGGCCATAAAGCGCTCATAATCGTCTCCAGGTCCGGTCACCAGCGCCTCCTCGAACCCGCAGGCGCGCATGGCCCGCCACTTGTAGTGGTCACCGTACAGCCACGCCTCGGTGATCGTGGCGAAGCGCTTGTCCTGCTCGATCTGCTCGGGGTTCAGGTGGCAGTGGTAATCGATGATGGGCAGATTTTCGGCGATGTCGTGGTACAGCCGGCGGGCCGTGGGCGTGGCCAGCAGGAAGTCCTCGTTCAGAAAGGGTTTCATGGCGTGCCCTCCGTATGTATATGTTTTGATATGGTCGGCACTTCCATTATAGACCAATGGCCGGAGCATGCAAAGCCGCCTGTTTTGGTTCATCTGCAAGCTGCGATGCACTGTCGAAGCTGTCGTTTGGTGTTATCCACAGGCCGGAAGGGCTTTCACAGCGCGAGTTGTGCCGAAGCCTGCGTGAATGGTAATTACAGCGGCTTTACCAACAACCTGTGGATAAATTCTGTGGACAAGTGCGGTGTGGTGTGTGCGGTTATGCACACGCTGTATCGACTTGATTCGACAAAAAAGGTGAAAATACGGTGTTGCTCCCAATAGTACGGCGTCCCTTCTGTTATTCAGAGACCGCAAACCTCATATTTTGATAAATCCTAAAAACAACCATTGAAATTGACCTTGCGTCAACTTGTATAATATGGGTATGGCGGTGATTTGATATGGATTTGGTAAGAATCAATGAAGTGGTTGACGTCTACGGCATCTCCAGCAGGACGCTCAGATATTATGAGCAAGTGGGAATGCTTTGGAGCAGTCATCCCGATAACAAATCTCAGCGTTATTATGACACTGACGCTTTGGAACGACTAAAGCAGATTATCGTACTCCGCAAACTTCAAATCCCGGTTAAAGACATTGTCGTGATATTCAAGAGTGAGAGTACGGCGGCGCTGATTCAAGCTTTTGTGGAAAAGCTTGAAACGCTTGACGGAGAAATTTCAGCCTTATCGGAACTGCGCCACGTCGTAGACGATTTTCTCCACAAAATGCTGATGAGCGGAATCAAGAAAATATCCGCTATCACCTTGCTGTATGAAGAAACGGAAAAACGCCTCGCTCCATCTGAAAGAAACGAAGCCATATCCTTTGAGAAGCTATCGGAAATCAGCCGCGAGGCGTTGCGGCTGCATGATGTTCGGGTTATCCGCCTGCCGCCCATGCGGGTGTTGACTTCCCGCATGAGAACAGGGCAGGTGGAGGGGTTGGACGAGAATCTGTTTGCGAAATATGGTTTTATGCCCGATCCCGGGTTTCGAAATTGTTTTTTCAGGAAAGAGCCAAAGGGCGAGTGGATCATGCTCATGAAAATCCCGAATGAGTATGAAAACGCTACGCCTTATGTTGATGAGGATTTTCCGGGCGGGTTATACGCCATAACCAGTTCCTTCATGGCCGATATGGACGACACCTTCCTTCTTCTGCGGGATTGGATAAACGGAAGCGACAATTATGAGCTTGACGCCGATGCGCAAGGCACGCTGCAGCGCGTTGAAATGATCGAGGAAATCCTGCCATGGGATATTGTCGGCAAGTTTCATCAATACCAGCAGGACGTTTTCGTACCGATTAAGATAAAAATTGCTGATAGGAAGTTTTCTTATGAACATAAAGCAAATCAAGCAGACGATGCTCAACAAAGGCATTCCGGCGGAAATCATGGAGAAATTTATTTTTTCCGGAGTCGAAGATGAAACGCCTGAAGAAAAAGTTGCGTTTGCAGAGCAAATGGATCACTTGCTATCAAAAGACCAAATCCTTTCCATTATGGAGGTGCAGGGCTGCAACAAGAATGCGCCTTCCGCCGAATTTATGGTTAGATTTATAGACAAGCCATTGGAAGAACGTATCAAAATAATAAACGCGATGAGCTTATACGAACAACCTCATTGCAGACAAAATGAGGATGGAACGTTGAGTATTTTCTGGGACAATTATGTGGAAAACGGAAAATATCAATGTGTATGCCCGATTATAAGTAAGCTGTCAAAACCCGCAACCGTTTCTCTTACATTTTGTGGCTGCTGTAGCGGCCATGTGAAGTTTCATTTTCAATATTTTCTCGGCGTGAAGTTACGCTTAGTAGAAACCGTATCTTCACCTATCAGTTCCAATGGTGAAAAATTCTGCGAGCATCGGTTTGAAATAAACGAATAGAGGAGAGCACAGCCATGAATATCAAAGCCTATTTGACGGACATCGCCGTGCAAAACGGACTTGCCGCCGAATCCCTGCAATTCCCCGACTGCGAACTCGACCCGGAAAGCGTCAAGGTCATCATGATCAGCGAGGTTCCGCCCCAAAACCCGGAGGATGGATTTTACAGCACGGCCCCTGAACCCGACTATATGAAGTCGACCCTCGGCCTGTTTCACGCCGCCGGCGTGCCGGTCAATAGCATGCGTGACATCCTCGCCAGGGGGATATACGTCACCACTGCCGTAAAGTCCGCGAAGATGGAGAACACGGTGGATCCCGGCGTCATAAAGGCGCACCTGCCGATTTTGAAGGCCGAGCTCTTGTTGTTTGGCAATCTCAAGGTGATCATGCTGATGGGTGACGTGGCGAAAAAGGCGGTCAACATGATCACGAAAGCCGAGACGAAAAAGAACGTGATCCCGTCGGATGCCACCGGCAAGATCAGGCACAACGAATATTTTTGGGGCGGTATCCGCGTGTTCCCGTCGTACATTATGACAGGCAAGAACCTGCTGATCGAAAAGTTCAAGCGCGATTGCGTTGCGGACGACATCCGCAGGATGATGGAGATTGTAAAATGAATGAAAAAACCGAACTGCAAAAGGTGAGCGAAGAAACGATGCGCTTTCTACGCGGTAAATACGTGTTGGATGAAGTAGGCGACGGCAAGGATCAATTACAGTTCTGTGAAAACGGAGAAACGATTGTTGCCATCCGAATATACGAAAACCGTTATGATTTCCGTGTTGACGGAAACTGTATCTCTGTTACCGATTTGGAAACGCTCGAAGCCGTCAAGCAGCTTATTCTAAGCAAGAAAAAACCAAACCGCAAACCATTTCCGAAGGAACAGGCGGTCTATGCCAGTTGCGGACACCGGTGCGATTTGTGTGTGCATTATGCCGGCGGAACAATCAGCGAGGAATTCCGGGCGGAACTGAAAGAGCGGCTGATACGCGTATACGCGGGGGGCGTAGGCGACGGGGGGGTATTGGGGCGATGATATGGTATTGTGTGACGGCTGCCATACAGGGGGATTGGATAAAGCCTTTGGATGCGACTCCTTGAAATGCGCGGCAGACAATGGCGTTGATAAATGCCAAAAGTGTCATAAAAATCCTTGCGATAAGGCACATCATTTATATCAAGGGTTAAAACCTGAAATCCACACAAAGACAATTGCGGCTGACGATGTTACATGGACGATTCTGCCTTATGTGTATGGCCAATATGGAAATTAGGAAGTGCGCAATGTCTGCGACCTGTAAACGCCCACTGGGATACAGAAATCCTGTTGGGCGCTTATTATTTCTTGCGACCTTAGCTGCTGGTTCTCTATGACGGCTGCGCCGACAACGGCATTTTGTATGGGTTCCCTCGCCGCGTTCGGACAGGACAAGTGCGGCGTCGCATACCATGCTGTCATTCTGAGGCCGTAAACGGCCGAAGAATCCCCTGAGAACAACAGCATCGTATGCGCATCATCAGTCACACCAGGCTGTTCCCCAACGTTGTTTTATGTTAAAATAAAGGGTACCGGTGAAATGGATGCCATCGCACCGGTCCCGCCATTGGTGATTGTTTACAGGAGTGTGAAATACTTGGCATTGAGGAAAATACTGACGATCAAAAAGAACGAGGCCGAGCTGCGTAAGGTCAGCAAACCCGTAACCAACTTCGACAAGAGACTTTCCGACCTGATCGACGACCTTTTCGAAACGCTGGAGGCTACGCAGGACGGCGCGGGCCTGGCGGCCCCCCAGGTGGGCGTGTTGCGCCGGGTGGCCGTCATCGACATGGGCGAGGAAAAGGTCGAACTCGTGAACCCCGAGATCCTGGAGACCAGCGGCGAGGCGGAATTTGAGGAAGGCTGCCTGAGCCTGCCCGGCCTGCGCGGCAAGACCAAGCGGCCGGCCTATGTCAAGGTGCGCGCCTTCGACCGTCACGGCGACGAATACATCATTGA
The DNA here is from genome assembly GCA_023410875.1 of Bacillota bacterium. Taxonomy (GTDB): domain Bacteria; phylum Bacillota; class Clostridia; order Christensenellales; family UMGS416; genus JAEYRA01. Next base: position 18,140 of record JAEYPH010000096.1, on the reverse strand, counting down.
AGGCACGGAGATCATGGGATTGGCATTGGTGCACGAGATCGAGCACCTGGACGGCAAGCTGTATTCCGATGTCGTCGAAGGAGAACTGTGGCAGATAGAAACCTGAGAATTGTCTTTTTGGGTACGCCGGACTTTGCCGTGCCGTCTTTGACGGCGCTGGTGGAGGCCGGTTACTCCGTGGTGGGCGTCTTCACCCAGCCGGACCGCCCGCGGGACCGGGGCCAGCGGGCGTGCTCGTCGCCGGTCAAGTGCGCGGCGCTGGGCATGGGCCTGCCGGTGTTCGAGTTCGAGCGCATCCGCCGCAAGGAGGGCGTCGCGGCGCTGGAGGCGCTGCAGCCCGACCTCATGGTCACGGCGGCCTTCGGTCAGATTCTAAGCCAGAAGGTGCTGGACATCCCGCGCCATGGGTGCTTCAACGTGCACGGCTCGCTGCTGCCCAAATACCGCGGCCCCGCGCCGATACAGTGGGCCATCATCCACGGAGAGACCGAAACCGGCATCACGATCATGAAGACCGACGCCGGCATCGACACCGGCGACATGCTGCTGCAGCGGCGCACGGCCATAGACCCGCAGGAGAACGCCGGGCAGCTCTTCGAGCGGCTGGCGGCGCTGGGTGCGCAGGCGCTGCTGGAGGCTCTCACGGCGCTTAAGGCCGGCACGCTGGTGCCCACGCCCCAGGACCATGGGGCGGCCACCCACTTCCCGATGCTCAATAAGGACGACGGGCGCATCGATTGGAACCGCAGCGCAGCGGACATCCACAACCAGATTCGCGGCGTGACGCCGTGGCCGGGGGCGTGGACTACGCTGGGCGGCGCGACGGTAAAGATCTGGCGAACTACCGTGGGCGACGCGGCGATACCGCCTGGACACTTGGTGTGCTCACTTAAGACCGGCATGGCCGTGGGTACCGGCTGCGGCAGCATCCGCGTGCAGGAGATCCAGCTGCCGGGCAAGCGGCGCATGAGCGCCCGGGACTATCTGTGCGGCTGCCGCATTGCGGAAGGGACGGTATTTGATGGGTATTGATGTGGCGAGAAAAGCGGCGCTGGACGCGCTCAACGACGTGCTGATCCAGCGCAGCTATGCCGACCTGGCCGCCAAGCAGCGCTTTCAGGGCCTGGAGGAGCGGGAGGGCCGCTTTGCCCGCAAGCTGCTCTATCAGACTCTGGACAAGCTGTACGCCATAGACAGCGCGCTGCAGGGCCGTCTGGACTTCGCCCAGACGCCGCCCAAGCTTGTCAACCTCGTGCGCATGGGCGCTTGCCAGCTGATGTACATGGACGCCGTTCCGGACTTCGCCGCCGTGGACAGCGCCGTGGAACTGGCCAAGAGCGAGGGCTTTTCCGGAAGGGCGGCGGTCGTGAACGCCGTGCTGCACAACGTGATCCGTGACGGTAAGCAGCCCAAACTGCCCGACCCCGAGGCCGATCCGGTGGGCCACCTGAGCGTGAAATACAGCTGGCCCCGCTTCGTCGTGGAGCTGTGGCTCAAGGAACAGCCCGAGCATGCCGAGGCGCTGCTGGGCTGGGAGCCGCGCTACCATGCCACGGTGCGCGCCAACGGCCTGGCCGGGGGCACGGCTCAGGGGCTGGAAGCCTATCTGAAGGAATCCGAAATAGACCATGAGCCCTGTGCCCATGCCGCCGGCGCCTTCCGCGTGAAGGGCAGCGACCTGACGGCGTGGCCGCTGTTCCAGGATGGCCGCGCCACCGCCCAGGGTGAGGCGTCCATCCTCGTGAGCCGCACAGCCGCCGCCGCCGCCGGGCTGGGCGCCACGATACTGGACGCCTGCGCCGCTCCCGGTGGCAAGTCCGCGTGCATCGCCGACGCGCTGGGCGGCGATTGCACGATCACCGCGTGGGACGTGCACCGCCACCGGGTGGGCCTGATGCGCGAGACCTTCCGCCGCCTCAAGGTGAACGCCACGGCGGAGCTGCACGACGCCCGCTTTGGCGACCGACGCAGCTTCCGCTTTGCCATCGTGGACGCGCCGTGCAGCGGCCTGGGCGTGGCCTGGGGCAGCCCGGACATCAAGGTGAGCCGCCGCGCCGAGGACATCGCCGGCCTTACGCAGACGCAGATCAAAATCCTGCGCAACGTCAGCGAACTCGTGGAGATTGGCGGGCGTCTGCTATACTCCACGTGCACGATCAACCGCGCCGAGAACGAGGACATCGCCGCGGAATTCCTGCGCCGGGAGCGCGGCTGGCGGCCCTGCGGCCTGGAGACCTTCCTACCCGAGGGTCTTCGTGAGCGCGCCGCCGGCCATATACTGCAATTGCTGCCCCCGGTGGACGGCACCGAGGGTTTCTTCCTGAGCCTGTTTCAGAGGATCAAATGACCGAAACCATGCAAAAGCCGGCGCTGTTGGATATGGATTTGCAGCAGCTCACCCAGGCGTTGGGCGAGTTGGGCCAGCCGGCCTACCGCGCCCGCCAGGTTATGGACGGCCTGCTGCAGGGCAAGACCATAGAGGGCATGAGCACGCTGCCCAAGAGCCTGCGCGAGCAGTTGGCCCAGCGCTTCCGCCTGGGCGGCGCGGCCATCGTGGAGAGCAAGGAGTCGGCGCTGGATGATACGCGCAAGTATCTGTTTGCACTGGATGACGGTCATTTGATCGAGGGCGTGCTGATGCGCTACCACCACGGCAACACGCTGTGCCTTTCCACCCAGGTGGGCTGCCGCATGGGCTGCGCCTTCTGCGCCAGCACCCGCGGGGGCTTGGTGCGCAACCTGACCGCCGGCGAGATGCTGGGGCAAGTCTTGTCCATCAATGCCGCGTTGGGCGGCGGCCGGCAGGTGACCAACCTGGTGCTCATGGGCAGCGGCGAGCCGCTGGATAACTACGACGATGTGCTGGCCTTCCTGCGCCGGGCTACTGCCTCGGCAGAGAACCACGGCCTGGGCATCAGCGCCCGCAACATCTCGCTTTCCACGTGCGGGCTGCCCCAGGGCATGCGCCGGCTGGCCGGCGAGGGTCTGCCGGTGACGCTGTGCCTAAGCCTGCATGCCGCCGACGAGGCCGTGCGCGCCCGGCTGATCCCTGCGGCGCGGGCGTATCCGCTCTTGGAAGTGATGGACGCGCTGCGCCACTATGTGGCCACGACAGGCCGCCGGGCCATCATCGAATACGCACTGATTGAGGGAACCAACGACAGCGCCGCCGACGCGGCCAAGCTGGCCGCGCTGCTCAAGGGCCTGCAGGCCCACGTGAACCTGATCCCTTTGAACGACGTGCCGGAGACCGGCCTCAAGGGCAGCTCCCGCGCCGGGGCCGAACGCTTTTTGAAGTGGCTCACGGACAAGGGCGTCTCCGCGACGGTCCGCAGAACCATGGGAGCGGACATTGAAGGCGCGTGCGGGCAGCTGCGGCGCAGGAGGTTGGAGGAAGGTGCTACGTCTGACATCACACAGGGAGATTCCTCGCTGCGCTCGGAATGACAGTTCAGGGTTCGACAGTCGGTCCTGTCATTCTGAGGAAGCGCAGCGCCCGAAGAATCCCTAAGTATAACGCCGTTCTCTCGGGGGCTGGTCGTGCGCTTTGCGCACTGCTCGCCCATGCAGCCTGGGATTCCTCGCTTCGTTCGGAATGACAGCTCGAGGTTCGCTCAACATCCGGTTCTGTCATTCAGAGGGCACGCTGTGCCCGAAGAATCTCCCAATGGAGAACATCGGCGTAGCTTAACAGGGAAATTCCTCACTACGTTCGGAATGACACAAAGGCACACAGGCATTTCCTTTCTAGACGGTCAGGACACGGTTTTTCAGAGGTGTAAAGTGAAGTTAGAGTACGCAGCCAGCACCCATAAGGGCAACGTGCGCAAACGCAACGAGGACAGCTACTACATCCCCGGTGACGGCGGGCCGCAAGGGCTGGCCATCGTGGCCGACGGCATGGGCGGCTACAATGCCGGCGACGTGGCCAGCGCCCTGTGCGTGCAGGTGGCGTGCAACATTTTTGCCGCGGCGGCGGCGCAGGACCCGTCCGCCGCGCCGGAGGACACCGTGCGCTGGGCCTTCCGCGAGGCCAACCGCGCCATACAGGAGTACGCGTCTACCAACGAGTTCTACCAGGGCATGGGCACGACGATGACGCTGATGGCCCGGGGCGACGGCGTGTGGCTGCTGGGCAATGTGGGCGACAGCCGGGGCTATCTGGTGCGCGACGGCGCAGCCCGGCAGGTGACCCGCGACCACTCACTGGTGCAATTGATGGTGGACCGGGGCCGTATGAACGCCGAGGAGGCCCGCAGCCACCCCTACCGCAACGTGATCACCCGCGCCGTGGGCAGCGATTCCTTTGCCGACGCCGACGTGTTCACCGAGGAAATGCGCGCGGGCGACGTCGTGGTGCTGTGCTCCGACGGCTTAAGCAACTATCTGGACGAAGAGGATATGCTGCGCGCGCTGCAGGAGCCCACGTTGGAGACCGCCTGCCAGCGCATGGTGGCGCAGGCTTTGGAGCGCGGCGGCTCGGACAACATCACGGTGGTGCTATGCCGCGCCGGGGGTGATGCGTGATGGAAGGCAGCGTCATCGCCAACCGCTATATCATCAACGGCGTTATCGGCTCCGGCGGCATGGCCATCGTGTATCGCGGCTATGACCGGGAGACCGGCGACGAGGTGGCCATCAAGGTGCTGCGCAGCGAGTACATGGAGGACGACAACTATGTGCGCCGCTTCGAGAAGGAAAGCCAGATCGCCATCAAATATTCCCACAAGAACATCGTAAAGACGATGGAGGTCGGCTGCCAGGACGGCCGGCACTACATCGTTATGGAATATGTACTGGGCATGACGCTCAAGGAGTACATCTCCCGCCACGGGCGCCTTCGGCCCCCGGAGGCCGTGCGCATCGGCCGCCAGATCTGCGACGCGCTGTTCTATGCCCACAGCCATCAACTGGTGCATCGGGATATCAAACCTCAAAACATCCTTATCAGCCATGAGGGCACCATCAAGGTCGCGGACTTCGGCATCGCCAAGGCGCCGGACAGCGCCACGATGACGATTTCCGGTTCCAACGTGTTGGGCTCTGTCCACTACATCTCCCCGGAGCAAGCCAGAGGCATCAGCACCGACGAGAAAGCCGACATCTATTCCATGGGCATCGTGCTCTATGAGATGGTAACCGGCACGGTACCCTTCAACGGCGACACGCCGGTGGCCATCGCGCTCAAGCACCTGCAGGACGCCCCGCGGCCGCCCCGGGAGTTGGCTCCCGACATCCCTAAGGCGCTGGAACTGGTGATCCTGAAAGCCGTTGCCAAGGACCCGTCGGTGCGCTATGACAACGCCCGGGAGATGGCCCGCGACCTGGAGCGCACGCTGCTGGAGCCCGAGGGGAACTACATCCACATCAAGCGCTCCGCCGAGGATTTCGACGGCACCCGCCCGCTGCACATCCTGCGAGGCGAGGGCGGCGTCACGGGCACGGGGGCCGGCGTCAGCACCGGCACAGGCGCCGGCGTATCCAGGTCAAACCTGCGGCCCCAGCGCCGCGGCCCCAGCGCTGTGAACATCGTGCTCTATGTGCTGCTCACAGCGGCGCTGCTGGCCACGATTTACTACGCGGCCAGCGCCATCATCCGCTCCATGCTGCCCAAGGAAGTCACCGTGCAAAATTATGTGGGCATGGACCAGGAGCGGGCCGAAGCACAGCTCAAGGCCATGGAAATTCCCCATACGTTCGAGCCTGCCACCAGCGATGAGGTGGAAAAGGGCATCATCATGAGCCAGGACCCCGGCAAGGGCAGCACGCTGCCCGGCGACGGCGTGCTTGTGCTCACGGTGAGCCAGGGCCGCGAGCCTGTGGCCGTGCCGGATTTAAGCGGCATGACCCAGCAGGCCGCCCGCAACACGCTGACCAAGCTGGGCCTGAAGCTGGGCAACGTTCTGCGCGAGGAAAGCCCCAAGGCAAAGGACACCGTGATACGTCAGAACCCCGCGCCGCAAGAGATGCTGCCCAAGGGCAGCAATGTGGACATCTGGCTGGCCAAGCCAGCCGCTGTGGAAAACCCGACGATGCCCAAGCTGCTCTTTATGGACAAGCAAAAGGCCTTCGACCGCCTTTACGATCTGGGCCTCGTGGTCGCCAACATCAGCACCGAGCCTATGGATTCCAGCCAGCCCGAGGGCACTGTGCTGCGCCAAAGCCCTGAGGAAGACGTGCCCCTGGATGGGCAGATGGTGACGCTGTGGGTGAGCTCCGGCACGGCTCCCGATTATCGCAAGGAGTTCGAGATGCACTTTCAGGTGGCCAAAGATTCCACCCGGGTGCGCGTGTTGTTTGTGGACGGTCAGGATGTCCTGACCGTGTATGACGAGGTGCTGGACGCCGGAGAATACGACAGAACGGTGACGCTGGAGAGCGCCACGCTGGGACAGAAAACGGTTAAGCTGGTGATAGACGGTGTGGAAAAGAAATGGGAAACGGTGACCTTTGTGGAGGAGGACGCCAACTGATGCGCGGACGCATCTTAAAGGGCGTGGGCGGTTTCTATGAGGTGCTCTGCGACGGGAAGACCTATTTTTGCCGCGCCCGTGGGCGTTTTCGCAAGGAGAAGGTAACACCGATGATCGGCGATTGGGTGCGGTTTACGCCCAACGACGGCGAAGAACTGGGCGCGGTGGACGCCATTGAGCCCCGCACCAATGCGCTCAAACGTCCGCCCATGGCCAATGTGGACGCGCTGCTGCTGGTGACGGCGGCCAGCGCTCCGCCGCCGGATCTGCTGCTCATGGACAAGCTGCTGCTGCAGGCCCGGCTCATCGACGTGAGCGCCGAGATGGTGATCAACAAATGCGACCTGGCCGGCGACGCCGAAATCGATGCATTGGTAGGGCAATATGCCGACGCGGTGAGCGCCGTGCACCGTGTCTCCGCGGCCACCGGCACAGGGCTGGATGGATTGCAGGCCGCCATCGCCGGCCGGTGCTGCTGCCTGGCCGGCCAGAGCGGCGTGGGCAAGTCATCGCTGCTCAACGCGCTGTTCCCCTCTCTCTCTCTGGAGACAGGAAGTGTAAGCCAGCGCTTGGAGCGAGGGCGGCACACAACGCGCCATGTGGAGCTTCTAATGCTGGATGGCGCCTGGTCGGATGCTGCGCATCGGCCAAGCGACCCGGGAGCCATAGCGGACACGCCGGGCTTCAGCCTGCTGGAAATGGAGCCGCTGGAGCCGCGCCTGCTGCCGGCGCTTTACCCTGAATTCGCGCCTTATGAGAACAAGTGCCGCTTCGCCGGCTGCCTGCATCAGAGCGAACCCGGCTGCGCAGTAAAGGACGCTGTGGCCGACGGATCCATCCCACGGGGAAGGTGGGAGCGCTATACAGAAATATTGACTGAACTCAAGGAAAGGTGGAAAAACCGTTATGACTGAACGCGGCATCCGCATCGCCCCCAGCATCCTGACCGCCGACTTCGCCGCGCTGGGCGAGGCCGTGGCCGCCGTGGAGGCCGCCGGCGCGGATTTTCTGCATCTGGACGTCATGGACGGCCACTTTGTGCCGCCGCTGACCTTCGGCGCGCAGATGGCCGCAGCGCTCAAAAAGCGCACGCGCCTGCCTCTGGACGTGCACCTGATGATCACCGAACCGGAACGGCATGTGGACAGTTTCATAGATTCGGGCGCCGACATCGTGACCGTGCACGCCGAGGCCGCGGCAGATTTGCCCGCGTTGCTCCGGCACATCCGTAGCCGGGGTGTGCGCGCCAGCGCCTCGGTAAACCCGCCCACGCCGGTCGGCGTGCTTTTTGCCGCGTTGGAGCACATGGACATGGCGCTGATCATGTCGGTGAACCCCGGCTGGGGCGGGCAGAAATACATCCCCGAGAGCACGGACAAGATCGCCGCGCTGCGCTCCGAGGCACAGCGGCTGGGGCTGGAGTTGGACATCGAGGTGGATGGCGGCATCAACTTTGACACCGTGAAACTGGCCGCCGGCGCGGGGGCCAACGTGATCGTCGCGGGCTCCCTGCTCTTCAACGCCGCCGACATGGCCGCCGCCGTGCGGGCCTTGCGCGAGGCCGCCCAATGAAGGCACTGATCGCGCTGGGCGGTGACGCGCCCGGTGCGGAATTCCTGAAAGAACAGGTGTCTCAAGCGGACCTGATCGTGGCCGCCGACGGCGGCGCACAGGCGCTGGCGCACATCGGCGTGCGGCCCCATGTGCTGCTGGGGGATATGGATTCGCTGTACGAGGGCTTGGCCCAGGAGCTGGAGCAGGCCGGCGTGCCGGTGCTGCGCTGCTCGCCGGAGAAGGACTTTACCGACGGGCAGCTGGCCGTGGACTGGGCGTTGGATAAGGGAGCCGTGGACATCGCGCTGCTGGGCGCGCTGGGCGGGCGGCTGGACCACCTGCTGGGCAATGTGGCGCTGCTGTTGCGCGCGGCCCGGCATGGGGCGCGCTGCGAGATGCGCGATGAGCACACCCGCGCCTGGGCGGCCACCGGCCTTACGGACATTCTGGGAGATGTCGGCAATACCGTTTCGCTGCTGCCATTGGCCGGCGACGCGGCGGCGCGCTATCTTGAGGGGCTGCAGTATGGCACGCAGGAGCCGCTGGCACTGCCGGCGGATATGCCCATCGGCGTGAGCAATGTGCTCACAGCGCGGCAGGCGAGAGTAGATATAACGGGTTGGGCGTTGATCGTGGTGACGAAGGTGCGATAAGCTAAATTTTGCGATTGAAGTATTCTATCGTAACCTGAAGCTGCTTCTTGAGTATTTCATCCCATAATCTGCCGAATATTTCGCCTGTACCGTTGGATACCTTTGTATGCCGGATGTTCCCGGCCTCATCCTGTTTGCGATAGTAGAGATGGTCGGTGCTTTTATAGAGCTCCCAGCCATCCCTTTCACAAAAGCGCCTCAGATCCCTCCAGCTTGGCATAGCAGCACGGCGTCTCCGATCTTTTTGGAATCATCCATCGTCAGGGCCTTCAACACATAGGGGATATGGGCTTTCCTGTTTGGCGCCGCGCTCCAAAGCGTAAACTCCTTATAAAAGTCTTCGGCATAGTCAAGGATAGCCTTGCCTAGCAAAAGTCTGGCTTCACCTTCGGTCTTTCCGTTCTCGACCAAATCGATTTCCTTCAAGGAAAGCGTGACGGAGCCGTCCTCTTCCATCAACTTATCGGCCGTAAACTGATAGACGGACAACAAATTCTCAAAGAGCTTTGCGTCCGCCAACACCATATAATCTCTGGTGCGCTTGATGAACTGCGGCTTTTCCCGAACAGTGGTTTCCATAACCGCACTCCAGTCCCGCCGGACATCGGTGGCTTTGAGCGTAATCAATGGGTTCATCTCCTTTGCGCCTCCTTTATATCAAAATGTGTACAGAATGTCAACAATGTACGCAATGATAGAATATGGAGACTTCGTTAAGAATATGCGTTGAAAGAGTAACCTATCGTGACGAAGTGAAGGACTTAGCAAAAACGGATACCCCCATATGCGGCGGTATCCGTTTTCGTTAAATGCGAGAGGACCGTTTAACGTTTGTACTCCCGGACAGGCAGACCTTCGATGTAACCGCGCTGTCCCATCGGCGCAAGCTGGAACCGCGGTCCATCGTTCGGCGCCCACTCCCACCCGAAGTGTTTGGGATCATAGCGTTCGATGGCATCCCACACCAGGCCGATGGCTTCACGGAATTTCTCGTCCTCGAAGGGCTCCCCGTGAAAGACCATATACTTGCAGGCAGGCAAATCGATGATGTCAAAGCCGTCAGGGATTTCGCCGGAGAAATTGGCAGGCATTTCCACCGCCTGACAGTATTCCGACGTGCCGGGTTTGCGCATGTTCTCCGGGAGCCAAACGCCGATGGATTCGTGAAGAGCGCCCTTTATGCTCTCCAGGATTCCCCAGACGTCACAACCGACCTCTTCACAATATTCAAAATAATCGGTTGCCTTGATCCCTCTTTTCAAGATCAGCTTGCGCGCGGGGCGCTCGATGACCTGTGTAAAAACAACGGTACTGGGCATTGTGTACTCTCCCTTCTCAAATGATTCATATCGGCTGCTGCTGATTGGGTAGTAGGTAAAAAGCGGTATCGTTGGTGTTGTTTCGCGGTATTGGCGTGGGGACATCGCGAACTCCCGGGAGAATGCCTTGGTGAACCCCTCGTGGGAACCGAACGCGGAACTAAGGGCAATGTCGAGTACGCTTGCGCCGGAATTACGCAGCTTTTTTGCCGCCTCGGAAAGCCGGACCGTGCGAAGATACGCAAAGGGCGTTTTCCCCGTCAACTCGGTGAAAGCGCGCAGCGCGTGCCAAGGCGAATACAGCGCAGCATCGGCCAGGTCCTGCAGAGATATTTCTTCCTGATAGTGCGTCATCATGTAGTCTTGCATTCGCTGTACTGCGTTTACTTTTTCCTGATTGTCCGCCATCGCTACCACCCGAAGCAATCATAGCAGATTCACCGATCTGTTTCTTGAACAAGATTGCGAAGAGAACGATGCTTAACACACCGCGTAGGACGTAGGATTGCATGTTATACTCTTTTTGGGTATCATTCTATGATAGACCGTGCTGTGTGAAGGGAGGGAGCAGACCATGCTGCAATCATTTGATGAAGTTGCTGAAGTTATCCGGAAAACGCTGCTCGCCAGGTACCCCCAAGTCAAGAAAGCATATATTTTCGGCTCATTTGCGCGAGGAGAGCAGACCAGCCAAAGCGATGTCGATATCTTGATTGACTTCAAGCCGAACCAAGCCATGGGCTTTGATTTCTATGATATAGCGGAGGATATTGAGCACGGAACCGGGAGAAGGGTGGACTTGCTGACCCGAACAACAGTTAGGACAATGCCGTTCATGGGTGAAGTGGAGAAAGAAGCGAAGGTTGTCTATGAGGCATAAAACCAAGCAAGTAATCCTGCACATGCTTGAGTATATCCGGAGAATCGAGATCATGATAGATGGGTGTACAAGAGAACAGTTCATCGATAACTTTGAAAAGAACATGGCTGTATCCCTAGCCATTCAGAACATTGGCGAGTTATCGAAGGAGCTGCCGGATGGCCTCAAGGAAAAGTATGGCGCGATTCCTTGGGCAAAGATGGTAGGCATGCGCAACCGTGCGGCCCATGGATACCACACGCTCGATCTGGAAATGGTTTGGAAAACTGCCGCCGAAGGCTTGACTGATTTGAAGAACGCCCTGCTTCATGAAAAAGAAATGCTGGAAACCGCTACAGAGTATTAGCAAGAAAGAGTGCCAATCTATGACAAAGGGGCCCCCGATTCTCCGGAGGCCCTTTCATCTACCCGTTTACGCCATCGTCTCCAGCATCTTCTCGGAAACCTCCCACTTCAAAGGCTCCCCGGCCACAAACCGCTGATACTCCTCCAGCATGTATTTGCCCTGGCGACGCACCTCGCGACCGCTGGCCCCGGCCATGTGGGGCGTGAAATAGGCGTTGGGCAGCCCTAGCAGCGGGTTGCCGGGCTTGGGCGGCTCTTCGGGGTCGGTTACGTCGAAGTAGGCGGTGCGGGTGGGCACCTCGGTGAAGGCCTGCACCAGGCCCGGCACATGCACCTGGGCGTTTCGCCCGGTGTTGATGAACGCGCCGTGCTCCGGCAGCAGCCGGAAGTGCTCGTAGCGCAGCATCTCGCGGGTGCTGGGCAGGTTGGCGATGTGGTTGCTCACAACGTCGCACGTGAAGGCCTCTTCCAGCGACACGCGGCGCACGCCCAGGCTGTCAAAGAGTGCGTCGGAGGCGTAAGGGTCGTAGCCGACCACGGAGATCGGGCTTAGGCGCAAGCGCTCGGCCACGCCCCGGCCAATGGTGCCCAAGCCCAGCAGCGCCACCGAGGCTTCATACACGCCGGGGTGGCGGGCCACGATGCCGGCGGCGCTCCGCCAGTCGGCGCGGGCCATGTGGTGGGCTGGGAAAAAGCCCTTCAGGGACAGCAGGATCACGCTGGAGCAGAACTCGGTGACGGCAACGCCATTGGCCACCCACGCGCTGCTCACGCGGATGCCCCGGCGCAGAAAGGGCCGGGCAAAGCCCTGCACGCTGCCCGCGCCGTAGAACACGGCCTTCAGGTTGGGCAGATAGCGGGCGATCTGCTCGTCGGTCAGCGCCGGCATGCCCCACGTGGAGAAGATTACATCGGCCATGGAAAGCACTTCGACGTAGGCGTCCAGCTCCTTGGAGGAGATGACGTCGGGGCACAGGTCGGTAAGCTGCGCGATTTGGGCGACGGTGCCCTCGTCATACACACGGCCAACGTTCAGGCTATCGTTGAGGAATACGGCGTTCATGGAACCCTCCTTTTGCCTTTGAGAAATCCAGCCAGGCTATACGCCCCGGAAATAATGTCCCTTTGTATACCCCTTACCCGAGGGCGGGTCCACAGGTTCTCCCCGGGCTGCTGCGGCATATCGGGCCAGCAGCGCGGCCACGGCCTCGGGCGGCTCGTCGTGGATGTACAGCCGCAGCCACGAAACGCCGACGCGGCCCAGCGGGGCTGCCAACTGCGGCACGGCCAGCACGTCGCCATTGAGGATCGTACACACGCACGCCCGGCGGTCAAAGGCCAGCGGGAAGGCCGCGCCCCGGCGGTCGGTGAGCGATGCGCCGCCGGATGTGCACGCGGAGCAGCCCGGCCTATTCCGGCCCAGCACACAGTGTCGGCTCACCATCAGCGGCAGGCGGCCGTACACGGCGGTCTCTAGCGGAAGCGGGGGTGCGCCCATGACCCGTATCTGCGCCATGGTCAGCTCGTGGCTCAGCGTGGCTCCGGCGAAGCCCAGCGCGGCCAGGGCCTGCAGCGTCTCGGCGTTGTAGGCGTTCAGCGTGTAATCCGCTACGGCGGCTACACCGGCCTGGGCCAGCGCGGCTAAGTGGCCGGCGCTGCCGGCCAGCGCGAGGGCTGGGCGGCACTCATGCAGAGCGGCCACGGCATCGGGGCGGTCGGCTTGAAGATCGGTGTAGAAGGGGATGCGAGGGAACACATTGGCCGGCAGCGTGCCTTTGAGCCAGTCGTCCAGCGGAGCGAACACGCGAGGAACCTCCGCCAGCGCCGGGGCCAGGTCCGGCCGCCAGCGGGTTAGCACGACCGATAGCTGGGGCTCTACCGGACTGTTTACCCCATGACTTGCCTTCCCCTTGAGGGGGCTGGCCGGATGCTGCGCATCCTGCTCGCCCCTGCGACCTGGAAGGTGGCGCGAAGCGCCGGATGAGGTGCTGCCAGCTAGAAGTACCACCTCATCAGTCGCCTGTGGCGACAGCTTCCCCTCCGAGGGGAAGCCGAGACGCTCCGGATATCGGTTCTCCCTTAACACCAGCAGCGCATCGAGGGCCTCCCGGCGCAGCGCGTTGAGAGCGGACTTGGGCGCGGCGGCGACGCCGTCCACGGTGGTTTCGCAATCGGCCAGAGTGAAAGGCCATGGGCCGGTCTTGTCCAGCTGCTCGCGGGCGGCCTCGGCCGTGAGCGGTTGGGTGCGGGCGGCCTGGGCCGGTTCGGGGCTGGCAGCCTGGGCGCTGTGGCCCTCATCGTCCCATACATGGAAGAACAGAGGCTGTCCCACGGCGGCGGTGAAGCGGCCGTGAACCGGTATGCGCTTGTGGATGCCCTCGAAGCTGCGGCGGGCGCGTTCGGCCAGCGTGGGGTCGGGCTCGGGCACGCCCCGATGGCCCGGCGGGCCGGCGTCGGAAAGGCTCTCTCCCCGCGCGCCGCCCAGCCAGCCGGCGGTGAAGCCCCGGTTGAACACCTGGGCCAGGTCGTTGAGGTCTTCCTGGCTTACGGCCGACGGAAGGCCCTCGGCGATGCGGTCCAACGTCTTGCGATAGATGTGGGTGACGACGGCGACATAGTCCGGGGACTTCAACCGGCCCTCGATCTTGAGTGCCGCCACGCCGGCCTGCACGAGGGCCGGCAGCTGCTCCAACGCGCACAGGTCTTTGGGGCTAAGGCAGGCAACGCGGGATGTCGGCTTTGCCGATATAAGAGCGTTGCCGGTCGCCCCGCAGGGGCGAGCGTCGCCGCTGATAAGCGGCGACTGATGTGCCGCAAAAGCCTGTATCTTTCCCAAACTGTAAGGCAACCTGCACGGCTGGGCGCACCGGCCCCGGTTGCCGCTGCGCGCGCCGATCATGCTGCTCATGTGGCACTGGCCGCTGTAGCACACGCACAGCGCGCCGTGGACAAAAACTTCCACGGGAATATCCGATGCCGAGACGATGGCCGCCACGCGCTCCATGGGCAACTCCCGGGCCAGGATGAACCGGGAGAAGCCCAGCGGGGCCAGCGCCCGGATGCCTTCCAGGCTCAACACGGTGCCCTGGGTGCTCATGTGCAGCGGCAATTTGGGCAGGTGGGTGCGCAAGACGCGGGCCAGGCCCAGGTCTTGCACGATCAGCGCGTCGGCTCCGGCCAGCCAAGCGCCGCCGGCGGCGTCCACGGCGGCGGCCATCTCGCCGTCGCCCACCAGCGTGTTCATCGTCAGATACACCGAGACGCCGCGGCCATGGGCATATTCGATGCCCCGGCGCAGCTCGTCGTCAGTAAAGTTGGTGGCGCTCGCCCGGGCGCTGAACGCCTTGGCGCCAAGATACACGGCGTCGGCGCCGTTTTCCACAGCGGCGCGCAACTGCTCCGGTCCACCGGCGGGGGCTAATAATTCAGGCAGCGCCGTTTTATGCGGTTGAATGCTCGTGTGAGTTCTCCTGTTATGCGGATTGGTTCCAGTTTAGCGCGACAGGCGGCGCTGTCAAGGGCGCGGTGGGCGCTTGGCCGTTTTCGCTTGGTTTTTACGTGCTGGCGCTGCAACACCCGCCGCCGGCAAGTTTTCATCCCAGGGGAGCGCGGTACATAAAATGACCATGGAGGAACCTTCAGAAAGGAGAATTCGCATGAACACCGAACAAAATCGATTGAAGTCAAAGGCTGCCTGGGCATCCGTAGGCGCGCTGCTGCTGCTGGTGGGTGACAGCTTTGGCCTGTGGAACGCGGTGGGCATCACCAACGACAGCGCCCGTGCGATCATCGACGCCGTGCTGGCCGCTGCCGCCGCCTTCGGTATCTTCAACGATCCGACCAATAAAACAGGGTTCTAGCCCTTTGCTGTTGACGCCGTTGATTGACACAGGTGCGCCATTGCCATATACTGACGGTGATAGGAAAGAGCGGGAGGACACCAATGACAGAACAGCAGAAACAGGCCGTCGCCGCGGAGGTGTCCCGCCGGGAGAACATCACCGCCATCGTGTGGCTGGTGATCGGTATCGTGCAGGTGCTCACATGCGCGGGCATCATCGCCGGCGCGTGGAACATCTACAACGCCACAACCCACTTCAAGGCCAGGGACAACGCGCTCAAGCGCTGGAATACGGTACCCCAGAGCTATGAATCGATGAACAACCTCATCATCGGGCTGGTTGTCAACGTGCTCCTGGGCGGCGTCTTCAGCGCTCTGTGGTGCATCTACGACTTCACGCTGCGCGATTATGCGATGGCTAACCGCGAAGCCTTCGATCAACCCGCACAGACGGTGGTGTGAGCCAGACGAAAACCAGACGAACCAAGGCCGCTTTGAATGGGCGGCCTTTTCTTTGTGCGTGCACGATGAGAAAGATTAGAATTGCTAACATTATTTGGACCGATTGCTCAACACATCTGTTCAAACTGCCGATGATGTGCTAAAATAAATTCCGTGCGCAGCCTGTGTTGCTGCGCAAAAACCGTATACAGCTTTCGGCATTCGTCCGCGACTACCATATTCAACCATGGCTCGCCCGCGCGAAGTGCCCGACGGTGCGAAGTTTTGATATTGAAAACGGCGTGCCGACATAAAATATAGAGAAAAGAGCTTGACGGGCCGTCTGTCACAGGAGGGAACCATATGGCCAGCATCATCACCAATTACGGCGCCATCAACATCTCCAACGAGGTCATCGCCGCCATCGCCGGTCGCGCGGCTGAACAATGCTACGGCATCGTGGGCATGAGCGGCAAGCGGGCCAGCGATGGCATTGCGGAGCTGCTCAACCGCGAGAATTATGCCAAGGGCGTTCGCGTGGCATCCAACGGCGACGAGACGCAGATCACGATGTATGTCATTGTGGAGTACGGCACCTCCATCAATGTGGTTGCCGAATCCGCCATCGACATCATACGCTATAACGTGGAACAAGAGACTGGGCTGCGGGTGACAAAGGTTAACATCGTGGTAGAGGGTGTCCGCGTATAGCTTTTAGGAGCTGGGCGGGGCCCGGCGCTCCACATTGGTTAGGAGGAGACGGGGAATTGGCTTTTAACAGGATCGACGGCGCCCTATTGCGGGAGATGATATTAAACGGCGCAGCATTGCTGGAAAGCAACAAGGCCGACATCAACCAGTTGAACGTATTCCCGGTGCCCGACGGCGACACCGGCACCAACATGAGCCTGACGCTGCAGAACGCCTGCCGTGAGGTACAGGCTGTGACGATGCCCACGTGCCCGACGGTGGCCGACGCGCTGGCCAAAGGCGCGCTCAAGGGTGCCCGAGGCAATTCCGGCGTCATCTTAAGCCAGCTGTTCCGCGGCTTTTCCAAGGGTGTGGACGGCAACCAGGAGCTGGATGCCCACGCCTTTGCCGATGCCATGCGCGCCGGTGTGGAGACCGCCTATAAGGCCGTGATGAAGCCCCGGGAGGGCACGATACTGACTGTGAGCCGCGCTTGCGCCGAGGAAGCTGCCCGCCAGGCCGCCGCCGGAGCCGATGTGACCACGCTCATGGAGGCTGTGCTGGTATACGGCGAGCAGACGCTGCAGCGCACGCCGGACATGCTGGACGTGCTCAAGAAGGCCGGCGTTGTGGATGCCGGCGGCCGCGGTCTGCTGACGATTTATGAAGGCTTTTTGGCATCGCTGCAAGGCCGCGGCTTGGTGACCCCGGCGCCCAAGGCGGCCCAGCCCGCAGCACCCGCCGCGCCCAGCCCCAAGTCCGAGCTCTTTGAGCCTTTCCACGACGAGGACGTCATCGAGAAGGGCTATTGCACCGAATTCCTGATTGAAAATCTCAAGCCCAATGTGGATGCCGCCGCCATCGAGCGCCTGCGTGCCCGCCTGGAGACGCTGGGCGATTCCATGGTGTTGGTGCATGACGAGACCATCCTCAAGGTGCACATCCACAGCGAGACGCCGGACAAGGTGCTGACCCTGGCGCTGCAGTTGGGCGAGCTTTCGGCCATCAAGATCGAAAACATGCGTGAGCAGCACCGCGAGATCATGGAGCGGCGCGCAGCATCGGCCCCCCAGCCCAGCGCTCCGCCCAAGGAGCAGGCCATTGTGGCTGTGGCCGCCGGCGAGGGCATCAAGGGCATCTTCCACGACATCATGGTGGATGGCTTTGTGGAGGGCGGCCAGACGATGAACCCTTCCGCCGAGGACATTGCCACAGCCATCCGTGCCGTAAACGCCAACCATGTGCTGGTGCTGCCCAACAACAGCAACATCATTTTGGCTGCCCGGCAGGCCGTGGAGCTCGTGGGCTGCCAGGTGTATGTGGTACCCACCAAGACGGTGCCCCAGGGCATCGCTGCGGCGCTGGCCTTCAACCCCGAAGCCTCGCCGGAGGAGAACGCCCAGGCCATGGCCGACGCCTTCAAGATTGTGCGCAGCGGCAGCGTCACTTACGCCGTGCGCGACAGCTCCGCCGACGGCTTTGACATCAAGAAGGGCGACATCCTGGGCATCGGCGAAAAGGCCATCGTGGCCGTGGGGCAGAGCGTGGAGGAAGTCACCATAGACCTTGTGCGGTCCTTGAGTGACGACCAGAGCTCCATGGTCAGTTTCTATTGGGGCGCCGACGTGCGTGAGCAAGATGCGTTGGCCCTGCGGGATCGCATCCGCGCCGAGTTTAAAAACTGCGACGCCGAGGCATACCACGGAGGGCAGCCGATCTACTATTATATTGTGAGTGTGGAATAGTTAATATTCATAACTGATTGTACAGGTGAGCAAGCCGGAGAGTGATCTCCGGCTTTTGTTGTGAAACGAAACCCCCCAGCTAGGCTGGGGGTTCAGGGAAGCTTCCAGCTATAAGTAGCCATCCTTCGCACACTCTGATAGGATGCAAGCAGGTCTGCCAACCGCAAGCAACTAGAAGGAGGACGAAGGATGGACAGTA
>JAEYPH010000093.1 GCA_023410875.1 Bacillota bacterium | reverse complement strand
CCCTTAAGGGGCTGCCAGAGAATGCTTGCGGTTGGCAGATTTTCAGAGCGCCTTTTAGGCGCAAGCCTGTATCATGCCCTTATAGGGCTGGTGCAAGCCACCGGCTAAGCCGGTGGTCATGACTGTTTCGGGAAAGGGGTAGGGACATGCAAAACGAACTGCAACGCATCGCCGCGGAGACCCGTGCTCTGCTGGAACAGGCGCAGACCTTGGAAGAGCTGGAGCAGCTGCGCGTCAAGGTGCTGGGCAAGAAGGGGGAGCTCACCGGGCTGCTGCGCGCCATGGGCGGCTTGCCTGCCGAGGAGCGCCCCGCCATGGGCAAGCGCGTAAACGACGTGCGCGCCGAGCTGGAGGCCGCCATCGACGAGCGCCTGGCAACGCTGCAAAACGCCGCGCAGGCCCAGCGCCTGGCCCAGGAGCGCCTGGATGTGACGATCCCCGGCCGCAAACCCGTTCTCGGCCATCTGCACCCGCTGTCGCTGGTGCGCAAGCAGGCCGAGGATGTGTTCATCGGCATGGGCTTCTCCATCGCCGAAGGGCCGGAGGTCGAGTGGGATCACTTCAACTTTGAGCTTCTGAACCTGCCGGCCAACCACCCCAGCCGCGACATGCACGATTCGTTCTATGTGGACGCCAACAGCCTGCTGCGCACCCACACCTCGCCGGTGCAGGCCCGCACGATGCTGACGCAGGCGCCGCCGATACGCATCGTGTGCCCCGGCCGCGTCTACCGCCTGGACGAGGTGGACGCGACCCATTCTCCGGTGTTCCACCAGATCGAGGGATTGGTCGTGGATCGTGGCATCCATATGGGGCACCTCAAGGGTACGCTGGACATCTTCGCCCGGGAGTTCTACGGAGAGCGCACGCGCACCCGCTTCCGGCCCAGCTTTTTCCCGTTCACAGAGCCAAGCGCTGAGGTGGACATCTCGTGCTACGTGTGCGACGGTAAGGACGAAGGCTGCCGCGTGTGCCGCGGCACCGGCTGGATCGAGCTCTTAGGATGCGGAATGGTCAACCCGAAGGTTCTGGATATGTGCGGCATCGATTCCAACGAGTTCTCCGGCTTCGCCTTCGGCATGGGGCTGGACCGGCTGACCGTCAGCAAATACGGCATTTCCGACCTGCGGACGCTGTTCGAGAACGATCTAAGGTTCCTCGAACAAATCAAGTGAGGGGGAGCGAGAGATGAAGACACCGCTCAAATGGCTTAAGGAATATACCGACATCGGCCCGGACATCGCCGAGTTCTCCCGGCGCATGATTATGGCCGGCTTCGAGGTGGAAGAAATACTGACGCCCGCCGCCGAGATCAGCAACATCGTCGTGGGCCGCATCCTGAAGATCGAGCGCCATCCCAACGCCGATAAGCTCGTAGTTTGTACGGTCGATATAGGAGGGGCGAAGCCCCCCTCCCAGATTGTGACCGGGGCAACCAATGTGTTCGAAGGCGCGCTGGTGCCGGTCAGCGTCGTGGGCTCGCGCCTGCCCGGTGGCATCGTCATCAAGCGCTCCAAGCTGCGCGGCGTGGAGAGCGAGGGTATGCTGTGCGCCGGCGAGGAGCTGGGCATCGGCGACGATTACTACCCCGGCGCGTCGGTGGATGGCATCCTGATCTTCCAAGAGGAGTACGCCCCCGGCAGCGATGTGCTGGACATCGTGGGCATCAAGGAGCCGGTCATAGATTTCAAGATCACCGCCAACCGCGCCGCCGACTGCATGAGCATATTGGGCCTGGCACGGGAGGCTTCGGCGATCCTCGGCGCGCCGCTGCGCATGCCGTCGCTGGACTATGCCGAGGCTAAGGACGGCATGGTGGGCGACTACCTGAGGGTGGACGTGCGCGATTATGACCTGTGCCCGCGCTACATGGCCCGGGTTGTGCGCAACGTGAAGATCGCCCCCTCGCCGCTGTGGATGCGCCAGGCTCTGGCCGCCTGCGGCGTGCGGCCCATCAACAACATCGTGGACATTACGAACTACGTGATGCTGGAGATGGGCCAGCCCATGCATGCCTTCGACCACCGCTATATCCGCGGCCAACAGATCATTGTTCGGCGGGCAGGAGAGGGGGAAACCCTCCAGACGCTGGACGGCAAGCAGCGCACGCTGAACCCCCGCAACCTCGTCATCGCCGATGGTGAGGGCCCGGTAGCCTTGGCCGGCGTCATGGGCGGCGAGCTTTCCGGCATCTTCGAGGACACCACGACCGTCGTATTCGAGAGCGCCAACTTCGAGTGGAGCAGCAACCGCCTGACTTCCCGTGCCCAGGGCATGCGCACCGAAAGCTCGGCGCGCTATGAAAAGAATCTGCCGCTGTATCTGACCGAGCAGGCTCTCAACCGTGCCATGGCGCTGGTGCAGCTGCTGGGCGCCGGCGACGTCGTGCCCGGCGTTATAGATTGCCGGCAGGCCGACATCGCGCCACGGACGCTCACCGTGAGCCCCGCTCGGGTATGCGCGCTGCTGGGGCAGCAGATACCCACCCAGAGCATTTCAGATATCCTGGCCCGCCTGGGCTTCGGTGTGCAGCCCGCAGGCGACGCGCTGGAACTGACGGTGCCGCTGTGGCGCGACGACGTAGAGACCTTCGCCGACATCGCCGAAGAGGTGCAGCGGCTGTATGGCTACGGCGCAATCCCCTCGGTGGCCCCGCCGGGAGAGGCGCTGATGGGCCGGCGCACCGCCCGCCAGCAGGACGCGCTGAAGCTGCGCCAGCTCTTAAGCGCCATGGGTCTAAATGAAGCTATGAGCTATTCCTTCATCGCGCCGTCGTCGCTGGACAAGCTTGGCTTGGCCTCTGACGACCCGCTGCGGGCCGGCGTGCGCCTGATAAATCCCATCGGCGAGGACTATAGCCTGATGCGCCCCACGCTGGCGCCCTCCATGCTGCGCTCTCTGGCCAACAACCTGAACCGCAAGGCCGGGGCCGTGCGCCTGTTCGAGATCGCCCATACCTTCCGGGCCAAGGCCAACGCCGCGCCCCGCAACGCCGACGGCTCCTATTCGCTGGACACGCCGTGTGAGGAGCGGGAGTGGGCCTGCATCGGTATCGCCGATGAGAGGACGGACTTCTTCGACCTCAAGGGCATTGTGGAGACGCTGCTGGAGCGCTTCGGCGTGCCGGAGGCCACGACTCGTGCCGGCGGCGCGGCATATCACCACCCCGGCCGCAGCGCCGAGCTGTGGATAGGGGACATCCGTATCGCCGTTCTGGGCGAGGTGCACCCGGACGTGGCCGAGCGCTTTGAGCTCAGCCGCCGGGTGCTGGTGGCCGAGGTGGATGTGGATGCGCTGCTGGCCCTGGGCAACCCCGACGCGCCCATTGTGCCGCTGCCCAAGTTCCCGTCGGTCAGCCGCGACCTGGCCGTCACTGTGGGCCGCGACACCGCCGTGGGCGATCTGCTGGCCTGCATCCGCAGTGCCGGCGGCGCTCTGCTGGAGGCCGTGGAGCTCTTCGACATCTACGAGGGTAAGCAGGTGGCCGAGGGCCGCAAGAGCGTGGCGTTCTCGCTGCGCCTGCAGGCCGCCGACCACACGCTGGTGGACGACGAGGTTACCGCCGTGTTCAACCGCGTGGTGGCCACGCTCAAAGCCGCGCATGATGCCGAAATGAGGGCATAAAGGCTGTAATTTGCTGGTAAAACTGTAAATTGCTACTTGTGCCCAGTGTTCGGTTATTGTAATATGTTGGTGTAGATCGTCATGCGGGGGAGGTGAGCGGTGTGTCGCAGAAGAATAAAACGATCGTACGGATTGCAGGCAACGAGTATGCCCTGCTCGCCGATCTGCCGGAGGAGTACATCCACAAGGTCGCCATCTATGTCGACAAGAAGATGGCCGAGGTGTCCCGGCAGCGCGACAACCTGAGCACCGCCATGATCGCTGTGATGGCAGCGATCAACATCGCCGATGAAGTGATGGAGCTGCGCGGGGAGAAGGAAGCCTTCCTCAAGATGGACAAATCCTCCCAGGCCCAGCCCCAACGCAGGGACAATGTGACGACCTTCAGCAAGGAATTGAAGAAGGGCTGACGGCACGGGCTATTTTGAAACGACTGACAAAGCAGCGGCAACGCTGCTTTTTTTATGCGTCGATTTGGATACGCTGGAAACCCTAAAACATGAAAGGATCGCAAAGCGATGAACGATAAAGCCATCAAGACCCTGGAATTTGACAAGATACGCGCCATGCTGGCCAACGAGTGCGAAAGCTTCATGGGCCGGGAGCTTGCCGAGGCTCTGAAGCCCACCGACAACCCACTGGAGGTGGCCGCTGCGCAGAACGGCACCTTCGAGGCCGTGGACTACATCGACAAATCCGGCTCGGCGCCGCTGCACGGCTTCAACGACATACGCGAGGCCATTCACAAGACCCGCATCGGGCTGATCCTGAGCCCCGGCGAGCTGCTGAGCGTGGCCAACACGCTCAAGGTCAGCCGCACGGTGAAGGCCACGCTGCGCCGGGACAAGACACCCGCCGGCCCCCATCTGCTGGAACTGAGCGAGGCGCTGATCATCCTAAAGGACATGGAGGCCACCATTGAGCGCTGCATCGAGAGCGAGGACCGCGTGGCCGACGGCGCTTCCGGCGCTCTGGCCTCCATCCGTCGGCGCATCGGCCTGTGCCATGTGCGCATCCGCCAAAAGCTGGAGAGCATTGTGCGCTCCAGCCAGTACAAGGACGCGCTGATGGATTCCATCGTGACCCAGCGGGCAGGGCGCTATGTGGTGCCCGTGCGCCAGGAGCACCGGGGCCGCGTTCCCGGCCTGGTGCACGACCAGAGCGGCAGCGGCGCGACGCTGTTCGTCGAGCCTCTGGAGGTCGTGGAGATCAACAACGAGCTTCGGGAGTTGGAGCTGCAAGAGGTTGAGGAGGTTCAGCGCATTCTGCATGAACTCAGCGAGCAGCTGCGCCCCCACGGCGAGGCCATGGGCTACGC
This sequence comes from Bacillota bacterium, assembly GCA_023410875.1. Classification (GTDB taxonomy): domain Bacteria; phylum Bacillota; class Clostridia; order Christensenellales; family UMGS416; genus JAEYRA01. The sequence goes on along the minus strand of JAEYPH010000093.1, from coordinate 7,010 downwards.
GCTGGAGACGCTGGCCCAAATGGACTTCCTGTTTGCCAAGGCGCGGCTGGCCGCTGTGATGCGCGCCCGGCCGCCGCTGGTGACCCCTGGCGGCGGCGTGCGCATCGTGCGCGGCCGCCATCCGCTCATCGACCCGGCGGCTGTGGTGCCCATCAGCCTGGAGCTGGGCCGGCACTTCACGTCGTTGCTGATCACCGGCCCCAACACCGGCGGCAAGACCGTGACGCTCAAGACCGTGGGCTTGTTCGCGCTGATGACGCAGGCCGGTCTGTTCCTGCCGGCGGACGACGGCTGCGAGATGCCGGTGTTCGACGGCGTGTATGCCGACATCGGCGACGAGCAAAGCATCGAGCAGAGCCTGTCCACGTTCTCCAGCCACATGCGCAACATCGTGAGTATCCTGGAGCAGGCCGACGGCGGCTCGCTGGTGCTGCTGGACGAGCTGGGCGCCGGCACCGACCCCAACGAGGGCTCCGCGCTGGCCATCGCGATCCTGGAACGCCTGAAAGCCGCCCGTAGCAAGGTGATGGCCACGACCCACTACAGCGAACTCAAAGCCTACGCGCTGGCCACCGCCGGCGTGGAAAACGCCTCCATGGAGTTCGACGTGGAATCCCTCCGGCCGACCTACAAGCTGACGCTGGGCATTCCGGGCAAGTCCAATGCCTTCGAAATTTCCCGGCGGCTGGGCCTGCCGGAGAATGTCATCGACAGCGCCCGGGAGCGCCTGACCAAGGACGTCATCCGCTTTGAGGACGTGATACAGAGCGCCGAGAAGGCCAAGGAGGCCGCCCTGCGGGAGCGCGAGGAGGCCGAGCAGCTGCGCCGAGAAATCGCCGACCTGCACCGCATCGCCGACCGCGAGCGCGAGCGCCTGGAGCGCCAACGGGACAAGGTGCTGCTGGACGCCAAAGACGAGGCCCGCAAGCTCATCGAGCGCGCCCGCTTCGAGAGCGAGCAGATCATCAAGGACATCCGCAGCCTCAAGGAAAACCGCTCGGACAACCGCGAGCGCGACATCCAACAGGCCCGCGACCGCATCCGCGCGGTGACCGAGGAGCTGGCGGCCAGCGCCCAGCCCGAGCGCCTGACCCCCGCGCCCAAGGATTTGAAACTGGGCGAACAGGTTGTGCTGATGGACAGCAACCAGACCGCCTCGGTGCTGACTCTTCCGGACCGCGACGGCAACCTGAGCGTGCAGGCAGGCATCATGAAGCTCATGACCAACGTGGAGAAGCTGCGCCGGGCCACTGGGTCCGAGCGCAAGGCCGAACGCCGGGCCGAGCGTGCCTCCATGCTGCGCATGGGCAACACCGCCCGCGAGCTGGACATCCGCGGCCGCAACGCCGAGGAAGGCCTGCAGGAGGTGGACCGCTATCTGGACGAGGCGGTGATGTCCGGGCTCACCGAGGTCAACATCATCCACGGCAAGGGCACCGGCAAGCTGCGGGCGGCCATCCACGACTCGCTGCGCCACCATCCCCATGTGAAGGCCTTCCGCCTTGGCCGCTACGGCGAGGGCGAGGACGGCGTTACCATCGTCTCACTGCAATAAGATGAATCTAAGGGGCTGTCGCGCTTAGCGTGACAGCCCCTTGCGTACACGTTACACGTGCTTTCGAAGGAAAGCCAGTACCTGCTCCATGGCCCGCTGCACTTCGGGGTTTGTGCCGTCCTGGTCAAAGCTATGGCCCATGCCGGGCATCGTGACGAGTTCGCTCTCCACGCCCAAGTCCCGCAGCCTTACGTGCATGGCGACGGACTGGCCATAGGGAACATCGGTGTCCGCGTCGCCGTGCAGCAGAATCGTCGGCGGGTAATCCGGCCGGGCCTGAAATGCAGGGCAGTACGCCAGCAGCTTCTCCCGGTCTTCCTCGGGGTGCAGGCCGCTGACACTCTGCACCCAATTCCCCTGCTGGCGGGTGTACAGATAATAGGCGAACCGGCTGAATTCGCCCGCGGTCGTTGCCTCCGTGCCCACGGCCCGCAGCGCTTCCTCCCGCGAAACCAACGGATGCTGGCAGTAATGCTCGCTGGGCCGGGAGTACCACTCGCCCAGTATGTCGCCGTAGCCGAAGAACGACACGATGGCCCGAGGCCGGACACCAAAGGTGCCCGTCATCAGCGACAGATAGCCGCCTGCAGACGAGCCCATGACCGCCAGCCGGCTCCCGTCAAAGCCCAGTTGCCCGGCTGCTTCGCCGGTTACCCAGGCCATGGCGTCGCGCACGTCGTCAAGGATGCCTTCAATGCCTGTTTCCGGGGCCAGCCGGTAGTCTGCGGACACGACGGAGAACCCCGCCTTGTTGAGCAGCTCGACCTGATAATCATGCGTGGCCTGCCTGTTGCCGAAGATCAGGGCTCCGCCGTGTAGATAGAGAACCACGGGGGAGCGGGGCTGCCGGGCAAGGTATACATCGGCTTCTATGGAACAGCCGTTGATCCGCTTGTATTCGTGTGTCGTCTTTTGAATGGGCATGCTGTTCTCCTTCTCCATGGAAATGAATTCGTTTTCTTAGTTATAACGTTTCCCGGATGAATGTCAAGCCGTAAACCGCAAAGCCCTTTCCTGATTCGCCGGGACGAAGTACAATGAACACAATCATTCTGATTGTTAGGGGAGATACGATGATACTGGTGAGCGCCTGCCTGGCGGGCATCCCATGCCGCTACGACGGGCAGAGCAAGCCCGACGAACGCATTTTGGACGTGGTGAAAAGGGGAGAAGCCAAGGTGTTTTGTCCTGAGACATTGGGTGGACTAAAAATACCCCGGGTGCCCTCGGAGATCGTGGGCGGCGACGGCGCGGACGTGCTGGACGGCCGGGCCAAAGTCATGAGCCGTGACGGCGAGGACCGGACCCAGGAGTTCCTGCGCGGTGCTCAGGCCACGCTGGAGCTGTGCCGCAAGCACGGTGCAACTGAGGTGTGGCTCAAGGCCAAGAGCCCCTCCTGCGGCGTGGGCCGCATCTATGACGGCACGTTTTCCGGCGCTTTGCGCCCTGGAGACGGTGTAACGGCGGCTCTGCTCAGAAGGAATGGCGTTAAGGTTGTAGAAATATAAAGGATCATTTGTATATGGAGGCTACCATGGCCTATCTGTTGGGCATTGACATCGGCACTTCCGGCACCAAGACCGTGCTCTTCGACGAGCGGGGTGTTACCGTCGCCTCGGCCACTTGGGAATACCCTTTGAGCCAGCCGCAGACCGGCTGGGCCGAGCAGGACCCCGCCGACTGGTGGCGGGCCAGCGCCGGCTCCATTGCCGAGGTCGTCAAAAAGAGCGGCGTGAACTCTCGCGACATCGCCGGCCTGGGCCTCAGCGGCCAGATGCACGGCATGGTGCTCTTGGACGCCCAGGACCGCGTGCTGCGGCCGTCCATCATCTGGTGCGACCAGCGCACCCAGGCCGAGTGCGACCAAATCACCGCGCTGGTCGGGGCCAAGCGCCTGATTGAGATCACCGCCAACCCGGCGCTGACCGGCTTCACCGCGTCCAAGGTCATGTGGGTGAAGAATCACCAGCCGGAAATCTACGAGAAGACCCGAAGGGTCCTGCTGCCCAAGGACTATGTGCGCCTGATGTTGACCGGCGAATACGCCACCGAGGTAAGCGACGCCAGCGGCATGCAGTTCCTGGATGTACCCAAGCGCCAGTGGTCCGCCGAGGTGCTGGGCAAGCTGGGCATTCCCATGGAGTGGCTGCCCAAGGTGTATGAATCCTACGAGGTCAGCGGCAAGCTGACCCGCGAGGCGGCCCAGTTGACCGGTTTGTGGGAGGGCATGCCCGTGGTGGGCGGCGGCGGCGACCAGGCCGCCGGGGCCGTGGGCAACGGCATCGTGCGCCCCGGTGTCATTTCCTCCACGATCGGCACGTCCGGCGTCGTATTCGCCCACATGGATGATGTGGCCATCGACCCGCTGGGCCGCGTGCACACCTTCTGCCATGCCGTGCCCGGTGCGTGGCATGTCATGGGAGTTACCCAGGGCGCGGGCCTGAGCCTGCAATGGCTGCGCAACGAGTTCGGCGCCATGGAGCGCGAGCTGGCTGGGCGCATTGGTCTGGATACCTATGACCTGATGGGCCGCGAGGCGGCGCAGGCTCAGCCCGGCTGCGAGGGGCTGATCTATCTGCCCTATCTGATGGGCGAGCGCACGCCCCACCTGGACGCCAACGCCCGCGGCGTGTTCTTCGGCCTCACGGCCAGGCACCGCCGCCAGGAGGTGATCCGCGCCGTTATGGAGGGCGTGGGTTACAGCCTGTTGGATTGCATCAGCATCATCCGCGAGATGGGCGTGCAGGCCGCCGAGGTGCGCGCCAGTGGCGGCGGCGGCAGGAGCGAGCTGTGGCGGCAGATGCAGGCGGACATGTTCGGCTGCGACATCGTGACCGTCAACTCCAGCGAGGGCGGCGCGCTGGGTGTGGCGCTGCTTGCAGGTGTGGGTACAGGGGTGTATAATAGCGTCCGTGAAGCGTGCGAAGCGACGATACAGGTCACCCGCCGGCAGAATCCCGATATCGCCGGCAGCGAGGTCTATCGCAAGTACTATCCTTTGTATCGGGACCTTTACAAGGCGCTGAAGCCCAGCTTCGGCGAAGCAGCCAGGATTACCACGGAGCTGCAAGGCTCCAGGCAGGTTTAGGGAGTAATGAAAAGCGGCAAAACAGCGCGGGGGAGCCCACGCTGTTTTGCTATCTACCGCGGCGATGACCATTGTGCTATGATACTGGTATATACCATTGGAGGTTTGCATTATGAAGATCGGAGTGAGTTCCTATAGCTTCCACCGGCTGGTGGCCAGCGGGGCTATGAGCCAGCTGGACGTCATCGCCAAGGCCAAGGAAATTGGCTTTGACATCATCGAGTTCGCCACGCTGCACCTGCCCGAGGGCGAGACGCCGGTCAGCTTCGCGCCGCGCATCCGCGACGAGGCCCAGCGTGTGGGCATCGAGGTCGGCAACTACACGATCGCCGCAGATTTCCTGAACCACCCCGGCGGGCTGGACGGGCAGATCGCCGCGCTGGAAGAGGAACTGAAAGCAGCCAGCCTCATGGGCGCGCCGGGTATGCGCCACGACGCCACCTGGGGCCTGGGGGCCAACTGGCACGGGCCACGGGCCTTCGACGACGTGCTGCCGCTGCTGGCCAAGGGCTGCCGCGCCGTCACCGAGCAGGCCGCCACCATGGGCATCCGCACGATGGTGGAGAACCATGGCTACTTCGCCCAGGACAGCGCCCGGGTAGAGAAGCTCATGAACGCCGTGAACCACCCGAACTTCGGCTGGCTCGTGGACATGGGCAACTTCGTGTGCGCCGACGAAGAACCCTTCAAGGCCGTGGGCATCGCCGCGCCTTACGCGTTCCATGTGCACGCCAAGGATTTCCACATCAAGTCCGGCATGCTGCCTGACCCCGGCCAGGGCTGGTTCCGCAGCCGCGGCGGCAACTATCTGCGCGGCGCCATCGTGGGCCACGGGGAGGTGCCGGTGCTGCAATGCCTGCGCCTGCTGAAGAATGCCGGCTATGAAGGCACGGTGTCGCTGGAGTTTGAAGGCCTGGAGGACCCGATACAGGGTATCACGATCGGGTATGAGAATTTGAAGCGCTATATTGAGATGGTTGGCTGAGACAATGAGAAACGGCGAGAGGAAGACCTCTCGCCGTTATTATATTGACAAGCCTGTTGTATGACATGCCTTCCCCTCGAGGGGAAGGTGGCGCGCAGCGCCGGATGAGGTGGTCTATTACTAACTATCACTAAATCAGGTTCACACCTCATCAGTCGCCTTCGGCGACAGCTTCCCCTCCAGGGGAAGCCATAGGCGTCCATCTCTCGTATTTTTTTCTATTCACCTTGACTGACGGTCACGACGATGTCTCGCAGCAGTTCCTTGGCGGAGGTAACGCTGTCCATGTCCTCATGTACCAGATGATCCGCTCCGGTCACGTCGCCCCGGCCGATTAGCACGGGCGTCACCGTGGCCCTCGAGCCATCAATGGCGGCACTCCATAGCACCGAGGGCTGGCCGTTCACGTCGTTGTAGCCCTCGTCGCCCTTTTTCAGACCCTCGCTGTAGTAGTCGTTGTAGTCATAGGACGCGTTGGCCTCTATGAACAGCGTGAAAGGCTTGCCCTGCATTGACTCCGGCAGATTGCGCTGCAGCTTGAGCCCGCTGGAGGGCGTCGCGCCGGACACAGCGTCCACCGACTCCTCGCGGATGCCCGCCCATATCGGCAGCGTGGCGGGCCGGGTCTCGGTCACAAAGCGCTTGGAAGCGGACTTCCGGCTAACGAACAGGGTGGTCTTGTTGCCCGCTTCGTCCTGCGCCCAGATCGCGTAGCTGGGCGGGTAGCGCAGCCCTTCCCCGTAGGTGAAGGTGATATCTACATACGGTGCGGAAGGGTCTAGCGCAGGTTTCGGCGTGCAGCCGGCCAGAAGCGCGAGAATCAGCAATAGAACGATGCCTTTTTTCATATCGTACTCCCTGTGCGTCATAACACTGAAAGTATATCACGTTTCGCACAATGGGTCGGTCTTCTTATGTTATTTTTTACATTGGATACGATCGAACACCCACCGTTCTTCCAGCGAAATATAGCTTGCGCACTTGGCTGTATTGGGTTAAAATAAAGTCCACCTTTCGCTGTTTTGCTTACCCACGCGGTCTGGTGGGTCCCGTGCAACGCGACGCCGTGAATCATGTCAGGTCCGGAAGGAAGCAGCATTAAACGGGACGCTCCGTGTGCCGCGGGTCAGCATGCCAGGCCGTGTGGTTAAACAAAACGGCGTGAGTCGGCGGGGGAACTTCTCCCCCGCCGAGACCACCCCTAGCTTAATTCGCCGGCGATGCTTATCGCCGGCGATTTCTTGTGAAACGAAAACCCCCAGCTAGGCTGGGGGTTCAGGGAAGCTTCCAGCTATAAGTAGCCATCCTTCGCACACTCTGATAGGATGCAAGCAGGTCTGCCAACCGCAAGCAACTAGAAGGAGGACGAAGGATGGACAGTA
>JAEYPH010000083.1 GCA_023410875.1 Bacillota bacterium | reverse complement strand
CGCAGGAGGTTTGCCCAACTGAACTCAATCGGGATTCCAGTTATGCTCCTTGCTGCTGCTATCGGTAAAAGTGTATTGATTGTAGGCCTGGATATAGGCGACCTGTTGGATGGGAGCAGGAAAGGACTTCACGACGGTATCGGGCATGCGCAAAAGGCTCTTGCGGTCGGCGCTCAGGCAATAAACCCCGCCGCCGTTGATGCTGATGCCCACCAGTGGGCCGGGGATGTCCATCACCTTGATGTGACGGGTAAAATCGGCGCGGGCGCTGTTGAGGGGTTTGGGGTACACGTTGTCCTGGGTCCAGCCAACATAGTAAATCATGTCATTGAACCATATGGGGCTTTCCACGTCGTGAAACTTGGCATCCAGCTCCTTGAGGTCGCCACCGTTCTCGTCCATGCTGTAATAGCGCACCGATTCCAGCGAAGGAGTGTCGCCACCGGGATAGCCAGCGAATACAATTCGGTCATCGCTCTTCTCAAAGAAGAAAGGCGACAGGCTGACCCACTCATGGAGCACCGTTTCCTCGCCATCCTCGCGTCGGATGAGCTGGCCGACGGAACAAGGGCCTTGTGGGATGTCGGCCCCTCTGCGAATGAAGATGTCATCATCGTTGTATTTTGACGATGATGTCAGCACATTGCCGATCTGCGGATAGAACTCCGCGATTGGCAGGCTTTCATACAGTGCTACTAAATCCTTTGCTGCAGAGATGGTGTAGCTATAGCCTGCGTACATCTGCATTTGGTTGAAACAATAGTTTGACGTGCTGCCGTCGGTCAGCTCAATGTCCACGCCCAACGCTGTTGCTCCAGGTACAGCGGTAAACAGCTTATCTGGGTGTGCCGCCGATGAGTCGGTAATAGCGACACTCTGCAGATAAGTCAGCACAGGGGTCAAAGCAGCTTTGGTATCCAGTATTTTGCACGGGTCCGGCCAATCCGTCGGCTGGCTGTCGCGGATGATCGTGATGCGTATGCTACGCACAGTTTCCGGCGTGAGCTGTGCGAAGGGCTGGCTGCCGATGGCCAGCTCGTCGGGGCGAGCGGTGAACGTAAGCTCCGAATGGCCGGGGGACGGCGCAGGAACGTTGGTATAGGGCCGGAAGACCGATGTGTCGGGAGCGTTGCACGCGGCCAGTGCCAGAGCCAGCGCTGCCGCCAGGAGAGGGATGGGAAGGCGACGTTTCATCGTCGGGAACCTCCTGTCCGTATTCTCTTATGATATAGTATAAACCAAATCTACGCCATGGCAAACGTCCGCGAACAGACGAACTGGGAAACCGGGAATACAATCCTTGGACGCTTCGGTGTGCCAACCGGTTTCATGGGGAAATATGAAGTTGGCAACTGTTTTGGGTGCAAAAATAAATTGCCACCAACGGCTGGATTCTGCTATAATATACAATATTGCAAGGTTGTATTCTTGTCCTTTCAAACTGGCAGGAGGTTCGATACCCGTGAATATGGATTCCATCATCACAAACTGCGAAGAGCAGGGCGTCAAGTTTGTCCATCTGCAGTTCACCGATGTGTTGGGCATGCCCAAGAACGTTTCCATCACCGTGGATCAGCTGCCCCGGGCGCTGGAGCACGGCATCATGTTCGATGGCAGCTCCATAGAAGGCTTTGTGCGCATCGAGGAATCCGATATGATCCTGCGCCCCGACGCCGACTCCTTTGTCGTTCTTCCCTGGAGGCAAGGCGGCGGGCGCACGGCGCGCATACTCTGCGATGTATACACGACCGACGGCAAGCCCTTTGCAGGCGACCCGCGCCATGTGCTCAAGAGAGTGCTTCAGCAGGCCGCCGACATGGGCTATTCCTACAACGTGGGGCCGGAATGCGAGTTCTTCCTCTTCCAGGTGGACCCGGCGGGCAACCCGACCACGATAACCCACGATGAGGCCGGCTATTTTGACCTGGCCCCCATCGACATGGGCGAAGAAGCCCGGCGGGACATCTGCCTTTCGCTGGAGGAGATGGGGTTCGAGATTGAGGCCAGCCATCACGAGTGCGCCCAGGGCCAGCACGAGATCGATTTTAAGTATTCCGACGCGTTGCGCGCTGCCGATAACATCATCACGTTCAAAAGCGTGGTCAAGACCATCGCCAAACGCCATGGTTTATACGCCACGTTCCTGCCCAAGCCCATTTACGGCATGGCCGGCAGCGGCATGCACGTGAACCAGTCGCTGTTTCGTGATGGGCAAAACGTCTTCTTCGATCCGGCCGATCCGCTGGGCCTGAGCAAGACTGCCCGCAACTTCATCGGCGGCCTCATGGAGCACAGTGTGGCGCTCACGGCGCTCACCAACCCGCTGGTCAACAGCTACAAGCGTCTGGTGCCCGGCTTCGAGGCTCCGGTATACGTCGCCTGGGCCACCCGCAACCGCAGCCCGCTGATCCGCATCCCCGCGGCCCGGGGCAGCGGCACCCGCATCGAGCTGCGCAACCCAGACCCTTCCTGCAACCCCTATCTGGCGCTGGCGGCCATGTTGGCCGCGGGGGTGGATGGCATCAAGCACGACATCCGCCCGCCGGCCAGCGTGGAGCGCAACATCTTCGAGATGACCGCTGCTGAGCGCCAGGCGCTGGGCATCCGCGCGCTGCCAGGCAGCCTGCGTGAGGCGCTGGACGCCTTCAAGTCCGACGGCCTGCTTATCAGTGCCCTGGGCGACCACGCCACGCGGCACTTCCTGAGCGCCAAGGAGCGCGAGTGGGACGATTACCGCGCCCGCGTGCACCAGTGGGAGATCGATACGTATCTGCGCGTTTACTGACCAGCGGTGTTTGCCGCACGACTGGCTATGAGGTGAAGTCTTGAAGTTTACCAAGATGCATGGCGCTGGAAACGACTATGTGTATGTCAATGGCTTTGAGGAGCGCCTGGACGGCGTGGACCTGCCCAAGCTGGCCATCCGCTTAAGCGAGCGCCACACCGGCATCGGCGGCGACGGCCTGATTCTGGTTCTGCCCTCGCAAGCGGGCGACGTGCGCATGCAGATGTTCAACGCCGACGGCTCTGAGGCGGAGATGTGCGGCAACGGCGTGCGCTGCGTGGCGAAATACGCCTATGACCACAGCCTGGCCCGTAAGCCTGTGATCTATGTTGAGACGCTGGGGGGGCTCAAGCGCATCGAGGTGTTCCCCGGCCCCGACGGCACGATCGCCACGGCCCGGGTGGACATGGGCGCGCCCATCTTCGACCCGGCGCTGATCCCCGTGAGCGCGGAGGGGCCCGATGCCTTTGGGCTCAAGGTAGAGGCGCTGGGCGTGCAGTGGACGCTGCACTGCGTGTCCATGGGCAACCCCCACGCCATCACGCTGGTGGAAGACCCGGCTTCGCTGGACCTGCCGCGCATCGGACCGGCTCTGGAGACCCATCCGGTGTTCCCTCGCAAGGCCAACATCGAATTCGCCCATGTGGTGGATCGGCAGAACGTCGTCATGCGCGTGTGGGAGCGCGGCAGCGGCGAGACCATGGCCTGCGGAACCGGCGCCTGCGCCACCGCCGTGGCGCTCATGCGCTTGGGCCTGGTGGATGAGCACGTGAACCTGCATCTGCGCGGCGGCACGCTGACAATCGAGTGGCCGGGCAAGCAAGGCAGTGTGTACAAGACCGGCCCTGCTGTGGAGGTGTTCCACGGCGAAGTGGCGCTCTAGGCAGTGGAAACGAATCTTAACCTTTCTAAACGGAGGACCGCATAGATGATTTGGGCCAACGGCAACTTTCAGCTTCTCCAGGACAACTATCTGTTCTCGACCGTGGGCCGCAAGGTCCGGGAGTATCAGGCTGCCAACCCCGACGCTGACATCGTGCGTCTGGGCATTGGTGACGTGACGCTGCCGCTGCCCCAAGCCGTCATCAAGGCGATGCACACCGCCGTGGACGAGATGGGCACGGCGGAGACCTTCCGCGGCTACGCTCCCGACGACGGCTATCCTTTCCTGCGTCAGGCCATCGCCGACAACGATTACCGCCCCTACGGCATTAACATCGACGTGGATGAGATCTTCATCTCCGACGGGGCCAAGAACGACACCGCCAACTTCACCGATATGCTGGACAGCGGCAACATCATCGCGATCCCCGATCCGGTGTACCCGGTATATATGGACAGCAACATCATCGCCGGCAACGGCGGCAAGGTGCAGCCCGACGGCAAGTTCACCCGCATCCGCCTGCTGCCCTGCACCCAGGAGAGCGGCTTTCTGCCCGAGTTCCCCCGCCACAAGGTGGACGTGATTTACCTATGTTCGCCCAACAACCCCACCGGCACGGTGCTGGGCCGCGAGGAGCTGGGCCGCTGGGTGGATTACGCCCGCAAGCACGGCAGCCTGATCCTCTTCGATTCGGCCTACGAGAGCTACATCACCGAGGAAGGCCTGCCACACAGCATCTATGAGATCCCCGGCGCCAAGGAAGTGGCTGTGGAGTTCCGCAGCTATTCCAAGACCGCGGGCTTCACCGGCGTGCGCTGCAGCTATACTGTGGTGCCCCGCGACATTAAGGCCCGCATCAAGGAGGGCGGCACCGCCAGCCTCAATAAGCTGTGGGCCCGCCGCCAGGCCACCAAGTTCAACGGCACCGCCTACATCATCCAGCGCGCCGCCGAGGCCATCTACACGCCAGAGGGCCAGCAGCAGATCAAGCAGAACATCGCCTATTATATGCGCAACGCCCACGACATCCGTGCGTGCTTCGAGGGCCTGGGCCACACGGTGTTTGGCGGTGTCAACGCCCCATACATCTGGCTAAAGATTCCCGAAGGCTTCACTTCTTGGCAGTATTTCGACAATCTGCTGGAGAACTACAACATCGTGGGCACGCCGGGCTCGGGCTTTGGCTCCTGCGGCGAGGGTTATTTCCGCCTGACCGGCTTCGGCAGCCGGGAGAACACGATCAAGGCCATAGAGCGGCTAAAAAAGGGCGGCCTGTAAAGTAGGGCCTATTGCATCGGCATTCGACGGCCGCGCCGCTGGCGCGGCCGTTTCTCTGTAGAAGGGGGTTCAAAATGCATCTGCGCACGATGTCGGCCGCGCTGCTGACCCACGAGGGTCGCGTGCTGATGATGAAGCGCTCCGGGAGCCGCACCTTCGCGCCGGGCGTCTGGGGGCCGGTGGGCGGGCATGTGGAGCCCGAGGAAATCAACGATCCGCAGGCGGCGTGCCTGCGGGAGTTGGAGGAAGAAACAGGTTTGCGGCCTGAGGACGTGGAGGGCCTGCGCCTGCGCTATGTGCTTCTGCGCCGCGAGGCCGACGAGTTGCGGGTGCATTACTTCTTTGCAGGCCGCTCCCGTACTGCTGCCATGCAAGACAGGACAGACGAGGGTGAACTGCACTGGCTGGAACCTATGTCGCTGGACGGCCTGCCCATGAGCTACACCTTCCGCGCCGTACTGCGCCACTGGCTGGCCTCACCCGCCGACAGCGAACCTTTCGCCGCCGTGACGACCGGAGAGGGAAGCGAACCTCGTGTCGTATTCCTGCCCTTGACCGACTGGCGGGGGAAGGAAACTCTTCGGCCACCGGGTTGATGGAGAGCATAGGGGAGCCTAATTACCCCATTGTCGTATCCTGTCGCATGAATAGGCGAATGAATGTTTGCTTTTTATCCATTTTCCCTATTGCCAACTGACAGAAGTTCTGGTATCATGTTCCTTGCTTGCCGGAAGGCAGGCGAATTTGGGAAAGGAGGCCGCGAAATGTTTATACAGGGAAACCCCGCTTCGTTCGTTCTATCCAAGCTGGCAGGGGATAGCCATGCCCATTTCCGGCCCCGGAGTTTGCGCTGATATAGCGCATGCCCGCGGGCGGAGCACCCGCGGACCGAAATGATATTTCATGCCGCGGGATACCGCGGCTTTTTTCATCGCCTTTGCGGCGACGAAGGCCGCATTCTGGAGGGATACCCAATGAACAAGGTAAGACTCAACCGGCTGTGGGAGTTCAGCAAGGGCTTCCGCGCTGCCTATCTGCTATCCCTGATCGGCGTGGTGGCCGACGTGTTCCTGAACTATCTGTGGCCGCTGGTCCTGGGCTGGACGGTAGACGGTGTGTTCCTTGGCAATGTGAACAAGGTGCCGCTCTTTGCGCGCAATCTGGTGGATGGCATCGGCGGCTTCCAGTCGCTGGGCCAGCGGCTGTATATCCTGACAGCCCTGATCGTGGGCATCATGATCGTGCGCGGGTTGTTTATGTATTCCAGGGCTCGTTTCGGCAGCAAGGCTTCCGAAGGCATCGCCCGGGGCGTGCGCAACCGGCTGTATGACCACCTGCAGAAGCTGCCCTATGATTACCATGTGAAGGCCGAAACCGGTGACCTGATCCAGCGCTGCACGACCGACGTGGACACCACGCGCATGTTCATACAGAACCAGCTGCCGGAAATGTTCCGCGCTGTGGTTGTGCTATGCAGCACGCTGCCGGTTCTCTTGAGCCTGAACGTGCAGCTGACACTGATCTCCATGGGCCTGATTCCGGTGATCGTACTGTTCTCCGTGCTTTACTTCCGCAAGATACAGGGGCAGTTCACCGTTGTGGAGACCGCCGACGGCGCCATGTCCACGGCGCTGCAGGAGAACCTGTCCGGCGTGCGTGTGGTGCGTGCCTTTGGCCGCGAGCGCTTTGAAACGGACAAGTATGCCGAGCGCATCGCCACGCTGCGCGACCGCGTGCGCAAGCTGGTCGATATGTTCTCGGTGTTCTGGAGCTCCATGGATTTCTTGACCATCCTGCAGCAAGTCGTCGTGCTGTACTTCGGCGCCTCGTTCGCGATCCGCGGCGAGATCTCGGTGGGCTCCTTCATTGTGTTCGTGAGTTATGTTAGCATGTTCCTGTGGCCCTTCCGCAACCTGGGCCGGCAGCTTTCCGACGCCGGGCGCATGCTCATCGCCGTGGGCCGCCTCAACGACATTCTGGTGGCCAAGGCCGAGGAGCCCGACGCATCCGAGGTAAAGCCCAGCCTGCGTGGCGACATCGTGTTCCGCGACGTGACATTCGGCTATGAGGACGGCAAGCCCGTGCTGCACGGCCTTAGTTTCACCGCCAAGGCAGGGGAGACCGTGGCGCTGCTGGGCGCCACCGGCAGCGGCAAAAGCTCGCTTATGCATCTGCTGCAGCGGCTGTATGATTATCAGCAGGGCTCGGTAACCATCGGAGGCGTGGAGCTTAACACCATCGACAAGGCCCATCTGCGCACCCATGTCGGCATCGTGCTGCAGGAGCCTTTCCTCTATGGCAAGAACGTCAAAGAAAACATCGGTATTATCTATGAACACCCCGACGACGAAGCCGTGCGCGACGCGGCCAAGGTGGCGGCCGTGCACGATGTCATCGAGAGCTTTGACAAGGGCTATGAGACCGTGGTAGGCGAGAGAGGCGTGACGCTGTCCGGCGGGCAGAAGCAGCGCGTGGCCATTGCCCGCACGCTGATGAAGGACAACGACGTCCTGATCTTCGACGATTCGCTGTCCGCCGTGGACACCGAAACCGACGCCGCCATCCGCACGGCGCTCAAAGCTCGGCGCGCCGGCATCACGACCTTCATCATCAGCCACCGTGTCAGCACTTTGAGTGAGGCGGACAGAATTCTCGTGCTCGAGGACGGGCACATCACCCAGAACGGCACCCACGAGGAGTTGCTGGCTCAGGACGGCCTGTACCGGCGCATCTGGACGATACAGAGCGCGCTGGAGGAGGAAATGCAGGAGGACCTGGCCCAGGCCGTGGAGCCTGTCGCAGAGGAGTTGATCGTATGAGCGCAATGCTCGAGGAAGAGTATCAAGACAAAAAAGTAGACCTGAAAATGTGGCGAAAGCTGCTGCGCTTCGCCAAACCCTACCGCTGGCTCATCGTGACCATCATCGCCTGCATGGTCAGCAACGGCGTGCTGGACATGATGTTCTCCAAGATGCAGCAGTGGGTCCTCGATTACCACGTGACCAAGGGCGTGTGGGAAGGCATCGGCAAGTATATCGCCCTGAGCGCCGTGATGCTGGTGGGCCAGTGCCTGCTGATCTTTACGTTCATCCGCCTTGCCGGCCGCGTGGAGAGCGGCGTGACCCATGACATCCGCCGCGCCGGTTTCCGCAAGCTGCAGGAGCTTAGCTTCAGCTACTATGACAAGACGCCTGTGGGCTACATGATGGCCCGCATGACCAGCGACGCCAACCGCCTGGGCGAGACCATTGCCTGGACGCTGGTGGACCAGACATGGGGGTTCTCCTTCATGCTGGTGGCCCTGATCATGATGTTCGCGATGAACTGGCAGCTGGCGCTGATCGTGCTGGCCTCTGTGCCCATTATTATCGGCATCAGTTTGTTCTTCCAGCGGCGCATCCTAAAGGCCCACCGCGAGGTGCGCCAGACCAACAGCCGCATCACCGGCGCTTTCAACGAGGGCATCACCGGCGCGCGCACAACCAAGACGCTGGTGCGCGAGGAGCTCAACTTCAAGGAGTTCTCGGCGCTTACCGGCAAGATGCGCGCCAGCGCGATACGGGCCATCCTGATGTCTTCGGTGTTCACGCCGGTCGTCATGACCGTGGGCGCCGTGTCCACTGGCCTCGTGGTGTGGGCCGGCGGCTGGAACGTCGTGATCGGCGGTCTTTCGCTGGGTGAGCTTACGTTCTTTTTGACGCTGACGGCGTGGTTCTTCGAGCCCATCCGCGCGGCCACGAGCATCTTTGCCGAGCTGCAGGGTTCCCAGGCCGCGGTGGAGCGCGTGCTCACGCTGATGGCCCAGGAGCCGGAGATCACCGACCGCGCCGACATCACCGCCCAATACGGCGACGCCTTCACCCCCAGCCGGGAGAACTGGCCAGCCATCCACGGTCATGTGGAGTTCCGCGAGGTCAGCTTCACCTACAAGGGCGGGCAGAAGGTGCTGGACAGCTTCAATCTGAACGTGCGCGCCGGCGAGAAGATCGCCCTGGTCGGCGAGACCGGCAGCGGCAAGAGCACCATTGTGAACCTGATCTGCCGCTTCTATGAACCCACTGAGGGGTCCATCCTGATCGACGGTGTGGACTACCGCGAGCGTTCGCAGCTGTGGCTGCACAGCAACTTGGGCTATGTGCTGCAGGCGCCCCACCTGTTCAGCGGCACCATCCGCGAGAACATCCGCTATGGCATGCTGGAGGCCACCGACGAGCAGGTAGAGGAAGCCGCCCGCGTCGTGGACGCCCACGACTTCATCATGCGCCTGGAGAAGGGCTATGACACCGAGGTCGGCGAGGGCGGCGGCCGCCTGTCCACCGGCGAAAAGCAGCTGATCTCCTTTGCCCGCGCCATCATCGCCCGGCCGGCGCTGTTCGTGCTGGACGAGGCCACCAGCTCCATCGACACCGAGACCGAGCGCAAGATACAATACGCCATCGACCGCCTGCTGCACGGCCGCACGAGCTTCATCATCGCCCACCGGCTTTCCACGATCCGCACCGCCGACCGCATCCTGGTCATCAAGCAGGGCAAGGTGGCCGAGGAGGGCAATCACCGCCAGCTCATGGCCAAGCGCGGCTACTACTACGACCTCTACACGAACCAGTTCAAGGAAGAGGCCGAAAACAAGCTGCTGGGTATCGAGAACAAGGCGGAGGAAGAGACCGCGACTGCGTAAATGCATCGGCCTCGCCGACCATTCAAACAGGATATCCATCCTTTTGTCACCCGACGGTATTCACCGCCGGGTGACCTTTTGTTGTGAAACGAAAACCCCCAGCTAGGCTGGGGGTTCAGGGAAGCTTCCAGCTATAAGTAGCCATCCTTCGCACACTCTGATAGGATGCAAGCAGGTCTGCCAACCGCAAGCAACAAGAAGGAGG
>JAEYPH010000121.1 GCA_023410875.1 Bacillota bacterium | reverse complement strand
CCTTCTTGTTGCTTGCGGTTGGCAGACCTGCTTGCATCCTATCAGAGTGTGCGAAGGATGGCTACTTATAGCTGGAAGCTTCCCTGAACCCCCAGCCTAGCTGGGGGTTTTCGTTTCACAAAAAAAGATGCCTGCAGCGCTGATGCGCTACAGGCAAAGAATTGGCACCCCCAAGGGGATTCGAACCCCTGTTGCCGCCGTGAGAGGGCGGTGTCCTAGGCCACTAGACCATGGGGGCAGGCTGGCTGCGGAACTAGGATTCGAACCTAGGCGAAACGGGTCAGAGCCGTTTGTGCTACCTTTACACTATTCCGCAACATTTGGTGCGAAGGTTATTTTATCATGTGTTCTAAAGGCTGTCAACCTGTTTTTACGCCTTGCCAAGCAGGTGCCACTGTATTATAATCAAAAAGCTACGCAGGCGATGGATCGAACATGGATTCGCTAGCAAAGCACAACCGCATATTTGGAGAAGTATCGAAGTGGTCATAACGGGCCTGACTCGAAATCAGGTAGACGGCAACGTCTCGTGGGTTCGAATCCCACCTTCTCCGCCAAGCTGAGCCCCCTCAAACGAGGGGGCTCTATTTTGGCGGACGGACGGTGATAAAGCAAACCTACTCACAAGAGCCGAAGACGTCGGTGTGTTTTTTTGAAGAATGCAATCCAAATTCGTTCGGCAAACGTATAACCCTCCGTTTCCATCCAATCGTGAATTTTTTATAAATAACGCTGCTTTCTGTATATTTGAAACACATCGTGTGTTATGCTGAAACAAATTGTTAGAAGTGCTAATAATGGCGAAGTAGATTTATTGTATGTCTTTTAAATTCTTTCTAAATAGACCATCATAAATTTAGCCACATGATCCATAACGACTGGCAAATGAAACGAGGAAGGAAATTGATGGACATAAAAATGAAAGACCTCATCATAGGAAATCTAAAGGCTAAGCTTCCCATCGTACAGGGCGGCATGGGTGTCGGCATTTCGCTGTCCGGGCTTGCGTCGGCGGTCGCAAATCAGGGAGGAGTCGGCGTTATCGCAACCGCAGGTATCGGCATGCAGGACTACGGGTTTAGCCGGGATTTCGAGCAATGCAATATCAACGCGCTGATCGAACAGATTAAAAAAGCGAGGAGCATGTCCTCAGGAATCATCGGCGTCAATATCATGGTTGCGCTAAGCAACTTTTCGGATATGGTCAGAACAGCGATCAATGAAAAGATCGATGTGATATTCTCCGGCGCGGGTTTGCCGCTGAGTCTGCCAGGTTTTTTGAAAGGCAGCAAGAGGACAATGCTGGTGCCCATCGTGTCGTCCGGCAAGGCGGCAAGGATCATCGCACAAAAATGGATGAACGATTACGAGTATGTCCCCGATGCGTTCGTGGTGGAAGGACCCATGGCGGGCGGCCACCTGGGGTTTAAGCCGGAGCAGATTGATAATCCCGATTACGCTCTGGAGAAGCTGATACCCGACGTGATCAAAGAGGCGAGGGTGATCGGGGAGCGTAGCGGCAGGGCTATACCGGTCATTGCCGCGGGTGGTATCTATACCGGCGAGGATATTTATAAGATCATGCAGTTGGGTGCGGATGGCGTGCAGATGGGGACGCGTTTTGTGCCGACGGTGGAATGTGACGCTTCCGAGGCGTTTAAGAAGAGCTACATCGATGCAAAGCGGGAGGACATCGGCATCATCAAAAGCCCGGTGGGGTTGCCAGGCCGCGCTATCATCAACGATTTTCTACGCAGTTCCATGGCGGGCAGCAAAAAGCCATACAGCTGTCCGTATCACTGCATCACGACGTGTGCGTACAAGGACAGCCCGTATTGCATCGCCCAGGCGTTGCTGAATGCGAAGAAAGGCAACTTCAAACACGGGTTCGCGTTTGCGGGGCAAAACGCCTACCGTACGGAATCCATCATATCCGTTAAGGAACTGATCGATATGCTCAAAAGCCAGTTTAACAAGGCCAAAGGCGACCACGACGACTAAAGAACTTTCCATGATCCAATGAGTGATCACAGCGAATAAGCAGATCGACTTCTGCAGGTGGTATGACATATGAAGACGAAACGTGTGGTTGTCGCCCCCTACGACAAACGTTGGGCCGTGGAGTTCGAACGCATCCGGCAAGATTTAGCTGCTGCGTTGGGTGAAACGGCAATCGGCATTGAACATGTTGGAAGCACTTCTGTGGAAGGACTATGGGCAAAGCCGATCATCGATATCGATGTGATCATCGCCGACGGCAGCGTCTTCCCCGTTGTGGTTGACCGGTTGGCCGCCATCGGGTATCAGCATGAGGGCAATCTTGGCATCGAGGGCCGGGAGGCTTTCCGCTACGATGGGAAACCCCATTTCATGACCCACCATTTATACGTCTGCCCTCAGGATTCCCCGGAGTTAAGAAGGCATATTGGGTTTCGAGACTATCTGAGAGCCCATCCGCAAGAAGCGGCGGCCTATAGCGAGGTGAAACAGCAGGGAGCCCGGCTGTTCCCCGATGATATGGACAGCTATATCGCCTACAAGAGCGCCTGCATTGAGGGTATCTACCGGAAATGCGGGCTCCTGCATGACGCATAGCCACGAGCCGTCAATATCAAAGAGCAATCCCCCAACCGTTCACCGCCGGACCGCATCGGCGCAAAAGGCTTTCAGCCCCTGCGAATCGAATTCCTCCCGGGCGAAGACGGCATCGGGGACGACGGGATATCGGGTCAGCTCTTTTTGGATGCGGGCAAAGCCGCCGCCGGTCACGTTGAGCATGACGAGCGCGCCGCGCTTGACCACGCCGGCGCGCACCCTGTGTACAAGCGACGCCAGCGCAACGCCGGCCTCGGGGCTGATGTCGCAGCCCTCGGTCTCCTCGAAAAGCCCCTGGGCCCGGCGCGCTTCGTCGTTGGTCACAGCGGTGACGTCGCCGCCGGTGGCCTTCAGCGCGTCGTACAAACCCCCGGTGATGCCGTAGGGCGGCTTGCGGTTGGAGAGCACCTTGGCGTCGATGCACCCCATCTTCTCCCGCGCCTGCGCGGCGTCCATGTCTCCTGTGGCGGGCTGCCCCGCTTTCCACGCTTCGTAGATCGGCAGGAAGGGCGCGTTCTGCGACACCTGCAGGCGCATGTTCACGGGCTTGTACTGCCCGGAAGCGTTCAGGCGCAGGTTGGCCTCGTGGGCGGCGATGGCGCCGGTGCCGCTGCCCACGGCCTGAAAGTAGAAATCCGGTATGGCGCCGATGAACGTGGCGGCGGAGAGCACCGTTGTGCCCATGCCGTCGCGGCGGGCCACGTTTTTGGCGCCGCCCTCGCTCTGGAAGCCCGGGAATTTGCAAATGCGGTCCGCCAGGTCGATCGCATCGAAATAGTCCGAATCGCCGCCGGCGGCTACGACCCGGACCGTGGGTGGCAGCGGGCGCTGCGTCCACAGGCCGCCCAGGCAGGATTGGGGCACGACGACGACCAGCGGCATGCCGTTGTCCGAAGCGACCTTCAGGAACGCCCGGGCGGTGTTGCCCGCCGAGGCCACGACCAGCGCCTTACCCGGTTGGGCCGGCAGCCGGGCGCACACGGCATAGGCTTCGCACTCCTTGAAGGTGCCGGTCGTCATACCCGCGCCTTTTTCCGGCCAATAGCCGCTGAAGGTGACATACAGATTGTCCAGGCCCAGCCGCCGGGCCAGCGCGTCGCTGCGATAGGTCACCGGCGCGCTGGCCCCCGGCAGCGCGCGGTTCACCGGTAGCCAGTCCATATAGCGGAACAAACCGGGCTGATCCTCCCGCACCCGCAGCTCTCGGCTGGAATACACGGCGCGCAGCAGCGCCGGCCTTGGCGCTGCTGGGTTGGCCAGCATCGCGCCGTCATCTTCAAACTCTTGGCCTGTCAGCAGGCATTGCAGATTGTAGTGGCTCATATATCCTCCTTTCGCTGCCGACGCTGTTGCATCGGCAGCGATTCAGACGACTTGCATATGCTGTTCGTTGCCCGCCACCGCGCATGTCGCTGGCGGGCATTGGCTCGCACGTCTCATGCATGCCTCATGGAATGTGTGGAATACGCCGCTGATGCAGGGCTTTTGTATGAATCCTTTCAGGCTCTCGGTTTCCTCGGCGGAATGAATCCGCCATCGGCTACCTTTTTCCAAGCAACTACTGGGGGGGTAAGCAGGGCTCTCCCCAGACATATTATCCGGAGAGAGCCCGGTTTCCTGCTAGGGTTTACTTCTTGTTGGCATTATACCACGTGTTCAGCGCATCGGTCTGCTTATCCAGGCCCTTATCCTTGAGCTCCTGGACGAACTTGTCGAACTCGCTGAGCGGCCGGGTGCCGCTGATGAACTTGGCGGTCTCTTCGCTGACGAAGGTGGACAGCGCCAACTGCTGCTGCAGCTTGATGAAGGAATCGTCGGGCGGCAGCAGAGACAAGTAGTTGGGCACGACCTCGGCGTCCTTCTGGGCATCCAGGAACTGGTTGTAAGCCCAATCGTAGCCCTTGGCCACCAGGCGGACCTTGAAGGAATCCGGCGTGGACATGACCTCGTAGCAGATCTTCCATGTCACGTTCATCTGCTGCTCGGTGGTCTGGTTGACCTTGCCGTCGGCGGCCTTGGTATAGTCCTCGCCCTCGATGCCATAATCCTGCGTGGCCTTGGACTCGGCGGTGGCCATGTAGTTCATAAACTTGGCGGCTGCGTCCTTGTTTTTGGCGGCCATGGGGACCACCCACAGGCGCATGACCGGCCAGCCGGAGCCCAGCACCGGTTTTTGGCCGTTGGGGCCGGAGGGCAGCGGCAGGCAGGCGATCTTGGCGCCGCTGATCTTGGTTCCGATGTCTCGGATGTTCACACACGCATAGGCCCAGCCCTGATTCGTGGAGAAAGCCTGGTCGCCCATGAGCTTTTCGGTCAGCGTGGTGCCGTTGAGCGTAATGTACTCGTTGTCCAGCAGCTTTTCACTGTACAGCTTGTTCATGAAGGCCAGGTACTCCTTGAATTCCGGCTGCACCCAGATGTACTCCAGCTTACCGCCGGCATCCTTATAATCCAGGGCCACGCGGAACGCGGACTTGATGTACAGGAAGTTGTCCCCAGCCGAGGTCAGCGGGATGTACTTGGTCTTCTCCTTGACGGTTTTGAGCAGCGTGTAGACGTCGTCGATGGTCTTGGGCGCGGTCAAGCCGTTGGCGTCCATGACGTCCTGTCGCACCAGCAGCGTGCCGCCCAGATTGTTGTCCAGCTCCTCACGCACCGAGGGGAACCCAAAGAGCTTTCCCTGATGCAGCGGTGCGTCCAGAACGGCCTGGCCGGCCAGCTTGGTATAATCGGGCATGGAGGCCAGATACGGCGTGGTCTCCGTGAGCACGCCCTGCAGCGCGTACTTGTAGTATTCGTCGCGGCTCATGTCCATCATGTCCGGCGTGTCGTTGCTGGCCAGTATCATGGCCTTCTTCTGCTGCTCCTGGGCGGCGTCGGCCAGGGCGGGCATAAAGGTTACGTCCACGCCCGAGTGCTCGCGGTGGAAGTTGGCGATCTTGTTGTTGGTGAAATCCAGCTTCTGCTGGGCCATGGTTTTGTCGATCTCGCCATGGTAGAACATGCGGATCGTCAGCTTCATCGGCTGCGCCGAAGCCGGTGTGGAGGCCGAAGGAGCCTGCGAGGCGTCGCCGGCCGGGGCGGAAGGTGTCGCCGAGGGAGTGTCGGTGGTCGCGCAGCCGGCAGCCGCCAACACCAACAGCATCGAGAGCATCAGGCATACCAGAGTCCTCTTCATTATGGTCTCCTCCTTGTATGTTCTTCCGTCCGCCGTCCGGATCTGCGGCGCGGAAAGGTTATTCCTTGACAGCGCCGATCATGATGCCGGCGACAAAGTATTTCTGCACAAAGGGATACACCAGCAGGATGGGCACCATGGCAGCGATGATCGTGGAGGCGCGCACGGTCTCGGTGGCGATGGCGTCCAGCATCTCGGCGTTGGATTCCATAAGGTTGTCGATGGAGGTCAGGATGTTGCGCAGGTAGAGCTGCATTGTCATGAGTTCGCGCTTGGTCGTATAGAGCACGGCGCCCATGAAGCTGTTCCAATAGGTCACGGCGAAGAACAGGCCGATCGTGGCCAGCGCGGCTTTGGAAAGCGGCAGCACGATCTGGAAAAGGACGCGGGCGTTGCTGGCGCCGTCGATCTTGGCCGATTCCTCCAGCGAGGGGGAGATGCTCTCAAAGAAATTGCGCATCAGGATGATGTTGAAGGGGTTGATCGCCGCGGGCAGGATCAACACCAGCACATTGTCCACCAGGCCGATCTGCTTATAGAGCAGATAAGTCGCGATCATGCCGCCGCCGAAGAACATCGTAACGATGTACAGGATGCAAATCAGCTTCACGCCGGGCACATTCTTGCGGGTGAAGACGAAGGCCGTGAAGGCCGTCGTGAGCAGCGCCACGGCCGTGCCCGCCACGGTGATGAACACCGTGAGCAGAAAGGACGCTCGAAACTGCGGGTTGCTCAGCACAAACGCATAGGCGTTGGTCGTGAACCCCTTGGGCAGGAACAGCACTTCCTTGGCCAGCACGGATACATCGTCGCTCAGGGACTTGGCCAGGATGTGCACGAAGGGCAGCAGGCAGCTCAGCGCGCCCAGCGCCAGCAGCGCGATGTTGAACACGCCGAAGAATTTTTCGCCGCGGGTCTGTTTCATGGGGCGCCTCCTTTAATACATGCCGCGCCCGCCCAGGCGCTTGACCACGGTGTTGCTGCCGACCAGCAGTACGCAGCCGATGACCTGCGTGAACAGGCCGGCCGCCGTCGTGTAGCCGAAGTCCAGCGTGTTGAAGGCCGTGCGGAACACATAGGTGTCGATGATGTCGATCTGCCCATAGACCTGGGGGTTGTACATGTTGTAGATCTGGTCGAAGTTGGCGTGCATGATGCCGCCCAGGTTCATGATCAGCAGCACGATGAAAGTGCCGACCAGCTCCGGCAGCGTGATGTGCCATGTCTGGCGCAGTCGGCCAGCGCCATCGATGGCGGCGGCCTGGTACAGCTGCGGATCGATGCCCATGATGGCTGCCAGATAGATGATGGCGCCCCAGCCGGTCTCCTTCCACAGGTCGCTGGCGATGATGACTGAGCGGATCCACCGGGGGTTGGTCATAAAGAAAATGGGCTGACCGCCAAAGGCCTCGATGACCCGGTTGACAAGGCCGGTGCTGGGCGAGAGCAGATCCATAAAAATGCCAGCGACGACGACCCAGGAGATGAAGTGCGGGATGTAGACGATGGTTTGCACCGTGCGCTTGTAGGGCATGTTGCGCACTTCGTTGAGCAGGATGGCCAGCAGGATGGGCAGCGGCATGCCGAACACGATGCGCAGCATGCTCAGCAGCAACGTGTTGAAGAAGGACCGGGTGAATTCGCTGGAGCTCATCAGGCGGGTGAAGTTCTCCAGACCCACCCAATCGCTGCCCAGGATGCCTTTGATGACATTGAAATCCTTAAAGCTGATAAGGATGCCGTACATGGGCAGGTAGCGGAACACCAGCAGCAGCGCGATGCCGGGCAGCGCCAGCAGATAGATGTCCCAGTTGAGCGCCATGCGCCGGCCCAGGCTCCGGTTGGACCCAAGCGGCAGGGCTGCAGGTCGTGCCGGCACGCGTTTGATCGTCATGTTACCCTCCGCAGTAAAAATCGGTTCGGCATCTCAGCCAGGAACGGGGCGGTCACGAAACGCAATTATTCGTCATTGCCGAATTTATTTTATTTTGTTTTGCATTCTCGAACATCGAACAGTATATTCTAACCAAATAATGCTGTCAATCCTTTCCATATGGAACATTTAAAATTTTCCCCAACCCTGGCTCAGGCCCCTTGCGCAAGGGATAACGAACAAATATGAGTTGCACAATCTCGCACGGAATCGATATAATATTCCACATAAACGAATCATACGACATGCGATATTGAGACAAGGAGCCTGCACATTGATCAAGGTTGTGTTGAAGAGCCTGAAAATACTGGAGATCGTTTCCGCCGGAGGGCAGCGGGCCGTCAAGCTTTCGGAAATCGCCGAGGCGCTGGGCGAGAAACCCTCCACGTGCGCCGGCATCGTGAAGACGATGACCGAGGCCGGCTATCTGCAGAAGGACCCGGTCCGCGGGTACCATCTGGGCATCATGGCCGCGGCGCTGACCCACGGCGACCTCTACAGCCGCGGCCTGCTCAAGGCGGCGCAGGCGCGTTTGCCAGCCTTCGCGGTGGAGCACGCCGTGCACATGTCCCTGTCCATCCTCCGGGAAAGCGTGCGCCATTCGGTGCTGGAAGTGGACCCCGACGGCAGCACGGTGATGCAGGTGACGGCCAACGCCCAGGTTATGAACTCCGCCACGGGATTGCTGCTGACCAGCTTCCAGCCCCGCCACGTGCAGGACGCCATCGTGGAATGCTACGGCCTGCCCCGGCGCTTCAACGGCTATGAGGACTTCATCCGGTATCTGCAGACCATACGGCAACAGGGGTATGTGGAATTGGTCCGCACCAGAAAAATGATCGCCGTGGCCGTGCCCGTGTATCAGGACGGCGCGCTGGCGGCGGCGTTGGGCGCTTATATGACCGAGGAACAGCGTGCGCAATGGGCCGCGATACAGGACTTCGTAGAACTCCTGCAGCCGCTTTCCTCCCAGATCACCGCCGACCTGGAACAAGAGGAGCCTAACAAGTAAACCTTGCCTCAAAAAGAAACGCATGATACATGGGCTGACCGTATTGACGGCCAGCCTTTGTTGTCATATACTACCACTGGAATTTGACAATAAGAAATTATATTAATAATCATTCATCAATGTAGAACAACCGGAACTTTAAAGGGCTCCAAGCCCAGTGACGGGCACAAGATAGGCGAGGCAGTGCCCCGCCAGGCAAGAGGAGGTAGACATGGACCAGCTCAAAGAGCACATCAGACAAGCGGCAAAGTCCGCGCTGGCCGACCTGGTGGGCTTCGCCCCCCGAGAGCGGTTCGACGCGCTGGAGTCGGACAGCAACCCCTTCACGCTCTTCCCCCAGGCCAAAACCGCGATACTGTTGGCCCGGCGCATCACCCGAGGCACGCTGCGCGGCGTGGAGGAGGGCACCAACTTCCAGGACTACAGCATGTTCGGCAAGACGTGGCTGTCCGAGGAGTTCGTCTCCCAAACCGCCTATAGCGTGGCCGCCGAGCTGGAGCGCGCCGGATGGGAGGCCATGGCCATGCTGCCCGGGCGCAAAAGCGCCGTAGCCGGCGTGGGAGAGCCGGTGGAGCCGGACTTCGGCTGGGCGGCGGTGGCCTGCGGCCTGGGCGAGGTGGGCTTCTCCGGGGAGATTTTGACGCCGCGCTTTGGCCCCCGGCAGCGCTTCGCGCTGGTACTGACCGACGCACCCATGGATGCTGACCCGCTGCTGGAAGCGCCGGTGTGCATCCGCTGCGGCAAATGCGCGCAGGTATGCCCGCTGCACGCGCTGGACGCGGACGGGGCCCAGACGCTGCGCATCTGCGGGCGGGAGATGCCCGTGGCCGGGCAGAACCTGGAGCTGTGCGCCCGGTGCGCCAACGGCGCCACCGCCGAAAAGCTGGTGACCCAGGACCGCGCGCCCACCGACCGCAACATCTACAGCAGCCGCGGCGCCGTGAGCGCCTTTGGCCGGGTGGACCGGCTGGCGGCGCTGTGCACCCGCACATGCATACACGCCATGGAGGAGGCCCGGGCGGTGGAGAACCTCTTCGAGCAGAGCTTCCGCAAGCGGGACGCCTGGGGCAAGAACGAATTCGGCGAGGCCGTGGCCGTGGCCGAGGGAGGCAAGCAATGAAGCTCACGTCGCAGATGATCAAGGACAAAGCCCGCGAGCTGGGCATCGACTGCATCGGCATCGGCAGCATCGACCGCTACGCCGGCGCGCCGCCGCTGATGAACCCCTTGAGCTACTTCCCCGAGTGCAAATCGGTCGTCATGCTGGCCATGCGCATCCCCCGGGGCACCTATCGTGGCATCCTGGAAGGCACCCACTGGCACAACTACACGTTCTATTCCTACAACCGCCTGAACACGTTGTTTCGCCCCAAGCTGACCTACGCCATGTGCTGCTTTATGGAGGATATGGGCTGGGAGGCCATCCCCCACTACCCCGCCGTGCCTGAACGCATGGGCGAGGCCGAGCCCGTGGCACCCGGCCGCCCCAACGGCGTGGCCATGAGCGTGCGCATCATGGGCGTGGGCGCGGGCCTGGGCGAGATGGGCCACAGCAAGGTTTTTATGACGCCGGAATTCGGCCCACGGGTGCGCCTGGGAATGATCATGACCGACGCCGAGCTGGAGCCCGACCCAATCATAGAGCCCGGCACGCTGTGCAACCGCTGCGGCCGCTGCGTGAAGGACTGCCCCGGCTGTGCGATACCGCCGGCCAAGGAAAAGGACAAATACCTGCACATCGACGTGGGCGGCAAGGACATCTACTGGGGCGACGTGGACATGGGCCGCTGCACGCTGACCCATCACGGCCTGAACAACCGCATTTCCCCGTTCCTCAAGAAGGACCTGCCCAACTTCGAGTTCGACGTGACGACTGCGGACATGACCGAGGAGGAGGCCTACCGCCTGACCTACACGATGGCGCTGGGCAAGTGGGGTTGCATCTACGACCAGCCGGACAACTCCATCATGCACTACTACAACTACGTGCTCAACCACGTGGGCTACTTTGCCGTGTGCGGCGCCCGCGGCTGCATCTGCGCCTGCATGGACAGCCTGGAGAAGCGCAAGGCCATCAAGAACCTGTTCCGCAACCCGCTGTACAAGAAGCCCCAATGGCTGCTGACCCACACCAAGAAGCGCAAGGTGGGCCGCATCAACCCGTGGCGCGAGGAATATCTGGACAAGCAGGACCCGGCGCTGCGCAAGAACGAGTACTGAGCCCCGAGGAGGACGATATGAGCGATTTGAAGCAAGGCATCCGGCAAAAGGCCCAGGAACTGGGCGTCGACCTGATCGGCTTTGGGGCCAAGGAGCGCTTCGCCGCGCTGGAGCCCCGGCACAACCCCTTTACGATCTTCCCCGAGGGCGAGACCGTGATCCTCGTGGGCCAGATGATTCCCCGGGGCGCCATCCGCGGCCTGGAGGAGGGCACCAACACCGGCGACTATGGCAGCTTCGGCTATAGCTGGCTGGACAACCAGTTCCTGGCCCAATCCACCTATGACATTGTGCGCTTCCTGGAGGACGACGGGTGGGAAGCCTGCCCGATCTTCCCCAACCCGCTTTCCACCGGCGGGTGGGGCGTGCCGGTGACCGAAGGGCGCGAGCCGCCCAACGTGACACCGGACTTCGACTACGCGGCGGTGGCCTGCGGCCTGGGCGTCATCGGCCGCAACACAGAGGTGCTCACGCCGTCGCTGGGCCACCGGCAGCGCTTCCAGATGATCATCACCGACGCGGCGCTGGACAGCGACCCGCTGGCGGACAACGACTACTGCGCCGATTGCGGCGCGTGTGCCAAGGCCTGCCCGCTGGGCGCCATCGACGCCGCCGCGACGCAAACCCGCACGGTGTGCGGCCTGGGCTTCGATGTGGTCCAGGTGAACTTTGAGCTGTGCAAGAAGTGCCCCAACGGCGGTATGACCAACCGCCTGCACCACAGCGGCAAGCCCGACCGCTACGCCGCCGCGTGCAACCGCGCGTGCATGGCCGCGCTGGAGGCCCGCGGCGTGGGCGCGCTCAACAACCCCTTCCGCACCCACGAGACCTGGGCCAAGGACAGAAGCGGAAGACTTTTATAAGATCAGTCCACTCATTCAAACCGGGCCGAAGCGCCGTACACCGGAGCTTTCGGCCCGGTTTTGCTTTTCTCTTTTTAACCCTGCCGGGTTTTACAGCAGTCTGAATTGGTTTTACCTTTGTAACAGGGTCGGCATCGTGGTATCATCGAACACGATAAAATCCACATATTGGAATGTGGGAATCACTGCCGGTCGGCGGGGATACGCGTTTCCCCGCTAGAAAGGGAGAAGCAATGCGTTGGACCCGTGAACAGTATCTCGACCTTATGACCTTCGGCCAGGCGGAACGGCCGATGCTCACGGAGATGTACGGCCTTCTTGTCGGCCTGGAGGAGGAATGGCGACGCCAGGGGGCTTCCGAAAGCGAGATCAGCCTGGACGCCTTCGACTTCGACGTGGTGGAATACGTGAACTGCGGCGCCAACACGGGGCTGCTGGGAGGCTGCGAGCCCCGTGTGCTGGAGCAGACCGACGACTACATCATCCGCCTGGACGAGTTCGGTCGGCGGACCAAGCTCTACACGAAGGTCGCGACGATCCCGCTGCCGCTGGACCACCCGGTCACGGACATGGACAGCTGGCTCAAGATCAAGCACTGGTTCACCTTCCGCGAGGAGCGCATCCGCTGGGACGATGTGGAAGCCGCCCGCAGGGCCCAGCGGGAAGGCAAGCTGGTCCGCGCCGCCATCCCCGGCGGGTTTGACCTGCCCAGGCAGCTCATGGGCGAAGAGGCCACCTGCATCTGCTATTATGATGACCCGGAGCTGATGCAGGACATTATGGATACCATCACCGACACATGCTTCCAGGTGCTGGACCGTATCAGCGACAGGCTGGTCATAGACAACCTGAGCGTCGCCGAGGACCTGGCGGGCAAATCCGGCCCGCTGGTGGGCCCCAAACTCGTCGCCCGGTTTATCCAGCCCTACTACCGGAAGATCTGGGACATGCTCCAGGCCAAGGGCGCCAGGCTCTTCAACCAGGACAGCGACGGCAACCTGAACGCCGTGGTGGAGGCCTTTCTGGATTGCGGCGTGAACGTGATGCAGCCCATGGAGCCGGCGGCCTACATGGACACCGTGGCTCTGCGCAAGAAATTCGGCAACCGGCTGGCATTAAAGGGTGGCATCGACAAGCATGTGCTGCGCGCCGGCAAGGCGGCCATCCTTAAGGAGCTGGAATACAAGCTGCAGGATTGCATGCGGACCGGCATGGTGTTTGGGCTGGACCATCGGATCACCAACGGCACGCCCATCGAGAACTACCGGTTTTATGTGGACACGGCCAGAGAGATTCTGGGCATGGAGCCAAGGCGGCGGGAAGACAAGTGGACAAGAATGGCTTTCTAATGTTTCGCCTGCGGCATTGTGTGCCGCAGGCGATTGACTTTTAGAATATTGGGACCGAAGGTTTCCAAAGGGCGATCGGAAAGCCCTTTGGTCGCGCCCAAAGGCGCGAAAATCCCTTCCCTTTGCTTTAGCATGTATTTTATGTATTGAAACCTATTCTCTATCTACAGCTCATCCAGGAACAATTTGCCGCCTGCGGCACGCAGCCGCCGCTGCAGGTCCGCCACATCCATGGCGGGGAAATCATCGCTGATGGCCGCGGCGACGCCGGCGGCCTCGCCGGTGACGGCGCACGCCGGAATCACACGGGTGATGTCCCACATGTCGTCCGTGACCGATATGCACCGCCCGGTGCAGATCAGGTTGCGGATTTTGGCTCCATACAGCGTGCCCAGGGGCAACTCGTAGACCGGCCCGCGCTTGCGCCAATCGCCGATCATGCCGATGCTGTCGGGGAAATGCCGGAAGCACTGCCCATCATCCACCGTGCGCGCGCCGGCCATCCGCCGCGTCATGCGCACCTGGGGGATTGTGGCCAGCGTGGCCAGCGCCCGGTTTTCTCCTTCACCGCCCTTGAGGAAATCCTCCAGCGACGCGGCGTGGGATGCGACCATCATGTCCGTAAGCTCCCGGGCGTCCAGACCGCCATAACGCACCGGCGACAGGGGCTCCCCTTGCTCGCCGGTCTTGTGTTTGTCGGGGGTGTCGGAGAAGCCCAGCATCTTCATGCGGTAACCGCCGCCCTCGCTGGCGTAATACCACGCGGCCAGCACATTGCCCTGGGCGAACCGCACCGTGTCCTCACCGGCCAGCACGCACACGTCGGCGTCGCCGCTGGCATCCACAAAGGCGCGGGCCACCACGGCGCTGCGACCGGACTTGTTCTCCAGCAGCAGCGCGGACAAGCGCCCGCCTTCCACGTGGGCGGCGCACACGGTAGTGCCGTACAGCAGCTGCACGCCGTGCTCCAGCAGCAGCTGTTCGGCCAGGATCGCGAATACCTGGGGGTTGTATTGCACGAGGAAGCGCGCGCTCTCCCGCTCCTCCCGGGAGCCGCCCTGCAGCCACGGCGTGGGATAGCTGCCCTCGTGGCCATGGCGGATGGACAGGCGCAGCAGCTCTTCAGCGATGCCGAAGCTGACCTGCGTGCCCCGGCCATCGCACAGGGGCAGATAGATGGCGATGAGCCCCAGCGTGGCCAGGCCGCCCAGCGCGTATTGGCGCTCCGCCAACAGCACGCGGGCCCCGGCCCTGGCGGCGGCCAGCGCCGCCGCGATGCCGGCGATGCCGCCGCCCACGACCGCCACATCGTATTCGCCGATGACGGGCGTGGTTCTGGCCGGTTCCAGGATCGTTTTCATATGCTCCCCTCCCCGCCCGAACCCTCCGCCTGCGGCAATTGCCGCCGCAGGAACTCCAGCTTGCAGCGCAGATGAGCCGCGTGGCCGCCCTCGTGGCCGTTGAACGGATAGAGCTTAATGTCCTTGGGGCTTCGGATCCGGTTGTAGGAGGCGAAGTAGCACTTGGCCGGGCAGACGTTGTCCATAAGCCCCACAGAGGCCAGCACCGGGCAGCGGATGCGCTCGGCCATGTTCATCGTGTCGAAATAGCTCAGCGTGTCGTACACGCGCTCCAGCCTGTCGGGGTACTTTTTCAGGTATTCGGTGACCTGAGCGAAGGAGCCGTGGGCGCCCTCCACGCGCTTTTCCAGGTTGCTGTTGCTGGGCACATCCAACATGGCCAGCCACGGCCTTTGGTCCAGCGAGCACACGGCCATGCCCAAAGCACCGCCCTGGCTGCCGCCGTGGATGATGATCCTGTCCGCGTGGACTTCAGGGCACGTCAGGGCGAAGTCGATGGCCTTGAGGCAATCCATGTATACGGCGCGGTAGTAGTATTCGTTCTTATCCAACAAGCCCTTGGACACGACGGACTGGACGCTGCCGCAGGAATAGGCGGCGCTGTTGCCCGTTTCGCCGCTCTGCTCGCGGCAATCCACCGACAGCACCGCGACGCCCTGCATGGCCCACACCATGAAATCCTCGGGCATCCCCCGGTTGCCCGTATAGCCGTGGTAGTTGATCAGGCACGGATAGCTGCTCTTGCCGACGAAGGACGGAACGATGAACCACCCGTGGATCCGGGTACGGTCGAAGCCGCAATAGGAGATGTCGTACACGCGGACATGGGGGCTGGGATAGTCCGCCGGCACCCTTTCGGGCTGCAGCGGCACAGCCTTGGCCTGGCGGAGGGTGTCTGCCCAGAAGGCGTCGAAATCCCCCCTTTTGGTCTGGGGCGGCAGATATGC
This sequence comes from Bacillota bacterium, assembly GCA_023410875.1. Lineage (GTDB taxonomy): Bacteria > Bacillota > Clostridia > Christensenellales > UMGS416 > JAEYRA01. The sequence goes on along the minus strand of JAEYPH010000121.1, from coordinate 11,717 downwards.
GAACAGTTCCCTCGTCGTGTCTTCGATAAAGCCCATGGGCAACCTCCTTGACGTCCTATCGCGGCAATGGCCAGACCACTGCCCCCATCCTATTCGACGCCGACTGCCTGGAACCTTCCCCCCGCCGACGCAAGCATGCGCCGTACGCTTTCTTTCTCGATACCCAGGACGCCGGCGATGCGCTGGGCGGACATGCCGTGCCGGGCAAAAAGCAGCGCCGTGAACCGCTCTTCAAAGCTCAATTCGGCAAGAACCCCAACTGCCGGATCCGACTGCGGGTTTTCATAGGAGACCCCGCGGGAACACCACGAAACTCTCCGCCATTCGTAGAGGAACCTGATGCCGCAAAGCAGAAGCTTTTCCGGATCCATACCTCCCTGAGCCGGAAACAAAACGCGCAGACCCGCAAGCAGCGACTCCTGCGCCGGGCCGCTGCCCCCATAGGCGTAGCACGCCAGCGTGTACAGCCGCTGCCATACCCGCTGATATTCCTGTTCTTGGGTTGTTGGCTTCCCAACTGTCATGCGTTGCGCATCCTTCTATTGGAGGAAATACAGTTCCACCGGTCCATCGCTGTGCGCCGCGGGGTGGACGGCAAAGCCGAGCGATTCATTCATGCGGAAGAGTGAGGTGATACCCTCGCTTTGCGCCACCACCGTCTTTGTTCCGTCGCGCAAGTTGATGTCGACGATTTGGCTGGTACCATGCCGATAGAACAGATGATCCCCCAGGATGAACGGCGAGTCATTGGTCGTGCTTTTGTCTCCGGAGGGGATATCATATACCAGCGCTTTGCTTCGCATGGAATACACCAGGACGCGGTCTGCCTTGGTGATCACGTAATACTCCCCATTGGCCGTGAACTCCATCATGTCATCGGCGGTGTACAAAACATCGAGATAGCTGCCTTCATAGGAATGGGAAACAAGCTTGACGCTCTTGGCCCCATTGTGGAAGCTGCTGGTCTGAACCAACAACCCTTGGGGTGTCGGGAACTGAACGGTAAAAAAATCCCCCGCCCGATTGTCCACTCCATCGGTCTCATCCAGGACGCTCGTGACCAACTCTTTTTCCTCTTCACCATAGGCTTTTACATAGGCATTGCAATAAACTCTCCCGTGTACAATCGTCTTTTCAATCCATGTAAGCACCGTGCCATGGGCGCTGAGGATGGGGGGCTGCAGTTCTCCGTTGCAATACCCGGTTCGCATCACGACGGGTTTCCTGTCCCGTCTGTCCATCGATATGATCTTCCAGGCAAAATTTTCGGTCAGTCCCGGGTTGTACTCCACCCAGTAGAGGGTATCCTTGATGCACAGCGGCGTTCTGATCGCCGTGTCGACTTCGGATTCATAGACGGAATTGTATTGTTTGGCATCCAAATCGTACTGGATGATGGAGCAATACCCTGCCTCGCCAACGGAGTCCTGGGTAAATAGGATGCTCATCCCGTCGTAATGGCATAGCGCGACAAAGGCCGCAGCCTTCGGATTTGGCAACGAAACTTTTGATAAGGAATAGTCCCGTTGGCCTGCTGCGAGGACGGCAGTGGGGGCAGGCGTAAACCTTACTTCCGCAAAAGACTTTGTAACATCGGCATAATACATGATCGCCAGCACAAGAACCCATGCGGCAAGCAGAGCGGCGGCCACGGCGTTTTGCTTTAACTTTTGCAGGACCATAAAAACCTCTCTTCAGGATAACGGGAGCATGCTCCCATTGTGTATACATCCTGCAGAAAGGCAAAATCTTACATCAAAAAATGAAAGTGGTGAAAAAGAAGCCGCTCCCTGGCGGAAGGGCAAGCACCCTGCAGGCAGAGAACGGCTGTCGGTCTTTTGATCCCCTAGGATACCCACTTCTCAGAACTGTACGAATAGAAACTGGTGATGTATCCCCCGGTTATCGACATGTGACGGGACATGGTGCGGTAATACTTGCCGCCGGTGACCGTAAACGTTTTGGATTGTGAAACGGACATCGCATTGTCCACGGACTTTAGCGCCGTGGAGATCGTGACCCATGAGCCGTTTTGCAGCTCCTGCAGATAAATGTAGACGGAAATGTTGTCCTCCACGACCGCCGAGCGGGAGATCCCCGCGAAGGTGACCAGGCGGCCCGACGCCGAAATTGTGCTGGTCCCTTGGTTCACGTTAAGTGGTTCCACGTCTGCGGCCAACGCCATTGTCGGGAAAAGGCTGAGCAGAATGGTCAACGTGATTAGCAGCGTAAAAATTTTGGACGTTTTTTTCATGGTGGCCTCCCTTTTTCTCTCGGGTCCGCTGTACCATCAGCAACCCTATTTGCTGGCTTGCGCCAGGTTGTCGACCGCGCTCCGCAGTTCCTCCCAATTCATCGTCGTGGACGTGACGTAAAGCTCCGTGTTGCCCCAATGGGCCAGCCCAACCGCATACCCCTCCCGCGTATAGCCGCAATACATCGTCTCTCCGTTGAAAAGCGTGATGGCAAACGGCCCTTCACCGGCGACATCCAGGCTGGCGCCCCAGCCATCCGCAGCGCGGAAGATCGTTTGCTCTATCATAAAACGCTTATCATCCGGGGTGCGATAGACTGTCAGGATGGAACTGAAGGCCTCCGTGCTGTCGACTGTTATGTTTTCTATGGCAACATTGTCGTTTCCTGCAAACAGCAGAGGAGAACCCACGTAGCCGATGGCATCATGGACGTTGCCAAAGGAAGCGGACTCTACCTGCCGGAAGGGATAAAGCTGCGTTGCTGCGGGGATATCCGCAGAATTCAGGTACAAAATGCCGCCGACAACCTGCGCGACGGTGTGGTACGCCCGCACGGCCAGGGCCCGGCCTGAGGGCGTGACGGCAAAGAAAAGCAGCGCCGCAGCGGCTGCGCAAGCAAGAGATGCCCGCAGCCTTCTGTGCCGGTGCGCTGTGCGGACCGCCTGCTGCGTAAGAATCCTCGCCCGGTCACTGTAACGGCCCACGCTTTCCACCGGACAGGAACCGTCCACGGCTTCCCCCTTGGACCCCTCGGTGTTTAGCAGCGCCGCTCTCAGATCGGGATTTTCCCGGAAATATCGATTTAATTTTTGTTCGGATTCGCCATCTATTTTCATGGGATTGCTCCTATTCCTATGTATCCCGCCAGACAATGAAACCTTACACAGTCATTCCATGTTTTTTTCGTGCTCTATGATCAGATGAAGGAGCTTCCTGAGGATCCTCGTATGCCTTGTCATGAGGGCCGACGGGCTCTTGCCCATAATCCTTGCGATTTCATCGTAGGGCATCTCCTGATAATGGCGCAGCTCGATCAGGTGTTTTTCCTCTGCGGATAACTTCTCCAGATAAAAACGCAGGATTTCTTTCCTTTCGCTGAGGATCAGTTCATCCACGATGGATTCCACACCCCCGCTCCTGTCGTAAAGCTGCAGCAAGCCGGCGGCTCTGCGCTTTTTCGAGTACCATTTCAGCACCTTATTTGCGGCGACCCCATACACCCACCGCTTGAAATCCATTGGTTCCTTGCCTCTAAAGTGGCGGATTTTGCCATACGCAAGATATGCAATGTCCTGGAGAATATCCTCCGCATCCTGCCGGTTGGTTTTCCGAATCAGGTGATGCAGCAATTCGCCGCAGACAGGATCCCAATATTCATGGAACTGCTCGACATCCGACTTCATATTGGCCCTCCACGATACATTTTAGCCAATATACTGGGAAACTCAATGCTGCTGAATTGTGATACGATAGACCATGATAGATCTTTCAGCTGTCTCAGATGATATAGACATTGTTATTTCATGACTTTATACTACAACCATATCAGAGCACATCAGAGGCGCAAATGTTGACTTCTTCGTTATACACGGATTCGTTGACCGGGTTCCCCAACCTCTTTGCCTTGATCATGGCGGACATCCACGCCATCTGCGAGCAAAGCGGCGCTGTTCTCTACATGGATACCAAGAGCCTGATGCACGTGAACACGCGGTACGGACACGAAATGGGCGATCTGTACATCGCGGCGTGCGCCGGAAGCATCAAAAGCGCGGTTGCCAGCAGAGGGCAGGACCGTGACCGCATCCATGTCTACCGGATCAGCGGTGACGACTTCATTGTCATTTTTCCGGGCCAATGCCTCCAGGATATCTCACGCATCCCCGAGAGCATCGACGGGGACATGAAGGCCTTTGCCCTGGAACGGAGCCTGGACTTCTCCGCCGGCATCCACTTCGTATCCTGGGAATATGCGCAGCCGCCGGCGTCCCCATCGGCTCTGGTACGCACGTGCTATCTGCGCATGCAGGAAGAGTTCTCTCAAACCCCGCTGCCCTTATGGGTGGATCACCTGATCAACCAGATGTACGGCCACATCGAGGAGACCTTGACGCTTCTGGAAAAGACATCGCAGGAGGCGCTGATCGACAGCGTTTCCCAGCTGCCCAACAACCGTGCGGCCCGGCAAAGCCTGCTGCAGGTGCAGCGGGAATACGACCTGAGCATAAAGCCGTTCAGCGTTCTTTTCATCGACGGGGACAACCTGCGCCGCTTTAACGACATCAGCTATGAGAACGGCAACGAGATGATCCGCGAGCTCGGCAAACTCATCAAATCCTCCATCCGGGAAAGCGACTCCCTCTTCCGCTGGCTTTCCGGCGACGAGTTTCTGGTCATCCTCCCCAACACCGAAAAAAAAGCGGCTTATAAGCTGGCCGAACGCATCCGCACCGCCGTGTCTTCCGTGTCCGCCGCGTGGGAATTCCCGGTGACGGTGTCCATCGGCGTGGCGTGCTATCCCGCGGACGGCGCCACGGTGGAACAGGTGCTGAGCGTGGCAGAGAAGGGGAATTCCTCGGCGAAGAAGGATGGGAAGAATACGGTGAGGTGAAGGCTTTGTCTTCCTCGCTGGGTTGCTGCAGTGTGCGGCAAGGGCAGAGCCCTTGCCCTACAAAAGATCCTTGCAGAGCGTCTCCACTCCCCCTGTCACTTCCGCCCCTCCACCGCTGTTTATAGCAGGGATTCCGGGGTTTACGCACATTTTTTTAGACGCCCGTGGGTATGCATGCTATAATGATAATTGTCAAAATCAACCTGGAACGGGTGGCGGGGAAAAGAGGCGCAATGGGCTTTAACAAGGGTACGCTGCCAAAACTGATCGCGTGCAACGCCGCGCTGCTGGCCGTCAACGTGGTCGTGTTTTCCAACCTGTTTTTCAAGGTGCGCCTGCTGGGCGGGGGCGCTCTGGAGGCCGCTGCGGGCTGGACCGTGCTCATCATGAGCGTCGTGGTTTTCTTCTATGGCAACCTGCGCATCCTGAACGCGCCGGTCAAGCGGCCGGACCCCAAGGACACCGTGGACAAGATCACGGGGCTGGAATCCTGCGGAGAGGCGCTGGAACGCATGGGGCGCGCCGGCACCTTCGCCGCCAAGATCGAGGAGATGCAGGCCCAGGTGGAGCAGATGGGCAAAAAGCAGGAGCTCATCCGAGACATCCTGCTGCAGAAGTTCTCCGACACCGAGATGAGCTATCAGAAGTTCCAGACCACGGTGAACAGCGCCGAGGGCGTGCTGTGCCTGAACGTGCGCAGCGTGCTCAACCGCATCTACGCCTTCGACGAGGAGGAATACACCGCGCTGGCCCGGGGCAAATCCCGCCTGAAGCCCGCCATAGCCGCCCAGAAGATGGACATCTACAAGCAGTACATCGACTTTGTGGACCAGGCCGTAGAGGACAACGACGAGATTCTGCTGCGGCTGGACCGGCTGCTGTTGGAGATCTCCAAGTTTAACAGCATCGATGTGGGCGAGCTGGAGCGGATGTCGGCCATGAAGGAGCTGGACAGCCTGATCGCCGACACCAAATGGTACCGATAGTGGGTCTGCTGTATGATCACGGAAGTCAGAGTTAGTCCGCAGATTCCCTCGACTTCTCATGGCAAATGCTTGATCTTTGTGCAAGGTTCTTCCAAATTCTGTCAAAATCCTTGCACATAACTTACAGTATAGACCGCCGCAGACCCTCGAAATGTTCATCCATCATCTAAATCACCGAAGGTCCGGTGATTTAGATGGTAGAATCCCATTTCGACACGGGTTTGCTGGATAACAGCAAACCCGAATGAGGAAAGGAAGCCGCCATGGACAAGAAAACAAGGTCTTTTCTGCTGATTGCCGCGCTGGCGCTGGTCGTGTTCGGCGGCGCGTTTGCCATCATCAGCCTTACGCAGAACGTGGGCAAAAACCGCAGCCAGATCACCCAGGAGCAGGCCGTGGAAGCCATGGGCCGCTTGCACCGGGGCGTGCAGGTGAGCACGCTGCCGCCCATCAAGGAGCCCGTGGACCTGGCGCCGGCGGACATGAAGGACACGCTGCCGGACATCTCCAAATACCCCGAGCAGGTGACCGCGAACACGGCGGACTATGTGGAGATCTTCTCCTCCACGGAAAAGGCCGGAACCGGCAAGGACGGGTGGCTCGTGGACATGGCCAACCGCTTCAACAGCTCCGGCGCCACCGTGGGCGGCAAGGCGGTATCGGTGTCCATCCGCGGCATCGCCTCGGGCCTGGGGTGCGATTACATCTCCTCGGGCAAATACCTGCCCGACGCCTTTTCACCCTCCAACGAGCTGTGGGGCGACGACCTGAAGGCCAAGGGCGTGCCGGTGACGCTGGCGGAGCAACGGCTCACGGGCAACGTAGCCGGCATTGCGCTCTCCAAGGCCAAGCAGGACGAGATTATCGCCAAGTACGGCTCGGTCAGCGTAAAGAGCGTAGCCCAGGCCACCGCCGCCGGGGAGCTGACCATGGGCTACACGAACCCCTTCGCCAGTTCCACCGGCGCCAACTTTCTGATGTCGCTGCTGTACACCTATGACGCCGCCAACCCCCTAGGCGATGCTGCCGCTGCTGAATTCATGAAATTCCAGGCCAATGTGCCCTTCGTGGCCTACACGACGCTGCAGATGAAGGACTCGGTGAAATCCGGCGTGCTGGACGGCTTCGTGTTCGAGGCCCAGCAGTTCGCCAACTCGCCGGACCTGGTGGGCAACTACGTGTTCACACCCTACGGCGTGCGCCACGACAGCCCGGTGTATGAGATCGGCGAGCTCACGGCCCAGAAGAAGGAAATCCTCCGGAAGTTCATCGACTTCTGCAAGACCGCCGACGCCCAGAAGGCGGCCACCGACTGCGGCTTCAACCGCCACGACGATTACAAGATGGAGCTGACTCAGGTGAACGGCGCCCAGCTGGCCCAATCGCAGAAGCTGTGGAAGGAAAAGAAGGACAGCAACCGCGACATCATCGCCGTGTTTGTGGCCGACACCTCGGGCAGCATGGACGGCGAGCCCATGAACAACCTGAAAAAATCGTTGCTGAGCGGCGCCAACTACATTGGGGCGGAGGCTTCCGTGGGTCTTGTAACCTTCTCCGACGACGTAAACATCGCGCTGCCCATCGGCAAGTTCGACATCAACCAGCGGTCGCTGTTCACCGGCGCCGTGAAAAACATGAGCGCCGGCGGCGGCACGGCGATGTTCGATGCCATCGTTGTGGCGGAGAAGATGCTGCAGGATGCCAAGGCGGACAACCCCAACGCCAAGCTCATGCTCTTTGTGCTCAGCGATGGCGAAGCCAACGCCGGCTATACGCTGCGGGACACCCAGAAGATGATCGAAGGGCTCAAGGTGCCCATCTACACGATCGGATACAACGCCAACCTCGAAGCGCTGGCCGCAATCTCCCGCATCAACGAGGCCGCCAGCATCAACGCCGACACCGACGACGTCGTGTATAAGATTGTGAGTTTGTTTAACGCGGAGATGTAGACCCTCTCCCCGACCCCTCTCCCCGACCCCTCTCCCCTGCGCATCGCCTCGCCGACATCCGGTCGGCGAGTGCGGCAGGCCGCACGAGGCGACGCTTGGCTAAAGCGCATCCTGCGCCAGGGCCTCACGGGGTGAGGGGAAGAATGATCAGATTGCGCAGCGCCTGTAGGCGCAAGGCTTTGCTTAAAGGTGTGGCGAAGCCACACCCACGCAAAGCCTTGCTCGCATCGTACCAATGCGGCGAGGGCTGGCCGGAACCCTTGCTCTACCATTCTAGATGGGGGTCGAAGGTTTCCAAAGGGCGACCGAAAAGCCCTTTGGTCGTGCCCGTAGGCGCGAAATCCCTTCTCCTCCCAAACAATGCATCAGACCCAAAGGCTCAGACAGGAGGATATAAACTATGGATTTTTCCATGCAAGTTGCAAGCCCCGAGGAAATCAAGAAGGAAGTGGCGCTGGAGCTAGCCACACCCCCCGAGCAGATGAGCGAGCTGCAGGAGCAGGCTCAAAAGAACGCCCAGGCGCTCATGGAGCTGGACTTGGATTCCCTGGCGGACAAGAAGAATGTCGTGGGCAGTATCGAGGCCTTCGGCCAGGAGTCCATGCGGCAGTCCTCCCAGAAGAACGGGCTGCTGGCTGTGACGGTGGGCAAGCTCTCCCAAGCCGGCGGCGACGGCGGCCAGGTATCCAAAAGCCTGCTGGACCTGCACCGGGAGATCAAGGACCTGGACCCCAGCCTCGTGGACTTCGCCAAGACCGGCGTGCTGGGCGCGCTGTTCAACCCCATCCGCGCCTACTTCCAGAAGTACGAGAAGGCTGAGAACGTCATCGCCGACATCGTGGTATCGCTGGACAAGGGCCGCGCGGTGCTGGTGAACGACAACACGACGCTGGAGCTGGAGGAGGCCGCGCTGCGGGAGCTCTCCAAGCGCATCAACAAGGAGATCGAGCTGGGCGCGCTGATGGACGGCTGCATCAGCGAACAACTGGAGAAGGCCCAGGCGGCTGGCGCTGACCCCGAGAAGATCAAGTTCATCCAGGAGGAGATCCTCTTCCCTTTGCGCCAGAGGGTGATGGACATGCAGCAGATGATCGTCGTGAACCACCAGGGCGTGATCGCCATGGAGATCATCCGCCGCAACAACAAGGAGCTGATCCGCGGCGTGGACCGGGCCAAGAGCGTGACGATCGCGGCGCTGCGCACCGCCGTGATGGTAGCCAGCGCCCTTTACAACCAGCGCATCGTGCTGCGCAAGATACAGGCGCTCAACGAGACGACCAACAACATCATCACCGCCACGTCCAAGATGCTCAAGGAACAGGGCGCGCAGATCCAGACCGAGTCCATGCAGACCGGCGTATCGGTGGAGACGCTCAAGCAGTCCTACGCGGACCTGATGGATTCGCTGGAGGCCATCAGCACCTATAAGCAGCAGGCGCTGCCGGTGATGCGCCAGACCATACAGACCTTCCGCGAGATGGCCCAGGAGGGCGAGGAGCAGATACAGAAGCTGGAGCGGGGGAGCGCGGTGAATTAAGGCGCGGACCGAAACAGCAGTAGCAAAGGGCCTCGGCGAAATACCGAGGCCCTTTTGATATCGTCTCCCACGGGCCGCCTCATCGGCGGTTGGTACAAGCCCCACGGCCTGCCGGGTGTTGCGCGGTTCAAGGATCCTTCACCTTCTGCAGGAACAGCCTTATGTTGGCCTCCTCCTCCGCGTGGTCGGCCCCCAGACGGCCCAGGCGGTCGCACAGGCCCAGCAAGGCCACTTCCTCAACGTCCGTGCGTTTCTTCATGCCCCGGACGTCGGCGAAGGGCAGGCCTTTGTCCACGTATAGAATGTGCATATGGTAGCGGATCAGCGCGCACACCCGCTCGACGAACGCCGCATCGCCGGTAAACGCGCCCAGAAACTGCCGGGCCATCGGCTCGCCGACCTTGTCATGGTCATAGGACGTGATCCGGCCCTTCTTCATTTGAGTCGTGGGCGGCTTGCCGATATCGTGCAGCAGCGCCGCCCACATGAACACCCTGGCATCGCGGCTTTGGCCCTTGACCTTGGCCGCCTCGTCCACGACCATCAACGTGTGGTTCCACGCGCTGCCCTCGGGGTGGTGCTGCGGTGACTGGCGGGCTTCCTGCAGACGATACAGCATATCGAAGGGGGGTAGGCGAAACTCCGGCTTCCCTTTTATACTGCTCAGAAAGGCCGACGGCGCGGCGTCGTGCAGGAGGCGGCGGTCCAGCTCATGGAAAAGGGTGCGTTGGGGGGTCAGCTTGGGGATCGGGGGCATGGCAAGACTCCGGTGCAAAAGGATGCACCGGTAATATTGGCGCGGCAGAGGCTGGTTATGCTGCCCGGGTGAAATGCAGTAGTCGTGCACTATATCATCGGCGATATGCAAGGCAAAGGGTATGTACCGAACTCCTCCAGCGCGTCCAGATACGCCTGATAATGGGATGGCGGGAACGGCATGCCCTGATCCGGCGCGCAGAAATAGCCGCCATTCTGCCCCAATGTGCAGATGGCATTGCGGACTTCTTCCCGTATCGTGGCGGCGGGGCCTTCCAGCAGCGTCTTGGTGCTGATGCCGCCGACCAACGCCATGCGGCCCTGGGTTCTGCTACGGACAGCGGCAAGGTTATTCGCCGTGGCCTGGATCGGGTTGAGCATATCCACGCCAAGACCCATGAACACTTCCAGGATCGGCTCTATGTGACCGCAGGAATGGAAGTTGATCAAAACATTGTGCTTCTTGTAGAACGCGAACAGCCTTTGGTATTCCGGCACGAGAAAATCACGGATGATGGCGGGGCTTAAGATCAGGCTGTGCTGGGTCCCCAGGTCGTCACCCAGATGGGCGATCTCGATGCCCAGCGAAATGTAGTGGGCGGCGATGCCCAGTTGGAAATCCATAATCCGATGCAAAATCTCCCGGGCGTATTCCGGCTCGGTGTGGAAATAGATCATCATCTGTTCCATTCCGACCAGCATATAAGCCTTTTCCCACAGCGTGTCCCGATTAGAGCCACTCAGGAATACCTCGCCGCCAGGGAAGCCCTTGGCTTTTTCGTATATCTGCCCGCAGATGCGCTCATCGTTGGGGTCTGGCCACATATAGCTTTTCAGGCTGCCCACATCGGCCAAGGGATTGCCCTTGGGGAAGCCCATGACGCCCTCATATTCCTTGTGCCATTCTGTCTGCCAGATGTCCTGCCATATGGAACCCACAGGCATATCGTCGCCGCCGCCGTCATACCCCTCATGGTTGCAGCCCAGATAGCTGAGCCCATAATCCGGCCACCCAGCGACGACCCGCTCGGGCTTGCCGAAGCGTATGATCTGCAGGGCGTTTTCGCGGTTGGTCATGGCTGTTCGATCCTTCCCATGCACTGAGCTTATATCTAAAATGTATATCACAGCGCAGGCAAAAACAATCCTAAAACGAAAGAGTCACTCCAACAGTGTGTCCACAGCGGAGGGGTCATGGGTAGAGCTTCGCAATTGAGTGAAGCAAGTGTGAAGCTAGTTGCGTTTGTGATTGATAAATGCAATTAATATGTTATAATATGTCGTATCTTTTAGGAAATGGCTGGCGTGATGAGCAATCCCATCAATCTACTACTAGAAGGCGCTTCATGCGTCACAATTGGGCACCTTGATCAAGCCTTCCTGCAAACTCTTGGTATAAGCCGAACCGAGTGCGATATTATCATGTGGGCAGACCGCTTGTCGCATATAGAAAAGCACAGATCGGAGTTCTGCGGTGATTTCGATGAATATGTTAGGGAATCGCTGAAAAATCCCTATCTAAAATCGTATTAGGGCCTACTCGGTACCGAAAAGGAGCCTGACATCGCAGAGAATCCGAGATTGCACATGTTTCGGCGGTGTTTTCCTTTCCTTTTTCGG
>JAEYPH010000092.1 GCA_023410875.1 Bacillota bacterium | reverse complement strand
ACGCAAACCGCATGATTCGGCGATTTATACCCAAAGGGTCGCGAATCAGCACTTACTCGGAACAGGACATTCTACGGATTCAGCGATGGATGAACCTTTATCCCAGAAGAAGTTTGGGATACAAGACACCAGATCAGGTCTTTTCAACGACATTGTAGTTCGTTGTCGGAGGTGCGGCAATTAAAGTTGCAATTCACCGTTTCTACCTCCATGTGTTAAGCGCTCTTTTGCTTTGATGAAGTTTATAGTATTATAGTATTTTGTTTTTGGAAAAACAAATAATTGATGGTACTCTCAACAGCTAACTAGCGATCAGCATTACAGACAACGGGCGGCAAGGGCAGAGCCCTTGCCCTACACGTAGGCAGCCCATTGCCGACGACGGTTCACCCGGCGGAGGCAAACGATAGCAAGATAGGAACGGCAAGAGGGCCCGCCCACAGGCGATCCTTCACTCCAAGAAAAACAGAATGACACGGACAACGAAAGGCCCGCTGGCGACGGTTATCGCCAGCGGGCAAACAAGCAGCAAGTAAAGCCATCCAAATCGCCGACGACGCAACAGCGTCGGCGGCGAATAGCGAAGGGGCTGTCTCCAAAGGAGACAGCCCCAAGCGTTCACATTGATATCCCACGGTGCCGTCCACCCCGCGTAAATCACCCGCCTCTCCGGCAGGTGGGTGCTCTGCCTGCAGCTTCTGTCTTCCTTTGCGAGAAGGCATGACATCCGTGCAGGACCCGGGCTCCCGTTTATGATACGTGGGTTTTTATGCGAGGCTAACGCACACCCCAGGATATTAAGTTTTGGTGGGATCAAATGGGCTCGAACCATCGACCTCCACGATGTCAACGTGGCGCTCTAGCCTGCTGAGCTATGATCCCGTGTCGCATTCCTTATTATACACAAAGACGCCGGGAAATCAAGCGACAAATTCATCGTGGCAGCCAGGGAGCCGTGGAAAACAACTGAATTGTAACACCGCGCCACTCTGCCCGCAAGGAGAATCATTTGCCAAAACAGATAAAAAATTACCGCCAAACGCGAGTTCGGCGGTAATCTTGTCGATCATCACGTTTATCTTTCCGAGATCGTGAGATCGCCGGAGGTCGTGTTGACCTGTAGGGTCTTCTCCCCTGCGCCCAGCTTGCCATGGAAGCTGCGATCCGCAGAGCTTACGCCCAGCGTGCTGTGGCTGGAACGGAAATCGCCGGACACCGAGGAAAAGTTGAGCGCACAAGACGCGTCGCGGGGCAGCGCCGCCGATACTTCGCCGGACACCGTCTGCACCTGTATATTTCCGGCGGCGGCACAGTTCAGGTACACTTCGCCGGATACGGTCTTGGCGTCGATGTCATAGGCAGCGTCCTGTACGCGCACTTCGCCGGAGGTCGTGCTCACCGAGAGCTGCGAAGCCCCTTCCGCACGGAAATCCACGTCGCCGGATACCGTTTCGATACGGACGCGGCCCAGCTTCTGCGCCATGTTCCCCGCGAGGATCTCGCCGCTGACGCTGTGCATCTGCACGTCGCCGGTATAATCGGCAGGCAGCGTCACGGTCAGGCGGCAGTTGGTGGATACGTTGATGTTGAACTTCGGATATACGACCTCCACATTCAGCGTGCTGCCGGAGCGGTTGACAACCAGCTTCACAGGGTCGCCGGTTGTGACGCACACGCCCTGCAACTGAGCCAGGCCGTCGCCGTTTCTCAGGTCAATCTCCCCGGATACGGTCTTCATCACAACTTCGGTGATACCGGAAAGGTCCAAGGGTTGATTCTCGTTGATTTCATAGCGCTGGCCGGCAGCCAGAGGGTTCATCCCCCAATCGCCAATGTTGGGCCTAAGTCCGCCACCCAGCGCCAGCAGCACGCCGCCCAGTATGGCGAAGGCGACGAATACGCCGGCGCAAAGCAGCACCACATGGTGCAGGCGGATGCGTTTGACTTCGTTCTTCAGGTTCTCTGTGTTCATTGCTTTGATCCTCCTTTTACGATGCGTACATGGGCGCGCAGGAAGGCCATCAGCCCCCGGGCACACCATTTGGTCACGAATACCATGCCGATGCCCCACAGCACCGACAGCGCCAGCGCCGCCATGCCCAGCAGGAAGATTCCCGCGCGGGTCAGCCCGCTGGGGTCCAGCAGCCACGGCCCCAAGGCCATGACCATACCGCCCATGCCGCCCACCAGCAGCGAAACGGCGCCCACCCACAGCGACACCCACAGCGAGAACAGCACGCTGAGCACCGGCAGTGCGATGATCGCGTCAAACAGCAGCAAAGCCAAAAAGGCAAAGATGCCCTGTGCCACCGACGTGTTTTCCGTGGCAGCCACCTGCGGCGCGGGCTCTACATATTGCGCCGCCAGCGCCTGGGGGTCGCCCAGTTCCCGGGCCACTTCTTCCTCGCTTTTGCCCAACGCCTGCCCGGAGGCGAAGTGCTCCTCGAAATCCGCCAGAATGTCGCGGCGTTCTTCCACCGCCAGGGGCGTCAGCGCCCGCTCCAGCGTCTGCATGAAATCAATCTTGCGCATGATCGGATTCCTCCCCAATGATGCCGTTTACACTGCCTACAAAGCTGCGCCATTCGCCGCGCAGCGCCTGCTGCTCGCGCCGGCCGCTGTCGGTCAGCGCATAATACTTTCGCGGCGGACCGCCGCTTGCCTCCTGCAGATAGGTTGTTACAAACCCTTCTGCCTTTAGCCTTCTGAGGATCGGGTAGATGGTGCCGTCGGAGATGTCGATGGACTCGGACAGATGGCTGGCCAGATCATAACCGTACCGGTCTCCCGCCGCAAGCATCGACAGCACGCACAGCTCCAACACACCCTTTTTGAATTGGATGTTCATGGCATGCTCCTTGTCGATTTAAGTGTCATCATATCGTAGTGCGCGCCCACAACTACTGTACGATGTTCACTACTGCGAGTATATCATATTCTGTACGAAATGCAATAGGTGTTTTTCAAAAAAGAAAGAAGAAAAATAGAGGAACATCGCAAGATACTGCGGACGGTCTGCGATATACTATAGGATAATGAATAGCAAACCATGGAAAAACGCCCCAGGGGCGTCCGGGCTGGCGCTGGCTGTGCTGCTGGCTGCGGCGCTGGCGGCCTGCACCCGCGCTCCGGCGCAAGACCTGGCCGCGGCGCGGGATGTGGACGCCCTGCTGGCGCGCAGGGTCGCAGCGGTGGAGGCCCGCGACGAGGCCGCCTATGTGGCCACGGTGACGCCAGATGACACCACGCTGCTCGTGGAGGAGCGCAACCTGATCCGCGCGGCCAAGGGCGTGGACGCGACCGGCTTCACGCTGAGCGCGGCAGACGTGCGCCGAGATGGTGACGACGTGACCGCCACCGTGCGCCAGCGCTACCGGCTGGGCGGCGAAGGCCGCGCCTGCACCTTCCCCGCCCGGATGCGCTATGCCGACGGGCTGCTGCTGTGGGCCGGGCCGGACTTTCAAAGCGTCAGCCAGGGCGACGTGCAGGTGCTTTATCAACCCCGCGGCGCCCGGCTGGCCGGCGAGCTGTGCAAGTCCCAGGCGCGCAACGCCGCCGCGCTGCAGGAGGAGTTGGGTTACCGCCCGTCGCAGGGGTTCGTCGTCAAGCTCTATGATGATCGGCAGACCTTCCTGCAGTCCATCAAGCTGGACCTGCCAGTCTGGGTGGGTGGCTGGCACGAGTATGGCGAGGCCATCAAGCTCTTCCACGATGGCGGGGTATCCCTCCAGCAGTATGAACGCATGCTGCTGCACGAAAGCGTGCACTGCATGCTCAGCGACCTAAGCCAAGACAACGCCGCCTACTGGCTGCAGGAGGGCATGGCCGGGCTGCTGGAGGATTCCCGGGGCAGTCTGCGGCATCCCCAAGGCCTCACAGCCCAGGAGTTGGCCGGCCCCATGAACCGCTATGCCGACCAGGTCGTCATCGATCTGGAGAAGATAGACCCCTCGGACACCGCCGCCGTGACCCGTTATTATGCAACATCCAAGGCCCTGGCCGCTTTTCTGATGGATACCAGCGGCTGGGACAGCATGCGGACGACGCTGCAATCCATGCAGCGCCATGGGCGCATCGCCGTGACCGCCGCGGAAAAGCTGGAAGCCACACAGCAGCGCACGGCGCAGGCCCTGGCCGAAGGGCTCGGGCTAGGCGCCGACGCCATGGAGCTGGGCTTCGGGCAATGGCTGGCCAAACAAAAAGCAAAAGCAGGAGGCAACCCATGAGCAAGGTACACACGCTGAACGTGCGGGTGCGCGACGTCAAGGAGGCGCAGGCGCTGTGCCACATCGTTTCGCAATTCAACTATGATATCGACCTGCGCCAGGCCCGCTATGTCGTGGACGCCAAGTCCATTCTGGGCATTCTGAGCCTGGACCTGAGCCAGCCGCTGCTGCTGGACGCCTACACCGGCGACGTGTCGGAATTGCTGGCGGCTTTGACGCATTTTTTGATCTGATTTCTTTTCCATATACAAAGGGATTTGGCGGGTGAACTGTCACATACTGATGTGCGTCCGCACGCATAACCCCGTCATGGCGCGGCTTGGCATTTGCTGGCCGCGCCAAGGGCTGGCAGCGCCGCCGCCGATGTGCATTTTGCTCGAACTTTTACCACGGTTTTGCCCCCCGCTGATGGACAGATTAGTAGTGCAAGGCTCACAAAGAGTCAATCAGCGAAGGGAGGCACAACCGAATGGATATTCCTAGCCGTATCAGCAATGCAAAGCCTCTGGTGGCCGGAGCCAAGAACGCCCTCTATAACATGAAATACGAGATTGCGTCCGAACTGGCCATCAACGTTCCCCACGGCACAAGCTGGGGTGACGTGACCAGCCGTGACTGCGGTCGCGTTGGCGGCAACATGACCAAGAAACTGGTCGCGTTGGGCCAACAGCAGCTCTCCGGCTCCAAGTAAGGTCTGACAACCCCGGAAAGTCGAGGGAACCCGCGTGTTCCCTCGGCTTCACGCGGGGAATATTCCGGTGATCATTCGCGCATATATTCGTTACAGCCCGGCCGCGCCTATGGACGCCCGCGATGCTAAAAGGCATCGCGGGCGGAACCAACAAATCACTTTCGACGCTTATGCGCCCCTTTAGTGATTGAATACGCGGACTGTTGATCGTCCGGCGACCACAATCGCCGGGCGGTTTTTCTTATTATTTGTCGCGAAGCGCGATTTATGCTGAAATAGGATGAAAGTCACAGGACGAAGGCCAGCGATTTTGGTATAATGGGTTTATGAAATACACGATCAAACCCGATCCTGCCGGCAACCGGCTGATCCTGCTCTTTTTAATTTCACGCATGGGCATGGGGCTGGAGCACGACGAGATCGTCAAGCTGAACCAGGAAAACAACTGGATGCTGTATTTCGACCTGGAGCAGCACCTGCGGGATCTTTGCGATGAAAAGCTGCTGGCCGAGCGCAACCAGGATGGGCGCAAGCTGTTCAGCGTGACCGCCGACGGCCTGGGCGTGCTTTCGCTGCTCAAAAGCCGCATTCCTCTGCCCGTCCGTTCCTCCATCGACGCGCGCATCGCCGAGCGTCGTGTGGCGCTGGAGCGTTCTTTTCAGATCAGCGCCGAATATTCACAGGATTCGGCCAGCGAATATCCGATCCACCTGCGGATCACCGAAAACCTGCAGACGCTGCTGGAGCTGCAATTGTCCGCCGCCACTGCCGCAGCCGCCGAGGGCGTGTGCCAGCGGTTTCGCGAGCGGGGCGAGCAGCTCTATGCCGGCTTGATCTCCGAGCTGACCCGGGATGAAGCACAAATCGTGAAAGGCAAGTAACCATGCAAAGATATGCGACCAAGGGAACCTGTTCCCGCAACATACAGTTTGAAGTGCAAGATGGCGTCGTGACCGCCTGCCGGTTCGAGGGCGGCTGCGGAGGCAATCTGCAGGGCCTGGCCCGGCTGGTGCAGGGCCGCCCGGTGGGCGAGGTCATCGCGCTGCTGGAGGGCATACAGTGTCAAAACGGCACCTCCTGCCCCGACCAATTGGCCAAGGCACTCAAGAAGCACGCTGCGCAGCCGTAGCTTTCTCTTTTCCGCTTTTCCATTGCAGCCCTGCCAGCGCTTTGGCGGCCAGCACGCCCAAGATGACCGCACCCAAAGAGCTCAGCAGCGCCGCCGGCAGGATGTCCGCCGGCGCGGCGGAGCCTGCCGCCTGGCGCAAGGCGATGACCGTGGTGGGCAGCAGCTGCATGGAGGAGCAGTTGACGACCAGCAGCATGCAGATGTCGTCGGAGGCTTCGTCTCTTTCTTTTGAGAGCGGTTTCATCAATCGTATGGCTTCCAGCCCCGCCGGCGTGGCGGCGTTGCCCACGCCCAGCATGTTGGCCGCCATGTTCATGCTGATCTGGCGCGCCGCAGCCGATTCCGCCGGCACGCCGGGGTAAAGCCAGCGCAGCGGCCGGCGCAGCAGCCGCGCAAAGCGGTCAGCCAGGCCGCTGTCACTTAAGATTTCCAATATACCGCACCACAGCACATACACTGCCAGCAGCTTTAGAAACAGGCCAATGGCCGCCGTTGCGCCATCCATGGATGCGCCCAGCAGCGCGTCCAGCCGGCCGGTGGCCGCGGCGCACCCCACGCTCAGCAGAATCATGGCCGCCCAGATGCCGTTCATCACAAATGCATCCCTCCCCTTTGTGCATCGTATTGGCGCTAGTGGAGCAATATGCCCTCTCCCCCTTTATCCAACGTGTACTTATCGTCATTCTTATACAACGATGATGCATAATTTGTAACAATTCATCGACATATGTATTATTTGTATTGTCAGGCAAATCATATGATAAACCGTATTTACCAAGATTAGAGAGGAGCTCTAGTGATGAAAACAAAGCGAATACTATCGGTTTCTTGTCTCTTCCTTTCAACGCTTCTTCTGCTAATAGCGTGTCAGCAACCTTCAGAGGCACAGCTAAGGGAGAGATACCCTCTATATCAGCCTGCTTCAAACGGTTTCTCAGCTTATGCCCCTTTCATAGACCGTGTCAAGGGAATTGATACAGCTGTATATGCTACACTCATAGAGGATGTGCAGAAGCTGAGCGTAAGCAACAGTGAAAGTCCGGTAAAAGATCCAGATCCGGATTTTTTAGAAAAGTTCCCGATTATTCCATCGTTTCCATATTATGTTCTGTATCTTCATGTAGACACAGTGATCTACGGAAATGTGGACGATAAAGATTTGATGATCTGCTTACCGGCATCCTGTTTGGAAAATTCAGTTCAGCCTAACAAGGGGGATTCTTTCTTTTTCTTTTTGGCCAAAGGTAAGGTTAATAAAACGATTGAGCGGCTTATAGATGAAAATAAATCGGCAAAAAAACTTCCGATATATGCCGGTGGCCCAATATTCTACAAAACATCCAATGATCTCATTCTAACAATCGTAGACCGAGATGACCAAAAAGAATACGATATGAAAACATCTACTGAATTCATTGAACTGGTTCGGAAACTGAAGGACAAAGCTTCGGCAAAGTAGTGCCTTTGCACGCGATATATGGGGAAGCTTTGCAATTTTTACAAAAACGTATATTCATAATTCAAATGCCCAACTTATACGATTTTCACAATGGACGATGCCCGCCATACTTTGGTAAAATTAGATAGTGCCCGACCGCTTGAGGCGGCCGTAAGGAGGCCCTATGCCCAGTATCATAGAAGTGGAACACCTCACCAAGCGCTACGGCGCCGTGACCGCCGTGGACGACATCAGCTTCCGCGTGGAGCCAGGGGCGCTGTTCGCCTTCCTGGGTCCCAACGGCGCGGGCAAATCCACGACGATCAGCATCCTCTGCACGATCCTGCGCATGGACCAGGGCCGCGTCTCCATAAACGGCTACCAGGTGGGCAGCCGGGATGACGACATCCGCCGCAGCATCGGCGTCGTGTTCCAGAACTCTGTGCTGGACCCGCTGCTGACCGTGCGCGAGAACATCGCCGTACGCGCCAGCTTCTATGGTCTCAAGGGCGCGGAACTTAAGAAGCGTATCGGCCACGTGATCGATGTTGTGGGCCTGGGCGAGTGCATCGACCGGCCCTACGGCAAGCTGTCCGGCGGGCAGCGCCGCCGCGCCGACATTGCCCGTTCGCTGATCCACACGCCGCGGGTGCTGTTTCTGGACGAACCCACGACCGGGCTGGACCCTCAGACCCGCCTGCGGGTGTGGAGCACCATCGCCGACATGCGCCGCACGGAGAACACCACGGTGTTTCTGACCACCCACTACATGGAGGAAGCCGCCGGCGCCGATGACGTGGCCATTATAGACCACGGGCACATCGTGGCCCAGGGTTCCCCGGCGCAGCTCAAGGAGCGCCACAGCAGCGACACGCTGATCCTGGTGAGCGGCGACGATGCAGCGCTGCGGGCCGCGTTGGACCGCATGGGCCGCGCCTATACGCCCAGCGCCGACACGCTGGTGCTCCCGGTGCACAACAGCATGGACGCCCTGCAGGTGCTCAAGGCTGTGGAAGGCCATGTGGCCAGCTTCGAGGTGCGCAAGGGGGACATGGACGCCGTCTTTATGAACGTGACCGGCCGCGGCATCCGCGCCCAGGAGGAAGCCCAATGAACGTGATGTGGAATCTGTCGGTACGCAACATCAAGGTGTATGTGCGCGACCGCATGTCTGTTTTCTTCTCCTTCCTGAGCGTGCTGATCATCATTGCGCTGTACGCGCTGTTTCTGGGAAAGATTCAGGTGGACTCCATCACCGACCGCGTGGGCGACGTGCAGGGCGTGCGCTTCCTCGTGGACAGCTGGATCATGAGCGGCCTGCTGGGCATCAACGCCGTCACCGTGGCGCTGGGCGTGCTGGGCACCATGGTGCAGGATGTGGAGAAGAAGCAGTTCACCGATTTCATCGTGGCGCCGGTCAACCGCACCGCCGTCGTCGTGAGCTATCTGGTGTCCGCAGTCGTGATCTCCCTGGCGTTCAGCATCGTCGCGCTGCTCGTCAGCGAAGTCTATATCGTGCTGGGCGGCGGCCAGTGGCTGACGCTGCCCAATTTGCTGGAGGCACTGGGCATTCTGATCCTAAGCTCTTTGACGGCAGCCTCCATCCTCTATCTGGTCGTCAGCTTTCAGAAAACCTCTTCGGCCTTCGCCACGCTGAGCACGCTGCTGGGCACGATGATCGGCTTTTTGACCGGCGTCTATGTGCCGCTGGGCATACTGCCCGCCATCGTGCAAAAGTTCGTGCTGCTGGTCCCCTTCAGCCACAGCGCCGCGCTGCTGCGCCAGGTGTTCCTGCGCCAGCCCATCGATCTGGTTTTCCATGGCGCGCCACAGGCAGCGGTGGATGGCTATCTGCGAGGCAACGGCGTCGTGCTGCTCTGGGGCGACCAGGCGCTGTCCGCGGGCGTCATGCTGGCCGTGCTGGGCGGCGCGGCGGCGCTGGGCCTGGTGCTCTCGGCGCTGCGCATGCGTTCCTACAAGCAGAAGTAGTCCGAGTAGACACGGCACAATCCCCACATATGCAAAGTTTTAAACAGGAATAGCAAGGATTTTATCTATCTTGGGATTTACAATGGTGCCAAACCACTCTGTGAGCAAAAGAGGGATGGCACGATGAACGCGTTGCAGGAGATCCTTGCGTACTACGAAGAAAATCTGGACCCGGAACACATTCGAGCAACCAAGCACAGATTGAAAAAAGCACTGGACTACGGGAAGGCTGACGGTCTCTCCCTGCGGGTGGCTTTCCCGGGCGCCTGCTTCCGGGCGCGCCCCTATCCCGAGGAATTCCGGGATAAGGAAACCATGATGTTCAACCAGCTGGCCTCCTTCCAGCAGGTCACGCGGGTAAAAGACGACACCCTTCCCATGATCCGTGCCAATTACGGCGTGGGCATCCTGACCTCGGCCTTCGGCCTGAGCTGCACGCTGATGAACAACGATTTGCCCTGGGTGAATCACGTGGACAGCGAGGACGAAATTCGCAGAATCATTGATCGCGGCATGCCGGACAATCATGCCGGCCTTATGGGAAAGGTCTTTGAGACCCACGAATACTACCAGGAACAGCTTGCCAAATATCCGAAATGCCAAGCGCTCATCCCGATCTACCATCCCGATTTTCAGGGGCCTTTTGACGTCGCCCATCTGATCTGGGGTTCCGGAATCTATTACGCGGTGTATGACCAGCCAGAACTGGTCCATGCGCTGCTGCGGCTGGTCACCGATACCTACATCCACTTCATGAAAGCGGTCAAGAAGACCATCCAGGATGAGGAGGCGCCGGGCTACGTCTTCCACTGGGGAACGCTGTACAAGGGCAGCGTCGTGCTCCGCAACGATTCGCCGGTCAACCTGTCCAGGGACATGTACGAGGAGTTCGTGCGGCCCTACGATGAGGATATCTACCGGGCCTTAGGCAGCGGCAGCATGCACTACTGCGGCCGGGCGGACCAGTGGGTGTTCAGCATGATGGAATGCAGGGGCCTTAGGGCGCTGAACTTTGGCCAGCCGCCCAACCTCATCTTCGGATTCGACTTCCTCCAAAAGATCTACGGCAGGGCACGGGAGAAGAAGATTCCGATCTGCGGCTATATCATGAACAAGAGCCTTATCGCAGATATCCCGGCTACGGAATACACGGCAGGGATCACGTACCAGACCGGCGCCTCCAACGAGGAGGAGGCGCTCCGATTGCTGGCGATCGCCCGTCAGGGAACATAAATCCTCCGTCCACACGGACAAGGAAGCGAACCATGGCTTTGCTCACCTCGTCTATATGATGGAGACGCAATTTCAATGCGGGAGGTGTGCCGTGCGCCTATCCTTCCTCACTCTGTTTCTGGTGACGATACTGGTCGCTTCCGGCTGCGCCGCGCCGGCGGGCCCGGGGCGCACCGTGCTGGACAACCCAACCAGCCCCTACGCCACCGTCAACATCGAGTATGCGCCCTTCGAAGCCGACCGGTACCTGCGGGACATGAACGTTCTTTTTCGCGGCGAAGTGAAGAGCGCAAAGGACGTGCAGGTCTCATGGAAAAACAGCGAGGGCGGGCAGATGGACGCGTATCTGGCCGCAAGGGAAGTCTCCGTGAAAGACGTGCTCTACGGCGCTCTGCCGCAGCAGGATACCGTACAAGCCACGGGAAACCCCAGTTGGTTGGTAGGGGAACGGGATGTGCGGTTGGAGATCGGTAAAGAGTACTACTTTCTGGCCCATGTGTATGACGACGCCGACCGCCAGGCGCAGCAGAGCGACCCCGACAACCAATTGCGCGCATTTGAGCTGGGCGATGTGCGGCTGCTGGGGACGGCCTACTGTGTTATGCCCGTGGCCGACGGCTCAGTGCGCTATTGGAGCGAATGGCCGCTGGAAGGCACATCCCTTCCGGCCGAACGCCCGGCATCGTGGGGGCAGGGCGCGGTCACGATGCCCCAGCGGGAGTTCGAGCGCAAGCTGCTGGACCTGATAAACCAGTTCAAAGGCGACGCAACACCTATGCCATCAGCCACAAACAACTGAGCGCTGTCTATTTGTCTACAGCCTCCTGTCAGAATCATCGGCAGGAGGTTCATCTTTTCATAGAATCCTGTTTGGGATTTCTCGCCTGTGGGCACGACCAAAGGGCTTTCCGATCGCCCTTTGGAAACCTTCGGCACCAATTACTTTGAATGATAATGCAGATATGTAACTAACACAGCAGCCTATTTTTTACCTACGCCACCGAGCTACCCCAAAACTACTTAGAAAAGGCACGCATGATATAATGGTTATCAATTACACGGAGGTAGCATGAGTCTGGAAGAACGGGTACTGGAACAGCAGCGCGCCAGCGGCGACACCAGCCTGTTGATCGAAGAATTTTTGCCCTTTATCGCATCCTGCGCCAGCAAACACACGGGCAGGCACATCGGGCCGGGACAGGATGAACTGCCCGTGGCGATGTCCGCTTTCAACGAAGCAATTCAAACCTTTGATGGCAAAAAGGGGAAGTTCCTTTCCTACGCGTCGCTGGTGATCCGCAACCGGCTGATCGACGATGCCCGCAGAAACAGCGCCGCCGGGCGGGAAATCCCTTTCAGTGCCCTGGCCGCGGCGTCCGATGAGGAGCCGGAGCCCTTTGAGGTCGCCGACAGCAGCCAGCAGGACCGCCGGGACATTGCCCAGGAAATCGAGGCCTTAAGCGCGGAACTTCTTGGCTATGGCATAAACTTCGATGACCTGGCCACCGCATCTCCCCGCTCGGGCAAAACACGCAGGGCCTGTGCCGTGGCGGTGCGCGCCCTGCTGGCCGACCGCCCAGCCTTCGATCAGGTCACCGCATCGGGCATGCTGCCGATGATTTACTTATCGAGCGTCTGCGGCCTGCCCCGAAAAACGATGGAGCGGCATCGCAAATATATATTGGCGGCAGCGGTGATCCTAACGCACGATTATCCCTGCCTCAGCGAATACGTGAGCTACATCACAGGAGGGCAAGATCAATGAAAAGTATCGTCATGCAGACCAAGGGGAGGCAGGCCGTGGCGCTGGGCAGCGACGGCGTCTTCCGCGAAATCCCCAATACCGGATACCACGTTGGTCAGGAACTGCGCACCTCCCGGCCGCTGCTGCGCCGGGCTTCCACGCTGGCGGCAGCCGCGGTGCTGCTGCTGAGCGGCGGCACTGCCCTGGCCTACTACACGCCGGTGAGCTATGCCAGCGTGGACATCAACCCCAGCGTGGAATTCCAGCTGAACCTCATCGGCCACGTCATCGGCGCCCGGGGCGTCAATGAGGACGGCAAGGCCCTGCTGGCCAACATCAAGACCGGCGTGAACCTGGGCCGCAACATACAGGCCGTGGTGCGCGAAGCCGCTGCGGAGGGCTATCTGAAGCCCGACACCGAAAACACCGTCGTCGTGACCATCGCCAGCAACAACGAAACCCAGGCCCAGCAGGATGCCGAGCAGGCCAAAGAGCAGGCAGAAGAGGCTCTTGAGGATGCCGGAGCCCCCGGCGAGGTCGAGGTGGACCGCGTGGGCTATGACCGCGTGCAGGAAGCCCGCAAGCTGGGCACGACCCCCGGCAAGCTCAACCTTGTGCAGAAATACATCGCTTCCGCCGGCGAGGGCGCGCAGGTGGACGTCAACGAATGGCTCGGCAAACCGGTCAAGGACATCATGAAAGCCATCAAGGCCAACCGCAAGGCGGCCAAGACGCCCGACGTATCCGCCACGCCCGAGCCCTCGGCAACCGCTTCGGCCACGGATTCCGCCGCGCCGACCGCCACGCCGGCAGATACCAGCGCCGACCCCACAGCCACGCAAACCATCGAGCCGACCGCCACACCCCGCGACGACGGCAACAACGGCCAGGGCAATGACGACAAGGAAGTCAACCCCAAGGGCAACACCGGCGTGGGCCTGCTGGACAGCGCCAAGCCCGAGAAAACCCCAAAGCCGGCAAATACACCCAAACCCACCAAAACACCCAAGCCCACGAAGACGCCCAAGCCCACCAATCGCAACAACTGACCTCCATACAAAAGACCCCGGCAGCCGCGCTGTGGACTGACCCCCGTTCAGTAGACACGAAGAAAAAGCCCTGCCGTAGGAATACGAGGAATTACGCAGACTGGCGCCGTTTTTCGAGCGGCGTCAGTTTTGTTTTAAGCTGAATGCGCTCATGATTG
>JAEYPH010000056.1 GCA_023410875.1 Bacillota bacterium | reverse complement strand
GCCCCTTAAGGGGCTGCCAGAGAATGCTTGCGGTTGGCAGATTTTCAGAGCGCCTTTTAGGCGCAAGCCTGTATCATGCCCTTATAGGGCTGGTGCAAGCCACCGGCTAAGCCGGTGGTCATGACTTCCGGGGGGCGTATGCTGGAAATGGATGTTTTGCAGTCGCGGCAACCGCAGCTGCCGTGGGCGGTGGATGCGTGGCTGCAGCCCATCGTATCGGTGGAGAAACAGAAGATCGTAGGATATGAGGCGTTGGCCAGGGGAGCGGACAACATGGGCCAGCCGGTTTCGCCGGCGCAGATGTTTGCGCAGGCGCAGGCCGACGGCTTTCTGCTGGAGCTGGACCAGCACTGCCGCGCGCAGGCGATGAGCCGTTTTGCCCGGGCCTTTCCCGGCGGCGACGGCCTGTACCTGTTTGTGAACATCGACACTTCGGTGGTTTGCGAGGTGCTGGACTGCGGCAACCTGCACCGTATGGCGCACGGGGCCGGGCTGCCGGTGAGCCAGATCGTGCTGGAACTCAATGAGCGCGACACCATCGACTCGGATTATCTGCTGCGCTTCGTGCAGCGGCACAAAAGGCAGGGCTTCCTGGTGGCGCTGGACGATGTGGGCACCGGCTACAGCAACTTCGAGCGCATGGCCGTGCTGCAGCCGGACATCGTCAAGATCGACCGTTCGCTGCTGTGCGGCATAGAGGACTCCCACCACAAGCAGGAGATCTTCCGGACGCTGGTGCACATGGCCAGCCGCATCGGCGCTGTTACCGTGGCCGAAGGTGTGGAAACCGTGGAGCAGGCCCATTGCGCCATGGAATACGGCGTGCACCTGCTGCAGGGCTTTCTGTTCGCCCCGCCGGCGGAAGCGGCGAAGCTGGACATTGTGGGCACCGAGAGCCGTATCAGCGCCCAGGCGGTAGCCTTCCTGCGCCACATCGGCGGCAAGATACGCGAGGACAGGCTGCGCCGCCAGCACGCCGACTACATCATGGATGCGCTGGTGGACCGCCTATGCCTGGGCGGCGACGACCATGGGATGGACGACGCGCTGCGCACCTTCGGCTGCCAGGACTGCTGCGCCGGGGTGGAGTGCCTGTACGTGTTGGACGGCAGGGGCATCCAAGTCAGCGACACGGTGTTCACCCGGCCGGTGGTCAACCTGCGAAAGGGGCTGCTGTTTTATCCTGCGGCCAAGGGCTTCGATCACTCGGCCAAGCGGTACTTCTTCGAAATGGCAAACGCCGGCGCCGAGCGCCATGTGTCCGAGCCCTATCTCTCCAATGCGACGGGCAACGTTTGTGAAACGGTGGCCCGCGCCTTCGCGCTGGATGGCGTGAGGCGTATAGTTTGTGTGGACATTCGCCGATGATGCCAATAACCTGTGCTACATCTTATCCAGAAGACCTTTGACCGTTGATAGCCAAGCTTCCGGGGTGCTGTGGGCCGCGCGCCCGATGTAGCAGCGCCGCAGGCCCGCCAGGGCCGGCACCCGCTCCACCGATCGGGCATAGTGCTCATACTGCGGCCGCCGCAGCTGTTCCTCGCTTAAGTAAATGGGCTCCCGGCGGAAGTTGACGCACACCAACGCATAGTTGAGTGCGTCCATGGCCTGCTGCACCATGGCAGGGCCGCCATCCACGCGGAACACATAGGTCGCCCGACCGGTGTCCCCCTCGGAGGACGCCTCCAGTATCACGGCGGCGCGCTCGCCCCGCAGCACCGGCAGCAGGAAGAAGCGATAAACGCCGCCGGATTGCAGGCCGGCTTTCTCGCCGATGCGGGCGTCGTCGGCCGCGCCCAGCGGGGTCAGTGCGGTCCAAGCGCCCTGCAAGCCGTTCTGGGCCAGCGATTGCACCAGCGCCTGTGCCAGCGGCGCGTGGCGGGCGCGGGCCACGCCCAGGGGCACGGCGCGGCCATCCAACAGCAGGCCGGCCAGCCCACGTTGGCTCAAAGGCGGAAGATTCGGGCACAGCGCCTGCAAGCGGCCCAGCGCCTGGGCTTCCAGCGCGCCCATGGCCTCGTCGAGCGCCGAGCGGAATGCGTCGGTATCGCGGCCCAGATGGCTGACCGTCCAGCTTTCGCCGGGCAGTTGGAAATCGAAGGCCCAGTCGGCCAATGCGGGCCGGCCGGTGAACACCAGCGGCAGCCGCGTCACGCCTCCGTCGGCGAAATCCAGCACCACGGCGGTGCGGTAGACACCGATGCCGCAGAGAGCGGCGGCCTGCCTGCCGGCAGCCGCGCGGCCGCGGAAGCTGGCCAGCAGCGTCTCCTGTGAGAGCGCTTGCTTGCGGTTGGCTTTGGTCCAGCGGTCCATGACCGCCTCCAGAAAGCTGTCGTGCAGCCTGCCCATGCGGCTTAAGCTCAGTGTG
The DNA here is from genome assembly GCA_023410875.1 of Bacillota bacterium. Taxonomy (GTDB): domain Bacteria; phylum Bacillota; class Clostridia; order Christensenellales; family UMGS416; genus JAEYRA01. The sequence continues at coordinate 126,544 of JAEYPH010000056.1, read as the reverse complement.
CCGCCGTCGGCCATGGCCAGCGTCATCGTCACGCCGTCGTCGTGCACCTGGGCGATGTCGGCCCAGCGCAGCGAGAAGGGCGGCCCGCCCTCGCAGGCGAAGCGCAGCTCATTCTGCGCGGTGCAATAGGCCGCGCCGCCATCCGCCGGCTGCGCGACCTGAAGATATTGCCACTGCAAGCGGCAGCCTGGCGGCGGGGGAGGGGCAGCTTGCTCTTCCAGAACTTCCTCCGGCTGCTGCTGTGTGTTCTGATCCATGGAGCCTCCGGCTGTCCGTTACAGCTTCGCGCCGCAATCGCAGCAGAACTTGGCGCCGGCCTCGTTTTCAGTGCCGCAGGATGGGCACTTGGGCTTGCCGCCCAGCTTCTGGCCGCATTCGCTGCAGAACTTGGTGCCCTGCTGGTTTTCCGCGCCGCAGCGGGGGCACAGCATCAGGCCTACCGACGCGCCGCAGTTGCCGCAGAACTTGCCCTGCGCCACCGGCTTACCGCACTGGGGGCATATGATCTGCCGGGCGTCGATGGCGCCTTTGAACACGTTGGTCGTGTCGGCCATTTCGTTGATCTCATCCACGCGGCGGCGGGCGCGGGCGCGGGATACGGCGGTGTTCTCCCGGGGAGCGCAGTTGACACACAGCCCCTCTTCCTCGTTGAAGCATGCGTCGCACACATAGGTGTTGCAGCCATGGCAGCGGTGGAACTGCTCCTTGGCCTCGTTCATCGCGTTCTGGAAGGCGACCTCATGTTCCTTGTGCCACTCGGGAGACATGCCGTCGAAGCGCCGTGTGACCAGGTCGCCGCCGCGCTCCAGGCCATAGGCCAGGTCGTGCAGGCCGATCATGCGCGCCCCTGTGCCGATGCCTTCGGTCAGCGAGCGCAGGAAGCTGCCCTTGCGCACGGACCTGCACTCGACGAAGCCGGTCTGGCAGCCGTCGCCGCAATTGTCGCAGTTGAACACGAAGGAGAATCCGGTTTCCGAGCTGTTGTCCTGATAGTTGCGGGTGAAAGACTGCATCGCCATCGTTTTTTCCTCCAAACGCTTGCGTTATTTGACTGCTTTGCCGCACTTGGCACAACGGCCTTCGCGGGTGAGCAGCTGCACCTCGTTGCACTTTTTGTTGGGGCACTGCACCAGCACCTGCGAGCCGCAGTGGATGCATTTCCAGGCCGTGGGGATGTCTTTGCCGCACTGGGGGCATTGTGTGCGCAGCCGCAGGCCGCAGGAGCTGCAGATCTTCCAGCCTTCCTCCACCGGGTTGCGGCAGCGGGCACAGCGGCTGACCAGCGGATCGCTGTTGGCGCAGAACGGGCAGAACTGCGCGTCGCCGGGGATCAGTTCGCCGCATTTGGTGCATGCCTTCTTGTAAGTGGCCATGGCGTCCGGTCCTCGTTTTCCATTGGAATGAAGAATGGGTTCATTATATCAAAATCTTTGCTTTTCTACCACTCTTTGGGTTGCCTTTGCGGCAGCAAGGAGATGAGCCGTCGGCTGCACATTCGGCGGCTGACGGGCGTCGCTGAGCAGAAAATCAGTTTACTCAGTTGTCATCGCCACGACGCTATGGTATAATCCATATCTGCACAGGCTCGCGTCTATGCAAATTCCATGGGGGTGTGGCTCAGTTGGTAGAGCGCCGCGTTCGCATCGCGGAGGCCAGGGGTTCGAATCCCCTCATCTCCACCAAAAGAAATGGCCCTTGCGGTTTAGCAGGGGTCATTTTTTAGTGGGTTTGAGAGGGATGGAGAAACCCGCTACAGCCAGAAAGAGAGAGAATGATGGAGTTTAGCATTGGTTCAATCGTGCAATTTGGCGGTTATCACTGGCGCATTCTTGATATACAAGGCAATGCGGCCTTGATTATTGCCGAATACATGATCGAACAACACCCCTATCATACTTGCGCTGGTGATGTGACATGGGCTGACTGCTCGTTAAGAAATTATCTTAACGGTGAGTTTTATAACAAGTTCACCACAGCCGAACAGTCAAGAATCATTCCGGTATTGAACAAAAACCATGACAATCAGTGGTACGGTTCAAGAGGCGGAGAGGATACACGGGATTCCATATTTCTTCTAAGCATGGAAGAAGCAGTGTGCAAATATTTCGGTGACAGCAGTAAAAACCTGGAAAACCGCAGCGCCAAGCAACGATATTGGTTTCAAAAGAAAGACACAAACAACGACAAGCGAAGATCGACATTCGATGGGTGTGTATGGTGGTGGTGGCTTCGGTCGCCCGGGCGTGACAATCGAAGAGCCGTATATATCCACGGCGACGGCAATATAGGCATACAGGGAAACGGCACCTTCCGCTACAGCAGCAACACGATTCATCCTTCCACGGGCGATAACAGCGGCGGAGTTCGTCCCGCTCTGTGGCTGAGTTGTTGACGGCCTCAGGTTCCTGCGGGATCAGCAATTGATGTGCAGCGTGCCGATCTCCAAATCCTTGATATATAGCTTGTTGTCGATCATCGCGGAGTTGGTGAAGGGCGAAGGACCGATGCTGAAGCAGTGTATGCCGTTGATCGTCAGGTTTTTGCAGTTGTTGATGATGGCGGCGTTGGGGTGCTGGATGTCGATCGCCTGTACGCGGTACTGGAACAGGTTGGCGATCTCCAGATCCCGGCAGTCCTCAATGCGGATGGAAGCGGCATACTCGCTGCCCAGATTTTCTTCGGTCTGCAATGCGACGATTTTCCAGTTGGAGACATTCTCCAGAACGACCTCTACATCCAGATGGTGTTCCACGGAGATCATCCAGATTTGCCCGGGAGCCGACGTATTGCTTAGGTGGAAACCGTCTTTGGTCCACACATCGGGCATCCAGATGTTTTTGAACACACCGGCGCCGTCGTCATGGATATACACGCCGTAGCACCGGCCATCGCCTTTGCGCGTTATGCCGTGGCCGCCAAAGTCAAACAGGCAGTCTTCCATGATCGATGACGGGTCGCCCAGCCACTCCACCTGTATGACGCCCTTGTTTCGCCCACCATCAAAGCATAGGCCCGATACGTGATTTTTGCCGCCCTTGGGAATCCTGAGCATCGCGGCAGGAGCACGGCTGTCGTCATAACCGGGGGTGTGGTCCTTCAGGCTTAGGCGGGTCATGCTGCAATGCAGGCCCAGCAATGCGGTATCTTGTTTAAGCTCCAGGCCGCGGGAGACCAGGTATTGCCCCTGCGGCAGATAGATGGCCCTGTGCTGCGCGATGGCCTGCTCGAAAACCGTGGTGTCGTCGGCCACGCCGTCGCCCTTTGCGCCCAAGTCCTTGATGTTGACCCACTCCGCAAGGGCTGGCATGGGCGTGTAATCGGGTGCAACGGCTTGCGGCAGCGTGTCTTCGGGCTGTATGTTGCAGCGCAGGTCGAAGCGGCGGTTCACATCCTGATTGTCCACGTCGATGCGCAGCCCCATATCGATGTCGGCGCTGTAGCATTCGGCTTCCGGCTCGATGTGCGGCACGCCAATGTGGTGGTTGTATTGATACCCGAAGGATTCGAGAAGCCGCGGCACCTTCTTGCAATGGATGCTCCTGGCATGCAGCCAGTTCTGTGGATAACGGATCATGTTCATGCTGATGCCGGCCTGTGTCAGGTTTTCCAGGCGGCAATCCTGCATGTACAGGCGCTCAAACTCCTCTATGTAATGGTTGTCCTGCTCTTTGTTGGGCACATAGATGCCGTACGGTGCGTTGGACAGTGTGTTGCGCAGCATCGTCATGCCGGCGCGGTAGGTGGAAATGCAGGCCCTGGCCTGGCCGGAGAACACGCAATCTCCCAGATAAAAAGGCCAGTAGGGGACGGTTTCGCCGGTGAGTATGCCATATTGCCCGCCGAAAAAGCGGCAGCGCTCTATCTCGTTGCCCACCATCTCCACGGCGGCGCGGTTTTCTTCCATATAAAAGTCAGCATCCTCGATGGAGCAGAGCTGGGCCACGCGGAAGCGGCAAGCGACCAGACCGGGATTTCCCTTGCCCAGCCTGAAGTCTATGTTTCGGATACCGCTGAAGAAGGTCGTGTTCTGTGCATCCCGCAGTTCCTCCTCGGGGCCGGGCCTGTTCACCCGGAAGTGGAAGATGTATTTTGACTCCGGACCCGCAAACCCCGGCGTGCCGTCGGCCACAGTGAACACGGGGCGGCTGGCGCCGAACCCTATGAGACGGACCCCCCGCCACAATTGCACGGTGCCTGCAAAACGATAGGTGCCCTCGGGGATGAAGAGGATCCCGTTCTTCACTTCCGCTTCCAACTTGTCAATGGCAGCTTGCATAGCGGCGGTATTGTCTCCCTTGCCGCTGGGGTCGGCGCCAAAATTCCCGGCGGTGAACAGATAGGCCTCGGGATCATTGGGCTGAAGGGGAAAAACGGATTTGCCATGCTCCATTGTGAAGGTTCCTTTCTTCCGCATGAAATGCTCGTCTGGTTGTGTTGAGACCCATCGGTTCTGTATTGCATATGATAATCCATATTGACAAAAATTCCAATGGGATTCCTGAAATAATAAAAAATAAGAGGTTTTACGGCAAGACTGGCTTTGGCGTGCCGAAAATTTCAACCCTTGTCTCTGTGCAATGTGCAAATAGAATTTCGTCTATACTTTATATTTTTATAGATTATTGACAACGCCGCCCGTATATGTTTTACTTCTCACATGAATAGTTATCGTTAACTGAGCAAAGTATCCATTGAATTAACCGGTTCCGCTCCAGGATTCCCTTTTTCGAGCGTTATTGCGCAGAACGCGCAAGAAAAATAAAGGAGGACACACCATGAAGAAGCCCAAGTTGCTGGCTGTTCTTGCTGTAGCCATGGCGTTGGCAATGCTGTTTGCCAGCTGCACACAGGCCCCGGCAGCAACAACCGCGTCCGCAACCAACGATGCAACGAACACTCCGGCGGCCACGGTCGAGGCTACCACTGCGGCGGCCACGCCTTCGGCTGTGCCCGCCCTGCCCAGTGAGATTTCGATGTTCAACGGCAATGCGCTGACTGCGACAACCCCGGCGTGGGATACGCCGGTGGGGAAAAAGATTCAGGAGCTGACCGGCGTAAAGCTGAACGTTGAGTATCTGGTTGGCCAGGATATCATGACCAAGGCCAACCTGATGGTTGCCGGCGGCGTTTATCCCGACCTGATTTATGCGGGCGACAACGTAGGCATCTTCATCGCTGCAAACGCGCTGATCCCGCTGGACGACCTGATCGACAAGTACGGCGAGAATATCAAGAAGATTTACCGCCCCAGCGAGTTAAAGCTTTCGGGTCTGCAGAACGGCAAGATCTACGTCCTTTCCAACAACCGCCCGACGCTGGACAACCTCTATCCCGCTGCCGGGTACTATCTCGGTTATGCGGTGCTGAAGGATGCCGGTTTCCCGGTCGTCAAAACCATCAGCCAGTATTCCAAGCTGATCAAGGACTATATGGCCAAGAACCCGACCTATGACGGCCAGCCGACCATCGGCTTTGTGGTTCCCACCGAAGGTTCCCGCGTGTCCGCACTCCAATATGGCGGCGCCCGCTTCCTTGGCGGTTATCCCAACGATGGTGTGACTTGTGTGGATCAGGAAACGCTGGTTGCCAAGATCAACATGAGTCAGCCCTTTACGAAGGAATACCTGAAGTTCATGAATGAAATGTGGACCCTTGGCTACATGGACAAGGAGACCTTCATGCAGAAGGACGACCAGTACAAGGCCAAGATCAGCTCTGGCCGCGTGATCGGCCTGTATGACCAGCGCTGGGCTATTTCCGAAGCCTTGGCCGCGCTGGAAAAGACCGGCAAGACCGACCGCAACCTTGTCGCTTTCCCTGTCACCTTGGACAACGTACAGAAAGAGTACTACCGCGGTCCCTATGCCTTTGTCGCGCAGGGCGTTTCGATCTCCAGCACCTGCAAGGATCCTGAGGGTGTGTTCCGCTTCCTGGACCGCCTATGTGCCGATGACATCCAAAAGCTGGTTACCTGGGGCATTGAAGGCGAGGATTACACGCTTTCCGGTGGCAAGTTTACGCGCACCGTCGAGCAGTGGGAGAAGTCCTTTGACGTGGACTACCAGAAGCAGCAGGGCATCGGCCAGTTCACGTTCCTGGTCCGACGCGAGCAGACCGACAATGAGCAGTATGCCAAGTTCGAGGATGGCAACTGGGTGAACCCCGCTATGAACCCCGAATACAACGACCTGCGCTACAAGGACTACGAGAAGCAGATTCTCAAGGATTACAACATCAAGTCCCTGTGCGACTTCTTTGCTCCTGCATATCCTGCCAAGTATCAGCCCGGCTGGGCCGTCCGTCAGCAGATGCCTCAGGATACCCCCGAATTCATCTCTGTAACCAAGGCCCTGGAGACCTCCACGGAGTGGCATGCCAAGCTCGTTCAGGCCAAACCGGATGATTTTGACAAGCTTTGGGACGAGTATCAAGCCAAGCTTGCCGCCATTCCTGGCCTGGCTGAGTACGAGACCAAGGCCACGCAGATCATCCAGGACGGCGCCCAGTACTACAAGTAGACATATGCAACGGCGGGGAGCGCCATATGGCGCTCCCCGTACTGGATTCTGATTGGAAGCACGTTTCACTGCCTTGACATATGGGGGAAGATGCCATGACAGCGCTGCCGACATCCGGACCGTCAAAGGTCATCGCGCCAAAGAAGAAGAGCTTTTGGAGAAAGGCGTATGAGCAGAGACAGCTTCTCGTGCTCGTCGTTCCGTTTCTGTTTTTTGTTTTCGTTTTCAATTATTTGCCAATCTGGGGCTGGGGCATGGCCTTCCAGCAGTTCTCGGTAGCCAAAGGTTTGCTGCACTCCCCATTCCTTGGTTTGGCCAATTTTATCGAGGCATTTCAGGATACCAACTTTATCAATTCGATCTATAATACGCTCAATACCAGCGTGCTTAAAATATCGCTCGGCTTTCTTTCCGCGATCCTACTGGCGGTGATGATCAACGAAGTGCGCCATATCCTGTTCAAACGCACCGTGCAGACGATCAGCTATCTACCGTACTTTGTATCCTGGGTCGTCGCGTCGAACATTGTTTACATGGTGCTTTCCCCATCCGATGGCATCGTGAATATCCTGCTGAAAGCGCTTGGATTGACCAAGGAAGGCATCCCTTTTATGGGTGAGCCGAAGTATTTCTACAGCATCGTGGCGATTTCCAACGTGTGGAAAAACGTCGGCTGGAATGCGATCATCTACCTTGCCGCAATGACCGGCATTGATCCGGAGCTCTATGAGGCGGCTGCCATAGACGGAGCCGGCCGCATACGCAGAATCCTGTCGGTCACAATCCCCAGCATCGTGCCGACGATCAAGATCCTTCTGGTGCTGAGCATAGGGAACCTGATGAATGCCGGCTTCGAGCATGTATACCTGCTGAGCAATCCATCGAACATCGATGCCTCACGAACAATCGACGTATACATATATACATACTGCCTGAAGACCGGCAGGTATTCCTATGGTACGGCGATCGGCATCTTCAACTCGATGATTTCCATCTCGCTGATCATCATCAGCAACTGGATATCCAAGCGCATTGACGGCTACGGCATTTTCTAGGGGAGGCGAAAGGATGATCGGAAAAACTGCCAGTTCCCGAGGGTTGATCGGCAAGATGCCGGCATACAAGAGGGCCACCGCGGAAGATGTGATTCTGGATGTGATCATCTACGCGGCGTTGATCCTGTTGTGCGTGGTGACAATATATCCCTTCTGGAACACGCTTGCATACTCGTTCAACAACGCCATCGATTCCATTCAGGGCGGGATATATCTTTGGCCGCGGGAGTGGACCCTGTACAATTATCAAAAGATTCTCGTAGGCAACCCTCTGATTGCCCAGGCCGTTCTCGTCTCCGCCACCCGTGCCGTTGTGGGGGGCGCACTGAGCGTATTCGCAACGTTGTGCGTGTCCTATGTGTTCAGCCGCAAGGACTTTTTTCTGCGCAAAGTGTTCACCCCATTTCTGGTGTTCACGATGTACTTTTCCGGCGGCTTGATCCCTACGGTTATTTTGATGCGCTACCTGGGGCTTTTCAACAACTTCCTCGTATACTTGCTGCCCGCAATGCTCAGCGCATATAATGTCATGGTGATGCGAAGCTACATCGAGGGCATCCCCGACAGCCTGATTGAGGCTGCCAAGATCGATGGAGCCAGCGAGTACCGCATTTTGGCAAGGGTTGTTTTTCCGCTCAGCTTGCCGGTTGTCGCGACGATCATACTGTTTGTGGCCGTTGGCCAGTGGAACGCCTGGTTCGACACGATGCTGTATTGCTCCGGCGCGCCCAAGCTGACAACGCTGCAGTTCGAATTGCAAAAGCTGCTGACGTCGGCGCAGAACATCTCTTCCACAGATTCGGCAGACGCTGCGGTGAACGCCGGCGAGGCTTACAAGTCCACCGTCACACCGACATCAATCCGGACCGCGATGACGATCATTGCGGTTACGCCGATACTGTTCTCCTATCCGTTCCTGCAAAAATACTTCGTTAAGGGCCTAACCATTGGAGGCGTCAAGGGCTGATCACAGCGCTGCTGAGGAGTTTAGAAGTGGATCAAACGCGACTAAAGGACATTGCTAAGGAGTTGGGGCTTTCGACCAACACAGTATCCAAGGCCTTGAATGGAAAACCCGGTGTCAACGAGGAAACCCGCCGGAAAATTGAACAGACAGCCAGGCGCTTGCACTATACGCCCAATGAAATGGCGCGCAGCCTGCGCGGCTATACGCCGATGTTCATCGGTATCATCGTGGATGATTCTGCGAGCCCCTATTTTGCGGAAGTGATAAAGGGCATCGAGGATGAGTCCGCAACGCTGGGGTATTACACGCTTCTGTTCAACGCCGGCATGAACCGTGAGCGGGAGCAGCGGGCGCTGGAGATGCTGCAGCGCGTGCGCGTCAGCGGCATCGTCTTCCACCCCGGCAACCTGGACGGGGAAACCATATCCACGCTCAAGCGGCTGACGATGCCCGTGGTTCTGCTGGATGTGCTGCCCAATGACCTGCCCTGTGACAGCGTGAACAACGATGACCGCTACGGCATGAAGATGCTGACCAGCCTTGCGCTGTCCCGAAGCTTTGAACGGATCGCTTTTTTGAACCTGCGCGAAGAATCACCGCCGGCAGTCAACCGGCTGGCGGGTGTCTTCGATGCGCTGGATGAGGCCGGCAAGAGCAGGGATTTCATACAAGTATACCCCAATGCATCCAAAAACGCCTACGCACTGACGTACAGCCTGATGACCAAGCCAAACCGGCCGGACTGCCTGCTGTGCGCCAACGATACGACCGCTGCCATGGCGATGGAGGCGGTGCTGGATTGCGGGCTTTCGATCCCCGGCGACGTGTCGGTGACCGGATATGACGATGTGTCGTATGCCCGCTTGCTCCGGGTGCCGCTGACAACCGTCTCCCAGCCCAAGGAAGATACGGGGCGCGTGGCGATGCAGCTGCTGCACGCCCGCATCAAGGGGACCGGCCCCGATGAACCCGTGCGGTTCATGGAGAAGCCCGAGATCAAAATTCGCAAATCGTTGCTTTAATTGATCCATTCAAGGGGAGGTAAAAACATGAGGGCAGTCGTGAAGTATGGTCGAAACCCTGGAGAAACCCGCCTGCAAGACATGCCGATGCCGATCATCGGCGAAAATGATGTGCTCGTTCAAGTCGCAGCCATCGGTGTCTGCGGTACCGATCCTCATATGCATCGCGGAACCAGCGCCTTCCAGGTGGAACCGCCGTTGATTTTCGGCCATGAGTTCGCCGGAATCATCGTGGAAGCCGGCGCGGGCGTAACAGGCTGGAAAGCAAGCGACCGTGTGACTGCCGAAACCCATGCTGATTATTGCGGCGTATGTGACATGTGCCGTACGAACCTGTATCACCTGTGCCGTGACCGCAAGGGCTTCGGCTTCAAGGCGCACGGCGCTTTCGCTGAGTATGTCAAGGTGCCGTCCCGCATTCTGCACCGGGTTCCCGAGGGCTTGCCTCTGGAGGTCGCTTCGCTGACCGAGCCCCTTTGCGTGGCGCACAAGGCGCTCTGCGACAGCAGCCGCATCGTTCCCGGTGACGAGGTCGTCATCATTGGCCCCGGGCCCATCGGTTTGCTGTGTGCGGCAGTGGCCAAGCTGTGCGGCGCTTCCAAAATCGAGGTTATCGGCACCGCCAGCGACGCAAAGCGCCTGGAGATTGCCAAGGTGTATGGCGCCACCGGCACTTATGACAGCACCGCCGCGGACCTGCGCACCGTGCTCAGGGGCAGCGACGGTTATGGTTACCCGCTGATCGTCGATACGGCCGGCGTCAGCGCCACCCTTGACCTTTCCCTGGATCTGGTGCGCCCCGGCGGGCAGATCACGAAGATCGGCTGGGGGCCAAAGCCGGTAGGCTTCAGCCTGGACAGGCTGCTGCACAAGAGCGCCACGCTGCGCGGCCATTTCTCCCACACTTGGGATACCTGGGAAGCTGCGCTGCGGCTCCTGGAAGCCGGTCTTGTCGACATGAAACCGCTGATCACCCATGTGCTTGCGCTGGAGCAATGGGAGGAAGCCTTTGAGCTTGTCGAAACGCAGCAAGCGCTCAAGGTGGTTCTTAAGCCTTAGTAGCGAATGCAACGAGAAGGGGTAAGGCCATGACGGATCGAAATGCAACGGTGCAAGAGGCGTTGACCAGAGCCGCGGCACAAATCCGGCTGGATGTTGTGCGAATGATCGGCCCGGAGAACCGAGGCCACTTTGGCGGATCGATGTCGGCGGCGGATATCATCGCCGCGCTCTATTTCCATGTCATGCGCATTTATCCGGGGGACCCCGCGTGGCCCCAGCGCGACCGGTTCATCTTATCCAAAGGCCACTCCTGCCCGGCGCAATATGCGGCATTGGCGCGGCGCGGTTATTTCCCTGTGGAGGAGCTCATGACGCTCAAAGAGTGCGGCAGCCGCCTGCAGGGGCACCCGGACCGTTCCAAGCTGCCCGGCATTGAGGCAAACACGGGGTCTTTGGGGCAGGGGCTGTCACAGGGCGTGGGCATGGCGTTGGCGTTGCGGGCCGATGCGCCGGACGCCCGTGTTTATGTGATGATGGGGGATGGAGAGCTGGACGAGGGCCAGGTGTGGGAAGCTGTCCTGTTTGCCGGCGCCCATCAACTGGAGAACCTGATCGCCATTGTGGATCGGAACCGCCTCCAGGCGATGGGGTCTACGCAGGAACGCCTGAATTATGGCGAGCCTGGACCCAAGTTCGCCGCTTTTGGTTGGTATGTGATCCATGCCGACGGGCACGACTTTGGCTCCTTGCTTGCCGCTTTTGATGAGGCGAAGGCCGTGAAAGGAAGGCCCGCCGTTATTGTCGCGGAAACGGTGAAGGGCAGGGGCGTCGCGTGCGCCGAGAATGTCGTAGGCTTTCACAACGGCCTTCTGACGCAGGAACAGTATGAGCAGACGGTCCTCTGCCTGCAGAACGCGCTGGGAGGTGGCCGGTAATGGGAAACCCGAGAGAGGCGTACGGCCAGGCGCTCGTTGACATTGCCCGGGAGGATGCGCGCATTTGGGCGCTGGATGCTGATCTGTGCAAATCCACGATGAGCTGTTATATGGAGCAGGCGTTCCCGGAGCGCTACGTGGAAGCGGGAATCGCCGAAGCGAACATGGTGGGCATGGCGACCGGCTTGGCGCTGTGCGGCAAGATACCCTTTGCGTCCACCTTCGCGGTCTTCATGGCTGGCCGGGCGTTCGACCAAATCCGCCAGTCTGTCTGCATTCCTCGCTTGAATGTGAAGCTTTGCGGTTCTTCCGCCGGGCTTTCGGATTACGGCGACGGTTCCACCCACCAGACGGTGGAGGACATCGCCATCATGCGGGCGCTGCCGGGCATGGCGGTGCTTTCGTCGGGCGACGCGAGGCAGGCCTACGCCATGGTACAGGCGGCGGCGCGTTGGGATGGGCCGGTTTATATGCGGGTGACGCGTTCGGATCTTGCGGACTTGCCCGGGGACGGTACCTTCGAGATCGGCAAGGTCTATCCGCTGATCGACGGGCGGGACATCACCCTATTCGCGACGGGCTCCATGGCCGGGCGCGCTGTAGCGGCGGCGCAGGAGCTGAAAGCCGCCGGCATCCAGCCTTTGGTTGTGAATGTATCGACGATCAAGCCTCTGGACGGCGTCGCAGTGCGGGAGCTTGCCAAACGGACCGGCATCGTTCTTACCTGCGAGGAGCATAGCGTCATCGGCGGCCTTGGCTCCGCTGTTGCCGAGGCGCTGGCCGAAACAGGCATCCCCGTGCATTTCCTGGGGATCCGCGATGAGTTTGGCCAGTCGTCGAACAATGAGCAGACTTTGCTGGAGCATTACGGGCTCACCGCGGGGCATATCGCAAGGCGTGTATGTGAATTGATTGGAAAGGACCAATGATATGAGGATTTCGTTTATCGGTCTGGGCATTATGGGCAAACCAATGAGCAAAAATCTGCTGAAGGCTGGATATCAGCTGTGCGTGTACGATATTGTAGCGGAAGCGGTGGACGAGGTTGCGCGCGCCGGAGCCATGCCGGCCGCAAGCGCGGCGGAGGCTGCGGCGGATGCGGACATCATCATTACGATGCTGCCCAACAGTCCGCAGGTAAAGGACGTATTGCTGGGAAGCGGCGGCGTCATCCAGGCGGCCCGTAGCGGCGCGCTGATCATAGACATGAGCTCCATTGCCCCCGAGGCCAGCCGGGAGTGTGAGGCGGCTGCCCGGGCGGCGGGCCTGCGGATGATCGACGCGCCTGTGTCCGGCGGGGAACCCAAGGCGATCGACGGCACGCTCTCCATCATGTGCGGCGGCGCGCAGGCGGATTTTGACGAGGCATACCCCTTGCTGATGAAGATGGGCGCGTCTGCAGTGCTGTGCGGGCCTGTCGGCAGCGGGAACGTGACCAAATTGTGCAACCAGATCATCGTGGGCGTGAACATCGCTGCGATGGGTGAGGCGCTGACCCTGGCGGCGAAGGCCGGCGTTTCGCCGGAAACGGTTTACAAAGCCATCCGCGGCGGGCTTGCCGGTTCTGTTGTGCTGGATGCCAAAGCGCCCAAGGTCATGAAGCGGGATTTCCAACCGGGTTTCCGCGTCGATTTGCATATAAAGGACCTGAGAAACGCCATGGAGACTGCCGGCGCCATCGGCAGCCCGACGCCCTTTACCGAGCAGGTGCTGGCCATTATGGAGCAGTTGTCCGCCGCGGGAGAAGGGCAGTGCGATCACTGTGATGTTGTACGATATTTCGAACGGATTGCCGGCGTGGAAATCAAATAGATTGACAGCCCTTTCTTTCTGGCCTATGCTCATTCCAAGATTGATATGCTTGGATGAATCGGGTTGCAGGAGAGGAATGACCGATGACAATCAAGGTGCTGGAGGACCGGGAAGAACTGGGCAGGGCGGCGGCGGTCCACGGAGCAGAGGCAATCAACAACTGCATACGGGAAAATGGCAAGGCCCGGCTGATCTTTTCGACCGGCGCTTCGCAGTTTGAGCTGTTCCGCGCACTGGCTCGGCAGCCCGTCGATTGGAGCCGGGTAGAGGCCTTTCACCTGGACGAATACATCGGCCTTCCTGTGGAGCATATTGCCAGCTTCCGCAAGTACCTGAAGGAACGTTTTTTGGATGTTGTGAAGCTTGGGAACATGCACTTTGTGCAGGCTGACGGCCCGGCAGGGTGGCTGGAGGAGCTGGAACGGGAGCTTCTTTGCGCACCGATCGATCTGGGGTTCATAGGGATAGGCGAAAACGCCCACATCGCTTTCAATGATCCCCCTGCGGATTTCGAAACGACCAGACCCTATATCACGGTAACCCTAGACGCGAACTGCAAGGCACAGCAGGTCCGCGAGGGGTGGTTCGCCACGCCCGATGATGTGCCCAAGCAGGCCATATCGATGTCCGTACACAGGATCATGCAGTGCCGCAAGATCATCTCCTGTGTGCCCGGCGCCGTCAAGGCCAGTGCAATACATGACACGCTGACGAGCAGTGTGACAAACCTTGTTCCAGCGACAAAACTGATGGAACATGGGGATTTTACGCTGTACCTGGATCGCGATTCGGCTGCGCTGCTGGATAGGGATACACTGGCGAAGTTCGCGTAAGATGACAGGTATGGAGATGCGGTATGAAGAGAGTCGCTTTCGCAGGCGCCAGCTCCAGAGGGGCAACGATGTATGCGGAACCCTTTGCCAGGGAGTTCCGGGATAAGGTCACCCTCGTCGGCGTATATGACATCAATCCGAAGCGATCCCAGGTTTTGAAGAACAGAACGGGGCAGGACTTCAAGGTTTACACGGATTTCGATGAGATGCTCCGGGATGCCAGACCCGATGTCGTCGTCGTGACGACGGTGGACCGCTTCCATCACGAGTACATCATTCGTTCTCTGGAATACGGCTGCGACGTCATCACCGAAAAGCCGATGACCATCGATGGGGACAAATGCAGCGCGATTCTCGAGGCGGAAGCTCGCACCGGCCGCAAAGTCATCGTCACGTTCAACTGCCGTTTTATGCCCTTTGCAGCGCGGATAAAGGAATTGATGAAGGCCGGGGCAGTCGGCACGCCGCTTTCCGTACATTTTGAATGGATGCTGGACACAAGCCACGGCGCGGACTACTTCCGGCGCTGGCATCGCTGCAAGGAAAACAGCGGCGGGCTGCTTGTGCATAAGGCGACGCATCATTTCGACCTTGTGAACTGGTTCCTGGAAGAGCGGCCCGTTGCGGTCAGCGCTTTCGGCACATTGCGGTATTACGGGCCGGGCGGCCCGTTCCGCGGCGAGCGCTGCCTGGGCTGTATGCACGCTGCCAAATGTGAGTTCTATTGGGACATCGCCGCGGACGCTTTGGCCAAGGAATTCTATTTGGACTGTGAAGGCGCGGACGGCTACTACCGCGACCGGTGCGTCTTCGCGCAGGACATCAACATCGAAGATTCGGTGAGCGCGAGCGTGCAATACGACGGCGGCACGGTCATGAGCTATTCGCTGACCGCCCATTCGCCCTATGAGGGCTATCGGCTTGTCATCAACGGCGCCGGCGGCAGGCTGGAGGCCGAGGACATCCATACGGGCATCGGTGTTTTCGCCAATCAGCCAATATACCGTCTGCGCCTTTACAACCGAAAGGGCGAAGAGATGGACATTCGCGTGCCCAACGTCACAGGCATACACGGCGGCGGCGATGCCCGCCTGCGCAGGATGCTGCTGGATGACGCGCTGCCGGACCCGCTGGGGCAAATGGCGGGAAGCCTTGACGGAGCTTATTCCATTCTCATCGGCATCGCTGCCAACCGTTCGATCCGGGAAGGACGGATGGTGCGCGTGGATGAACTGCTGAGAATGCCGGCAACCCACGGGTGACACGACCGGACAATCTGAAAGGAGTTTTCCTATGCCAGATCGTCTGAAAACCGCAAACTCCTCCGAGGAAGTCGGGATCCCCTCGTCGGCGATTCTGCGCTTTCTGGATCGTATCGAGAAAGAACGCATCGCCATGCATGGCTTTGTGGTGATCCGCCACGGCAAGGTTGCGGCCGAAGGCTATTGGCCGCCTTTTTCGGCGCAGCGGTTTCACCGCATGTATTCCGTCAGCAAGAGCATGGTCTCCCTGGCGGTAGGGCTTATGATCGATGAAGGCCGCCTGTCGCTCTGCGACCGTGTCGCGGCGTTTTTCCCGGACAAACTGACGGAAAAGGTGCATCCGTATATCGAACAGGCGACGGTCCGCGACCTTTTGATGATGGCCACGCCGCACTCCGAAAACGCTTATACGCGGTATGACCGGGATTGGATGCAGACTTTCTTCCACAAAGAGCCGTCGCACCCGCCGGGAACCATCTTCGCCTACGATACGGCGGCTACCGTCGTGCTGACAGCCATCGTCGAGCGGCTCAGCGGCATGCCCTTTCTGGAGTATATGCGCCCGCGCTTGCTGGATCCCATTGGGTTTTCACCCGGCGCCTGGTGCGTCAAAACGCCGGAAGGTGGTTCCTGGGGCGGCTCCGGTGTGCTGTGCACCCTGCGCGACATGGCCAGCATCGCGCTGGTTTGTCTCAACGGCGGGCGCTGGTACGGAAAGCAGCTGATCTCGCGGGAGTACGTCTGCGCGGCGACATCCCGGCAGATCGACAACAGCCAGCACCATGGCGAGCAGGGCTATGGGTACCAGATCTGGCGTACCCGGCACAACGGTTTCGCCTTTCTCGGTATGGGCAGCCAGCTGGCAATTTGCCTTCCCGATGAAGATTTCGTATTTGCCTGCATCGGCGATACGCAGGGGCAGGGTGCTTTGGGAGTGGGAATCTATGACGCCCTGTGGCAGGAGCTGTACCCCGCGCTCAGCGGCGCCAGCCTGCCGGAACAGCCGCAAGACGCCGCGACGCTCCGGGACCGCCTGGCGTCGCTGGCCTTCGCCCCTCCCGTGGGAGAACTGGAGTCTCCTGTTGCCGCCATGTGCAGCGGCAAGTGGTACACCATGAACCCCAACCCGATGGGTATCACGCAGACGCGCTTTACTTTTGAAGGCAGTGAGGGTATCTGGGAGTATGAAAATGCGCAGGGCAGGAAGCGCCTGGCATTTGGCATCGGAACCTATGCTGCGGGCAAATTCCCGCAGGAAGGCTATTTTGGGGAGCAAATCGGCACCGCGTCGCCGGAACTCTACGATTGTCTTGCCTCGGGCGCATGGGCGCAAGAGAATAAGCTGAACCTGATCATTTATATTACGGACATCTACTTGGGGACGCTTCGGGTCACGGTGACGTTCAAGGGCGACGAAATCGCACTGTGGATGACAAAGGTCGCCGAGTGGTTCCTGGATGAGTACGAGGGATTTGCCGGCGGATATTTGCAGTAGGCGCTACGCCCTGCGCTCATCCAAATGAGCCAGATACCGGATGGGGGAGAGCCCCATCTTGGATTTGAACAGGCGGCTGAAGTAAAGCTGATCTTCATAGCCTACGTTTCTGGCGACCTGCTTAAGGCTCAAATCCGTACCGCGCATGAGCTCTACCGCCATCTTGAGCCGCAAATCGATCAGAAAATCCTTGGGCGCCATGCCGGTGCATTGGCGGAATATCGCCGAGTAGCGGCTGGCGCTCAGGTGTTCTATGTCTGCCAGCATCGCCACGGATATGGCATTCCGGTAGTGCAGGTGCATATAATTCAGCGATTTTTGGATTCTTTCCGCCGGGTCCTGCGCGGAAGAGGGCACCGTGCCGCAGATGCTGCGGCGAAGCAGCACGCAAATGTTGGCCAACATGGAGGCGGCGGCGATGTCTGAATAGTCGTCTCTGGAAATGAAGTTGCGAAACAACCCGTGGAAAGCAGCCGACACATCGGCGTTCACGCCGACAAACTGCACATTCAGAGCGGGTAGCTTGCAGTGCTCCAGCAGTTCGCCGGCCATCACGCCAGAAAAATGCGCCCAGTAATAGATCATTTGATCATGCCCGCTCTTCATGTAGCGATAAGCATGGCCAGGCGGGAAGATCACCATATTTCCGGCGCAAATGGTCTGGCGGATCTCCGGCAGGTCGATCGTCAATTCGCCCTGGTACAGATACAGCAGATAATAGTCGCTTCGGCCGCGCCTGTTGTGCGTCGTGAAGGGCTCGGAAAGCACGCACACCCCGGAGCAGTTCACGATCAGCGGGCGGTCGGATACCGCGAGATCACAATCGGTTCCATCCAGGATTCGATAGTAGGCCTGGTTGTTCATTGGCTTGGTCCTCCTTTCTTGCGGGCAGTTGATTCGTCCATATAGACGCGCACAAAACACATATCTTCATACATGGGTTAACCTTATACTAGAAAGCGGTTGGGCGCAACTGGTTATGCAATGTGGAGGTGTAAATGAAAAAGGCGATCAATGCATGGACAATACCGCAGTGCGTGCCCTTTGAGGACATGTTCCGGCAGGTGAGCGAGGCGGGGTTCCACGCCATAGAGTTGAACATCGACGCGCAGGATGCGTCGTGTCACAGCTTAACGATGGATTCCGGACGGGAGCTCTACGACCAAATCAATGGGCTGGTGCAGCGGTACAATCTCCCCGTGTGCAGCATTTCCACATCGCTGTACGGGGGCACTTTGGGCAGCGACGATCCTACCGAGCAGGAGTATGGCAAGGGGGTGCTGCGCAAGCAGCTGGAATGCGCCCGGGCCCTTGGCGCGGATGCCATCCTCGTGGTGCCGGGGGGGATTTCCGAAAGCGTCTCCATCCAAAAAGCGACGCAGAACTCCCGGCATGCGATCTCACAGATGATTGGGGAAATCGAGGGCGCGAAGATCGCGGCGGGGCTGGAGAACGTGTGGAATGGCTTTTTCGCCTCCCCCACAGACATGGCAGCCTTCATCGACAGCTTTGGCAGCTCCTATATACGCGCCTACTTCGACGTCGGGAACGTTGCAGCCTTCTCGTACCCGGAATACTGGATCGAGATTCTGGGCCCTCGCATTTGCAAGGTGCATGTGAAGGATTATCTGCGAACCGGCGGCTGGCATAGCGGCTGCTGGGCCAATCTGTTGCAGGGCAGCATCCGTTGGGACCGGGTGACGGCATCGCTGCGCCAGGCAGGCTATGCTGGGCATCTCACGGCGGAACTCCCGGTTCTGGAGCAAGCGCCGGAATACCTGTATGAAATGACATCCAAAGCACTCGACCATATTTTATATCTTTAACAGGAGGTCCCAATGAAAAAACTCGCGGTGATTGGTTGCGGCGGCATCGGTTCCTACCATCTGGAACACTTTTTGGAATACAGCGATGTGGAACTGGCAGGCTTCTGCGACCTCATTCCCGAACGTGCCCAGGCTTTCGCAGAAAAGACTGGGGGCCAGGCCTATACGGACTTCCGGCGCATGTATGATGAGGTGCAGCCCGATATGGTTTTCATCTGCGTGCCGCCCACACAGCATGGGGATATCGAACTGGAAACCATTCGCCGCGGCATCCACATGTTTGTCGAGAAGCCTGTGGCACTGGATCTGAACCTGGCCCGGCGCATCCGCGACGAGGCACAAAAGGCCTGCATCATCACGGCTTCGGGCTTTCAGTGCCGCTACAGCAACATCGTAGCGCCGACCCGCAGCTTCATCAACGAGCACGAGGTTGCTTTTGTACAGTGCGCGCGCATCGGCGGCATGCCGGATGTGCCCTGGTGGCGTCAACGTTCCACCTCAGGTGGTCAAATCGTCGAGCAAACGATCCACCAGTTCGATCTCATCCGCTATGTGTTCAGCGAGCCGGACACCGTATTTACGATGGGGACCAAGGGCTTCATCAAAGGGGTGCCGGGTTACGACACCGAGGACCTGTCTGTTACGGTGGTGCGCTTCAAGAGCGGCGCGCTGATGGCCATTTCCACCGGATGCTACGCCGAGAACGGGGAAGCCTTCGACAGCAAGATCACCTTTGGCGCCCGCGATGCAAGGCTGGATCACTACCTCCTGGACAAGGTTCTGATTCACGGTAAGGCCGCTGAGCAGGAAGCTTCCGGGCTCGTCGTCAAAGGCGATGGCACAATGCGCGCGGGCAACGGAAACGCCCTGACGCATACCGACGACGGCAGCGCAGGCGTCGTCTGTGACCGTACGTTTGTCAACGCGGTTCTGACCGGCGATGCGTCCGGAATCCGTTCTCCATACGCCGACGCCGTGCGCACACTGTCGTTTACGCTCTCGTGCAACAACTCCATGGATTGGAACCAGCCGGTGAAGGTGGAGTTGGAGTAACCCGTATCCGCAGATCGGTTTGGAGCCGGCTCATTTGGGAAGTCTTCAATCGGCCGGGCAAGGGCAACACCTTGCCCGGCACGTTTTACTGCATATGTTCCGATTCCGAAATGATTGGAATCGGCCTAAAACTGTAGTTATTTATGGCATATAATGGTATAATTTTTCATATAAAAAGATGATTTGTCGTGCCAAGGCAATGGAGCAGCAGACTTTGATTGAGCAGCACGGCGTACCCCCAAACGCTGGCTCGGGCGCATGAGGTCGTATGAAAATCAAATTTTTCAACTCTGTGCGTGTCAGGCTCATAATAGCCATTGTTATAATGGTTAGCATTCCTTTTGCCATTCTTCAGATTGCCAACGTTTTTTTGATCTATGATAAATTGCAGACCAAGACCGAATATACAACGGAAGCGCTGGCGCACTCGATAGCAACCAACCTGCAGGAATTCATGCGGGGCGTGTTCGACAGCTCCTCTCTGCTGGCGCAGAACAGCGAAGTCGTCGCAGGCACGCCCAAGGGGCAGGAAATCCTCCGGAACGCCATAAGGCAAATGCCCTATTACAAGCTCATCTATGTGCAGGGTACCGACGGTATGCAGACGATCCGGACCTCCGGCGAGCTTGTGAACCGCTCTGACCGCTGGTGGTTCAAACGGATGGCGCAGGACCCGTCGCCCTTTGTCAGCGAAGCCTATGTTTCGGTGAACAACAACGAGCTGGTATCCTCCATCTTCCTGCCAATGTACCGCGGCGGCGACAGCGCAGGCATATTCGGCGCGGATTTCACGCTCAGCACCATACAGCAGGCCGCCACACCCTACCTCAACAGCGATATTTCGTTCCTGATACTGGATAGCAAGGGCAGCGTGCTGGCGGGCACGGACCATCAGTCCGGCGAGTACATCAACTACATCGACTACACCAAGCGCACGGTTGTTCTGGATGGCAACGGCAACTACCGGATGGACGCCGCCGGCAATATCATGACCCGGGTGGAGAAAATCGAAGTTACCGACACGATGAAGCGCATCATCTCCGGTGCGTTGGGCAGCAAGACTGCGTCCTTCAAGTTTCGGGACAGCCGCGATGATATCGTCGTGTGCGCCTATCGGCCCATCACGCTCCCGGGGAAATCTGACCCGTGGTCGGTTATCGTGTTCCAGAGGCAGACGGACAACCTCTCTATCGTCGCGCTGGTCGGCCTGTTTGCGCTGTTGATCCTCTGCTGCATCGCGATCACGCTGCAGCTGATCAACCGGAACATACTGCGGCCGGTGCTGCAGATACAGCAGGGCATGTCCAGCATCGTTGCAGGCCAGATGGACGTTAAGCTGGACGAATCCGAACACAACGAGATCGGCGCATTGGCCTCGGACATCAACAAGATGACTTACGCTCTGCGCCAGCACCAGCAACGCATCGATGAGAATGACAAAATGGTATCGCTTGGCAACCTCGTGGCCGGTGTCGCCCATGAAATCAACACACCGCTGGGCATTGGCGTAACGACGTCCAGCTATATGAAGAAGGTGAACAACGACTCCCGGCAGGCGCTCAACGAAGGCAGGTTCACCAGGGATGCGCTGGTGAACTACATGGAAACCATGGACGAAAGCCTGGACCTTCTGGACTACAACCTGAACCGCGGCTCCACGATCATACAGAGCTTCAAGCAGATCGCAGTGGACCTGACCTATGAGGCGCAGGAGCAGTTCAATGTGCTGCAGCACATCAACAATGTCGTCATAAGCCTGACGCACGAATACAAGAAGGGCAATCATACCTTCCATATTTCCTGCGATGAGGGCCTGGAGATCAAGAGCTACCCCGGCGCGTTTGCACAGATTTTCACAAACCTGATCATGAACTCCATCCTTCATGGGTTCCAAGGCAGAAAGAACGGGCAAATAGACATTGAGGCATCTGTGCAGGATGGCGCGTTCCTGCTGCGCTATGGCGACAACGGCTGCGGCATCAGCCCGGAAAACCTGGAAAAGATATTCACGCCATTTTTCACCACCCGCAAGAGCATGGGCGGCAGCGGCCTGGGCCTCAACATCGTCCACAACCTCGTCACGAAAAAACTGAACGGCACGATTGCAGTCGATAGCCAGCCTGGTCTGGGTACCGTATTCACAATCAGAATGCCGATGGGGGACTAGCCATGCCCGATCTGGATAATGTGCCACTGAATAGAGAGAGCCTGGACCTGCGCTTTCTGGATGACGGCCCTGCCGGCGGCGGCCCCACAATGGGCAAAGGCGCCCAGTACTATAAGGTTGTCATCGCGGACGACGAGGAAGAGGTCCACAAGATGACCAAACTCGTGCTCAGAGGCTTTGAGATGGAGGGTGTGAAGCTGCAGTTCTTCGACACCTACTCCGGGCGCGAGACGATCGATTTTCTCGAGAAGAACAAGAATGTAGCCATTGTGCTGCTGGATATCGTCATGGAGGAGGACGACTCCGGCCTGCAGGTGATCCGCTACCTGCGGGAGACGCTCAAAAACAATCTCACCCGCGTGGTCGTGCGTACCGGCCAACCCGGCAAAGCACCGGAAGAAAAGATCGTCGTGGAGTACGAGGTGGACGACTACAAGTCCAAGACCGAGCTGACCGTGCAGAAGCTCTATAGCACCATGCACCTGTGCCTGCGGGCGCACCGCAACATCAGGGAGCTCAGCCATAGCAAAGACAACCTGTTCCGCGTAATCAACGCGTCGCAGGAGATGTTCAAGTACCACTCCTTCAGCGACTTTATGAGCGGTATGCTCCAACAGATCATCTCGCTGTACGATCTGGACGAAGGGTTGGACAGCGGCGGCAGCCTGCGCAGCGCGATAGACAGCTTTGCCGCCATACAGATGGGGGACACGATAAAGGTGCTGGCGGCCACGGGCAAATACGAAAGCGCGATACAGAAGCCCCTGAGCCCGGAAATCTGCTCGCCGGAGCTGCTGGAGCTGCTCGCAACCGTCAGCAACGGCCCGGATGCGGAGGCCATCTTCCGCCAACGCGATATCCTGCTCATCTTCAAGCGCAGCGCTGACCAGTTGATCAGCAACTATGTGGTGTTGGAAACCGACCTAAACCCGGAGAACATTGACATCATCAAGCTGTTTCTGGATAATTTCTCGCTGGCCATCGACAACTTCATGCTGAACATGAATACCAGCGAGACACAGAATGAGATCATCTTCCGCATCAGTGAAATCGTGGAGAACCGGTGCGACGCCACGGCCAACCATTTGCGCAGGGTATCCAACATTACCAAGGTATTGGCCTCAAAACTCAATTACACCGAAGAGATGTGCAACACCATCATGATGGCCAGCGTGATGCACGATGTGGGCAAGATCGGCATTTCCGACGAAATACTGCTCAAACCAGCCAAGCTGACCCCGGAGGAGTTCGAAATCATAAAGAGGCATACGACGATTGGCTATAACATCCTGAAGGACTCGCGGCTGAGGCTGCTGAACATGGCTGCGAACATCGCGCTCTACCACCACGAGCGCTATGACGGCATGGGATACCCGACGGGCAAGAAGGAAGGCGAAATCCCCAGAGAATGCGAGATTGTCGCCGTGGCCGACGTGTTTGACGCGTTGATATCCAAACGCTGCTACAAGCACAAATGGCCCTTGAGCGAGGTCACGGAGTACTTTGAGCAATCGCGGGGCACACAGTTCTCTCCCGAGGTGGTGGACGCGCTGCTGAACAACATCGATCAGGTGCTCAACATCATCAAGGTATACCCGGACTAGGGAAACGCTGAACAAAGCATGATGTCCGTCCTGCTTGGTCTTTTCGCGCCTGGCTTCGTTATCGTCAGTCGCTTATATACTACGATATAAGCTCCTTCCTCTGCCTTGCCGGACGCGAAAATCCTCATCGCACTCCGGACACCCCATTTATTCAGCGCTTCCCTAGGCCTATATTCGCCAGCGGAGTGTAGCATGATTGGTAAACCGATGACCTGCCTGCTGATAGCCTGTCTTCTGACGTCGCTTGCATTTTCCGGCGGCTGCGCCGCGAACGCACAGCCCGTCACCATACGTTACGCCGCGTGGAACCTTGGCTCCCCCGAGGCCGGTGGCCTGGAGCGCCGCATGGTCGAAGCGTTTATGCGCAAGCACCGGAATATCCGCGTTGAGATCGACGAGCGCTTCACCACGGACTACAACGGCGCCATGGCCGACGACGCGGCGGGCGGCGAGCTGCCGGATGTCTATATGTACGCGAACATCCCGCAGGCCAACAGCAACGGTTGGTGCGCCGACCTGACAGGCTTTGTGCACAAAGACAGCGAATGGAATGGCATACCCGAGCCCATCCGCGAGGCGGCAACCGTGCGCGGCATCACCGTTGCGATACCCTATGCGATCTATTTTTACGGATATTTTTATAATCGGAATCTGTTTGATGCCCGGAATGTCCCTGCGCCGGCGGTGGGCTGCTCGGTGGACGCATTCAGAACTGCCGTAGCTGCCATGACCGATGTGCCCAATGGAAGCATAGGGCTTGCTGACGCCGCGGATATCATCAATTGGTATCCTGCGGCGGCAAATGAGCGCTTCGGGTGGTATTCCTGGGACGGTGGCAAGCTGAATCTGAACTCGAAGGAATTCGTCGACGGCGTGAAGCTTGCCCGATCCATCACCGAAGGCGGGCAGGCGTTCTCTGCGCTTTCCGCCGATCAGAAGCTGCAAATGCAGCACGCCAGCGATTTTAAGGCATGGAACGCCGGTGTGGCAGCCTTGAAGTTCGATGGCACCTGGGCGATCAATGACCATGCAAAGCTTGGCTTTCAAACGGGTTTTCTGGGTATTCCGGGCGGCAGAGCCTGCATTGTGCCGGACTTTCTGTTTCTATCAAAAAACAGCGCCCACCCAGCGGAAGCCTATGCGTTCGCCAAGTTCATGTCGGCGTATTCCGGTGAGGGTTTCGCCGAGCGTTTGAAACTGGCAAAGGCAAGCGAAACGGCCGTTACGACAATACCGATCATGGGCGACCGGCGCATGATAAACACCTTTTTTGAGCAGATGCCGATGCCCGGCGTCCGGGAAGTGTACGACAGCATCCAGAAGGGCAGCTACGTGGAAGGCACAAAGGTGCTGCCGGGCTACAGCCAGGCGCGGTGGGAGTATGTTACAAGCATCGCCGTGGGCGGCGCCCCGAACGCAAAGATTGGCGATGTGCTGGCTGCCGCCTGCACCGGTGCGCTGGACATTGAAGCGGTGGCGGGGCAGCTCAATTCCGCTGCCAACGAGTGCATACAGTTCTTCCCCCGGCAGGCGGACAACTGATGGATCACGCTTCTGGCGCCTGATATTGCTGTTTCTTCTGCGGTTACTTGCCCGCCAGAAGACGCTCCAGATACTTGGATTTCATCTGTTTGGACGCCATCGCTCGTTTGATCGGCGGCAAGCGCAAAATGGCCGTGAGTAGCGCACCCATGGCGCGATGGCTGGCAAAAGCAGGTGTGTCGAACACCAGGTTCGCCAATTGCCCCTTTTCAATCGCAGCCATGACGATACGATGGGCGGAGTTGGTCGGGGTCAGCAATTTCTTCTCCCGGGCTTTCAAGGCAATGCAATGTTTTGGGCAGTTGCGCACGCACACGCCACAGCCCAAACAAATGTCATGGTCGATCTGCGCTGTGCGGCGCTCGCGCTCGCCTATTTTTACCGTATCCATCTTGATCGCATCCACGGGGCAAACGTTGGCGCATTTGCCGCAGCCGGTGCATGCCTCCGACGCTACCTGCGGCATAAACCCTGTCGTGTACACCGGCTGGCGCAAGCCGTAGCGCTTGGCAGCCAGCATCGCTTCACAACAGCACCCGCAGCAGTTGCAGATGAAACTGACGCCCTCCCGTACATTCTCACCGCACTGTACCAAATTGGCCTCGTAGGAGCGCGCCAGGACATCCATCGCTTCCGATTTGCCGATTGCCCGGCTGAATCCACGGCGCGAAAGCGAATCTGCGACGCCGCCGAAGGTCAGACACACGTCCATCGGCGCATCGCAAGCCATGCCCACATGCTGCGCTTTATGGCGGCAGTAACACATGCCCACGGCGATATGCTCCGCCGTTTCAATGACATGCGTGGCCCGCTCATAGTCAAGAATGTGGACCGTCTCGCGTTCGGATACCATAGGTTCCTGCACGAACACGCGGCCCAGCTTCGTCTCCACACCGTAGAAAAGATCGTGCATGAACTCGCCTTCGACGTTGAGGTATTGGTGATACAGCTCGCTGAGCAGCTTCTGGTCGATGTCTGTCCGCACACGCATCAGTGCAAACTCGATAAAGCCGGCCATCGGTGGCGGCATTGCGTAGCGGGTCTCCTCGCCTTCCTTCACCGTGTCCAGGAGCATGGCGCGGCTGGCAAGCGCATCCAGCGTCTTTTTCGCCTCTGGCACGGTCATGTGCAGCGCTCTGGCAACCCGCTTGGCCGTAAACGGGCGGATCGGTAACTGAGCCAAAAAAGCGGCTTCCTGCTCGCTTACCAGCACACCCAGGATTTGATAGAGCGTCTCGGATGGCGGAGCCCCTTGGGGAAAGCGGTTCAGGCGCTGCTCAAACTGTTCGTAAGCCTCTCTGGCGGTGTGGTGCGACATGGCAGGTTACTCTCCCTTGGGGTGAAGTTCTCAGACATAGCTGGCAGATCGGTTGACAAAGGCTTATATCGAAGGATGGTTTGGGAAACTCTTATTTGTGACGGTCAACAACAATCATACCTGTGGGAAGGGAGGGATACAATGGAATCTTTCGAAAACTGGCACGTTGCCA
This sequence comes from Bacillota bacterium, assembly GCA_023410875.1. GTDB lineage: Bacteria > Bacillota > Clostridia > Christensenellales > UMGS416 > JAEYRA01. Next base: position 99,961 of record JAEYPH010000056.1, on the reverse strand, counting down.
GCCTGGCGCAGCAGGAGTTGCAAAAAATCCAGCAGCTGGAGTCCCAGATGAAGGGCGCCGACGGCAAGAACGTGGTGCTGATAGCCTATCAGCACAAGTGATTGCCAGGCACAAATCCGGCCGAGCCGCCCGCGGCACACGCGGGCGGCTCGGGTGTTTCCAAACCGGCTATTTCCGATAAACGCCCAACCCGTTATACGAATCCAAATGCAGCCCCTTGCTGCATTCTTTGTTCAACAAATCAAACATGGGCTGCAGGCCGGGCTCATCCGGCTCATGGTTATGGATGAGGATGAAGCCACCTTTGCTAAGGCGCGGCAGGGCTGCTTTGGCAAGCACGCCATAGATTCCTTTCCCGCGGCGTTCAGGATCGGGGTTGTCATAGGACGCTGTCGCGTCCAGGACTACAAAACCCAGCGGGGCAGAGGAGGACAATAAGAGCTTCTCCGCATCCTCCGCCGCACATACGGTTGAATGAGCATAACCCAGCCGTTCCATATTAGCGGCACACAGAGCCGATACTTTGGGATTGATGTCGCAAAGCGTTATGGAACCCCGGACTTCAGATATGGCGGGCATCATGTAAACTGCCCAATATCCAAAGTAGCTTCCGGCGTAAAAGCTAGACTTTGGCTTGATTGCATGGGTCAAAGCATATGCGAGCTCCTCTTCATCCGGATAGATTGAAGTTTGATACCCTCCAAAATCGTAATTGGCGCATACCTTGTTATGAAAATCCAAATAGTCGGAGCGGGAATATACATCCGCAGGGAAGCCAAACTCCCGAAGCATTGCCTGGGCGTTATCGGCATCTCTTGCTACATGATAAGGAAGACGCCTTAACTGTGCGCTATGAAGCCCCGCTTGCGCAAGCTGTTCTTTGGCATTATGGAACCATATTTGGTAATCTTCCCGGCTCAACTGTCCATTCCGGTACTTAACATATGGATCAAATTGCAGCAACAACGGTTCGAGGATATCGTATTCTCTGGGCATGTAAAGGGAGCCATCCTTTCCTCTTGCGTACTTGCGACGCCTGCTATACTCGTTATTCGCCAGTTCTGCCGGGCATCCTGCATGCCTGTGAAGGGCGTGCTTTGTTGTGCATTGTGGTTGGAAATGCTATATTGACATATGGAAATGGTCTGTCTGGTGCAGATGTCCATGGTTTTACCTCGAGAGTTGGAGGCCCCTGTATGTATGGCGTGTTGTTGGCAGAGGACGAAATGCTCGTCCGCCTGGGCCTGAAGAGTTCCATCGACTGGAACAAATACGGCATGTATATCGTCGCGGACGTGGCCGATGGCCTGTCCGCGTGGAACGTATACCAGAGGGAACGACCGGACATCGTCATCACTGACATCCGCATGCCAGAACTGGATGGCATGGAGCTCATCCAGCGCATCCGCGGTGTGAGCCCGGACACCAAGATTGTCATATTAACGTGCCTGGAAGACTTTCGCCTGGTGCAAAAGGCCATCTCCCTGGGCGTATCCAATTACTTTTTGAAGCTCTCCATGACGCAGGCGGACTTGGATGCGACCTTTGGCAAGCTCAAGGAGGAGCTAGACCGCAGCCGACCCGGGGTGCACATGCCGGGGCGTCCTATCGCCAACGAAGTGACCACGGAGCAATTGCTCAAGGGCTTTCTGCTGTATCAAGCCTATTCGCCGGCGGAGTTCCGTACCGCGGCAGAGGAGCAGGGGCTGCCTCTGCGCGATGATGGCCTCCAGGTCTGCGTGATGGAGATCGACAGGTTTCTGGAATCCTCGGCGGACCCGCGGGACGGCAACGGGGATATCGTGATCGCCTCGGTGCGTAACGTGCTGAGCGAAATTCTTTGCGGCGTGGGCAACGGTGTTGCCATCCACGAAAATGCCGGGCGGTATGTGCTGGTGATGAACGCCGACGGCCAGGAGGCGGCTGCCCAGCTTTTGCAGACGCTCACCCAAAAAATACAGGGCATGCTGCGCATGTATTTCAACAGCACGGCCACCTTCGGTGCCAGCGGCATCGGCCAGGGGTACGCCTGCCTGCACAGGTTGCTGGAGGAAGCGCTGCAGGCATTGGGGCAGAAATACTTTTTGGGGACGGGCGCACTCTATTTTCCGGACCCGCCGCTGGTGCGCCAGGCGTTCCGCCGCTGGATGGACCAACTGGGCACGGCATGCAACATCGGCGTTTTGCTGGACAGCGCCAAGGTGCAGGAGTTTGAGCGCTCGGTTCAGGCCTTTGCCTGTGGGCAGCAGACCGCGCCGGCCGTCCGGGAATTTCTGGCCCAGCGGATACAATGGCTGTCCAGTCAGATGGACTTCCTGCAAGCCCTAGACATTTCCGGCGCCTCCCTATCGGCCATGGGGGCTGTGGAGCAAGCCGGCAGCCTGCAGGAGGCCATAGAGGCCTTTCAAAAATTTTGCGCGGGGCTGGCCGACGCGGTGGCAGCCCGGTCGCGCTACAGCGACGAGATCCGTGCCGCATTGCTGTACATCCACAGGAACTATAAGCATGACATCAACCTAAACCAGGTGGCCCAGAACGTGAACCTGAGCGCCGGCTACCTGAGCAACCTCTTTAAGAAGGAAGTCGGCGACAACTTCGTCTCCTATCTGAACCACATCCGGATCGAAAAGGCCAAGAAGCTGCTGGCGGATTCCAACCTGAAGGCCTACGACATCGCCAGTCAGGTGGGCTTTACGGACAGCGCCTATTTTTGCAAGGTGTTCAAGAAAGCCGCCGGGTGCAGCCCTGTGCAATACCGGGAGCACTGGCGCGATGCGAAGAAGGGGATGCCCGATGAGCTGGAAACCAAAGCCGATACGCTTTAGCCTGTGCGCCCAACTGATCCTGTGCTATATGGTCGTCAGCGGTGCGGTGTTCGGTGTCGTGGCCTATTTTTATTACCATTATGCGACCTATCTGGTCAAGCAGAGCAATGAGAAGAGCATCCTGCAGCAGCTCAGCCAAACCGATTACAACATCGACAAGATCACGACCGACGTATCCAACCTGGCCAACATGCTGCTGATGGACGACGGCGTGCAGCAGTATCTGCTGGGCAATTATGACAACCAGAGCGATCTGGCCAGCGTGGAGGGCCGAAACGGCGTCATCCGCACCATCGACAACTACCTGTACAGCTACGGGTACGTCAGCTCCATCTATTTCTTCTGCGCCAACGGCGACGAGATCGGATCCAACGGCCAGTACACGTGCAACAATTGGGGAGCCAATGGGCAAAACGCCTTTGTGGAGTCCGATTTGTTCCGCCGGGCCATGGCGCAGTTCCCCCGGTTGGTCTATGGGGGCGGGCGCAGGCTGTCGGATTTCAGCCCGCAGATGAACGCCAAGGATGCCAATCCCTATCAAGTTTCCCTGGCCAGGGGTGTCCGCCCGATCAACCGCTCCAGCATCGACGCGGTGCTGGTGCTCAACGTCAAAGAGAGCTATATTTCCTCTCTGTACGCCTCCAACGGAGCGCAGCAATTCGGCCAGATTACCATCGTCGGCGAGGCGGGCCGCGTCGTCTCCAGCGGCAGGGCTGACGAGTTGAATCTCCCCAGCCCTTATTGGGGCAGGATCGCCGGCGACACCCAGTCCGGCGGCTTTACGACGACCCGCGACGGCGCCTCGGTGCAGGTGGTGTATTACCGCATGCAGAGCACCGGGTGGTATTTGATCGACGAGGTGTCACTGCAAAGCCTCAACAGCGCCGCGGCCATCGGGCAGATTGCAGCCGTTTCCATCTGTCTGGCCGGCATCCTGCTGGTGTTTGTCATCTCCTATCTGTGGGTGCGCAAGATCACCCATCCCATCAACCTGCTCTCGCTTAAGATGGGGGACGTCAGCCGCGGGCACCCCGGCGTTACATTGGACCTGGATATGCGCAACGAAGTGGGCGCGTTGATCCACAGCTTCAACGACATGTCGGTGAACACCGCGCAGCTCATCCAAAAGAACAACCGAATACAGGAGGAGAAGACGCGCCTGGAGATCGAGGTGCTGCAGGCCCAGATCAACCCGCACTTCATCTACAACACGCTGAACATGATCAAGTGGATGGCCACGATGATCGGCGCGCGCAACATCGAGGAGTGCGTGGTGGCGCTGGGCAATCTGCTGGGTCCCGCGTTTCGGGAAAGAAGGCGGGTGTGGACGCTGGCGCAGGAACGGGACTATCTGGAGAACTACATCAAGATCACCAACTGGCGCTTTGGCAACCTCATCCGCCTGCACATCCAAAGCTCGGAATCGCTGGACGTGTTCGTGCCCAAGTTCGTGCTGCAGCCGGTCGTGGAAAACTCCGTCAAGCATGGCATCGCCGGCAGCAACGCGCTGGAAATCACGATACAGGTGCAGGAGGAGGGGGAGGCCCTGCTGATTCGCGTCAGCGACGACGGCAAGGGCATTGAGTCGGAACGGCTGGAGATGATTCGCCAGAGCTTGCGCCAGAGCGGCCAGGAAATGCCAACCCAGGCCGACAGCGTGGGGTTGTATAACGTCAATCGCCGCATCAGGCTCAACTATGGGGAGCGGTACGGCATCGACATCGAGAGCGTCGCCGGGCAAAGGACGACAACTTCCATCCGCCTGCCCAGGATCGTCGGTTTGCCCGATGCCCGCCCGGAGGACGCCCCTTCGCCACAGCAGCAGTGAGCGCGTGCCCGCCCCGCGAATCTGTAGATCGTACAAGGACATCTGTAAAAAATCCAATGCAGGCTCACGGGAAAGGCCGCATTGGATTTTTTACATGTGAAATTTCCAATGGCTTATGTAAAATGTCCATTTATATGGGCCTGTTTGTTGTGTATTATACACGTCGGGAAGGAGAGTTGCCCTATATGGATATCGGCATACAGCCACCTGTGGAGCGCCGCAAGAAGAAACGCATGAAGAAAGAGGGCCTGGTGCTGCTGGCCATGGCGGTCCCCTTTGTGGCTTTCGTATTCGCCTTCAGCTATGTGCCGCTGTTTGGCTGGATCTACGCTTTTTTTGATTATAAGCCCGGCATCGAGCTGTTCCATTCCAAGTTCGTGGGGATGAAGTATTTCCTGCTGATGCTCAGCGACGGCGGGGACATGCTGCGGGTGCTGCGCAATACGCTGGCCATGGCCTTCCTGGGCATCGCGTGCTCGGTGGTGCCGGTGGTCTTCGCCATCATGGTCAGCGAGTGCTCATCCAAGGGCTTCCAGAAGCTGATTCAGACGACGACGACGCTGCCCAACTTCGTCAGTTGGATTATCGTGTATTCGCTGGCGTTCAATCTGTTCTCATCGGAAGGTCTTCTCAACACGCTGCTGCTCAAGCTCAACCTCATCAGCGAACCAACCAAGATATTGAGCAACGAAAAGGCGGTGTGGTATTTCCAGACGGCGCTGGGCCTGTGGAAGGGCACCGGCTGGAACGCGATCATCTATCTGGCGGCCATCACGGGCATCGACCGCGAGCTCTATGACGCGGCCAGCGTGGATGGCGCCGGGCGGTTCAACCGCATCCTGCACATCACGATCCCCGGCCTGTCCTCCACTTACGTCGTGCTGCTGCTGCTGTCCGCCAGCAACATACTCTCGGTGGGTCTGGATCAGTATCTGGTGTTCTACAACAGCATGGTGGCCGACAAGATCGAGGTGTTGGATTACTATGTGTACCGCATCGGCCTGGTGACCCAGGATTACTCTTACAGCATCGCCATCGGCATCTTCAAAACGGTGGTCAGCGTCATTCTGCTGTTCAGCATCAACACCTTCTCCAAGAGGATCCGCGGAAACAGCATCATCTGAGAGGAAAGCAGGTCGTCCTATGGTCAAGCCAGTGCCAACGGCAGGAAGAGCCCATGTGCGCCGCGCAAGCCGGTCATCGGCCGGCGACAAGGTCTTCAACATCGTGGACAGCTTTCTGCTGTTTTTGTTCTTCGTGCTGTGCATGTATCCGTTCTACTATGTGCTGATCTATTCGCTGAGCAACCCGCAGGAGGCGCAGAAGGGCGTCTATCTGATTCCCGCCGGGTTCACGCTGGCCAACTACGTCCAGGTGTTCGAACTCAAGGGTATCTTCCAGTCGGCGATGGTGTCCTTTCTGCGCACGATCGGCGGCACCGTCATCACCGTGGCGTGCAGCTCCTTCTTTGCTTATCTGGTCACCAAGCAGGAGATGTATCTGCGCAAGACGATCTACCGCTTCCTCGTGGTGACGATGTATTTCAACTCCGGCCTGATCCCGTGGTATCTGACCATGAAGCTGTACCACCTGAACAACAACTTCCTGCTTTACATCATCCCCAGCGCGCTGTCGGCCTATTATGTGGTACTGCTCAAGACGTTCATCGAGCAGATCCCTCCCTCGCTGGAGGAATCGGCCAAGCTGGATGGCGCGGGGTATTTCCGGATTTTCTGCCGCATCGTCTTTCCGCTGGCCGGGCCCATCCTGGCGACCATCGCTGTTTTCGCCTCGGTAAGCCAGTGGAACAACTGGTTTGACAACTACATCCTTGTGACCAATGAAAATCTGAAAACATTGCAGCTGGTGCTGTATGAGTATTTAAATCAAGCCAGCTCCATCGCCCAGTCCACCGACATCAACGACAAGGCGCGCTACGCCACCCAGCAGCTGACGCCCCAGGCCATCCGCATGACGATCACGATGGTCGTCACGCTGCCCATCCTCTTCGTCTATCCCTTCCTGCAGAAGTACTTTGTCAAGGGCATCATGCTCGGCGCCGTGAAAGGTTGATCTACGTCGCGATTAGCGGGCGGTTCGCCGCTCTTAATCAAATAAAAGGAATGTGGGGGTAAACATGAAACACAGGGTAACGGCAAAGAAAGCCCTGGTCTGGCTGACCGCATTGACACTGCTGCTGTCTATGACCGCCTGCGCGACCGGAGGGCCCGCCAGCTCCACCGGCGCGTCTGCCGCAGCCAGTGCACAGACCACCGCCAGCGCCCAGGAAAGCGTCAGCGCGCCGGAGACGGCCAGCCCGCAGGGCGGCGAGGTCACCACCGTCAGCATCCTGATCCAGGACACCGGCAACAAGCTGGAGAACTACGCCGAAAGCCGCGTCCAGCAGGAGATGACCAAGAAGTCCGGCGTCAAGATCAAGCTGGTGCAGGCGGACATCGACAAGATCAACGTGCTGCTGGCCGGCGGCGATCTGCCGGACATGGTGCGCGTCTCCACCTCCAAGTTCACCCAGATGATCGAGGGCAACCAGGTCATCGCGCTGGATGAGCTGCTCAACTCCAACGGTAAGGACATCGTCGTCAACATCCCCGACACGCTGGCCTTCAGCAAGAAGTATTGGAGCGCCGGCAAGGACCAGACCTTCTTCATCCCCGTGGAAGTCGGCCTGGACGGCGTGGGCATGGAGTCCTGGATCAGCGGCGTGCGCATCCGGTGGGATTACTACAAGGAGCTGGGGTATCCCAAGATCTCCAGCATGGACGACTTTCTGAACGTGCTCAAGCAAATGGTGGACAAGCACCCCAAGACCGACGACGGCAAGCCGGTGTACGGCGTGTCCTCCTTCTCCGACTGGGGCTCCTGGCCTTTCATGTATCCGATGGCCAGCATGCTGGGCTATTACCAGATCAACAACTCCAAGTCTGAAGTGCTCAAGGTGGACACCAACCAGGTGAGCAACCTGACCACCGACGAGAACGCCCCCTACTGGCAGAGCGTGCAGTATTACTACAAGGCGCGCAAGATGGGCCTGCTGGACCCCGACGCGCTGACGCAGAAGAATGCGGACCTGGCCGCCAAAGCCACCGCCGGGCAGATTCTCTCCGGCGTCATGGGCGGCGACTTCAACACCAACAACGCCAAGGACGGTAAGGGTTTTGTGAACCTGCCGGTGGATTGGGGTTATCAGTGGGGCAGCGCTGTGAACCTGGCCGGCTGGTCGGACAAGTGCTTCGGCATCACCAAGAACTGCGCAACCCCCGCCAAGGCCATGGACTGGTTGAACTACGTATATTCCTATGATGGCGTGCGCACGCTGTTCAGCGGCGTCGAGGGCGCCGACTGGGCCATGACCAACGGCGCGCCGACACTGGCCGAGGCCACCCTGCAGCTGCGCCAGGCCGGCGGTGACGAGTGGGCCAACACCGGCATTGGGTTCGACGCCAACTTCATCGGCCTGAGCCCCTTCACGCTGCACCCGGCGGACAAGAAGCCCTTGAACCTGTTCAACGATCCCGCCGTGTATTCCAAGCAGCTCAACGCCCTGCAGAAGGATTACTGCGATTACTACAAGGTGACCTTCCCGCAGGAAGCGCTGGACAAGCAGATGGAAGCCGGCAAGTCCAAGAACCAATCCGCGGAGAACACGCTGGCCGCCGCTTTGCTGCCGGTGCCCTCCGACGACATCAGCCGCATCGAGGCCAAGCTGGACGATCTGATGATCAAGAGCGCCGCCAAGCTGATCATGGCCAACTCCGACGCGGAATTCGACGCCATCAAGCAGCAGGCGATCAGCGACTTCAAGGCCGCCGGTTCCGACACGGTTTCCGAATACTGGACCAAGGCCTGGAACGACGCCGTCGCCCAATCCAGCGCCATCAAATAACCAAACTCCATTCGGTACATTTGGCCCCCCGCAGGCGAGGCTTGCGGGGGGCTGACTTTGAGGCGGAACATTCCGCCGGAAAGAGAGAGGTTGACGATGCGGGAGCACAGCCTGGCAAAACCCACCCCGGAGCAGGTGCTCTGGGCCGACAGCGAGATCGGCGTCATCATCCACCAGGACCTGCAGGTCTATCTGGATGACCCCCAATGGCCGCTGGACCAAAAGCCCAGCCCTTCCATCTTTCATCCCGATGCCCTCGATACCGACCAGTGGCTGCAGGCGGCCAGCGACGCCGGCGCGAAGTATGCGGTGCTCGTCGTCAAGCACTGCACGGGCTTTTGCCTGTGGCCCACCGCTACGATCGGCTACAGCGTGAGGAACACGCCGTGGAAGAACGGCAAAGGCGACATCGCCGCCGACTTCATCCGTTCCTGCGGGAAGTACCGCATCCGCCCCGGCTTGTATTACAGCACCTCCTGCAACGACTATTTGGACGTTGAAAACCCCGGCATCGTGAAGGGGGGCGACGCCCAGGCCCAGAAACGGTATAATCAGATCATGATGGCGCAGCTGGCCGAGATCTGGTCCAACTACGGCCCTTTGTTCGAGATCTGGTTCGACGGCGGCATCCTCCCCGCTGCCATGGGTGGTGCGGATGTCGGTGCGCTGCTGCAGAAGCTGCAGCCCAACGCGGTTTGCTTCCAAGGGCCTTCGTCGGCCCGCTCCCGCATCCGTTGGATCGGCAATGAGCGCGGCGACGCGCCGGACCCCTGCTGGAGCACCGTGGACGAAGTGCCGGCGGACCAGGCCAACATCGACGCACCCTTCTCCGGGGCCGGCAATGACGCAGGCTCCATCTGGATGCCCGGGGAGGCAGACATGCCCAACCGTGACCAGCACCGGGCTTACATGGGCGGCTGGTTCTGGCGATCCGGTGAGGATGAAACCCTGTATTCCCTGGAGCACCTGCTGGATTGCTATGAGCGGTCCGTGGGCCGCGGTACCAATCTGCTGCTGGGTATGGTCATCGACAAGCACGGCCGGGTGCCCGAGGCGGACTGCAGGAGATTTGCCGAATTCGGCGCGGCCATCCACCACAGGTATGGCAGCCCTCTGGGCGAGACCGCCGGCGAAGGGGAGGAGCTGCTGCTGACGCTGCCCCAGGAGGAATCGGCCAACACCGTCGTGTTGATGGAGGACATCGCCCAGGGGGAACGCGTGCGCGCCTACACCGTGGAAGGGCACACGAATCAGGGGTGGGTTACGCTGGGCGCCGGGCGGCACATCGGCCACAAGCGCATCTTGCGCTTCCCGCAGATCCGTCTGGACGCCGTGCGCCTGCGCTGTGAGCAATCGCTGGGCACGCCGCTGATTCGCCGGTTGGCCGTTCTTTGCCAATAGTCACGCAATCGATAGAAGGAAGTCTTGTATGAAACCGCAGATCGTCCACATCATCAACTTCATCCGCGGGGCGGAGCCCCGGGACCCCGGCCTGGACCTGGTGGAGTCGGTGCGCGGCCAACTGGAGCTGCTGCGACGCCATGGTCTTAAGGGAACATTCTTGCTCCAGTATGACGCGCTGATTCGCGAGGACATTGTGGAGCTGCTGCTGGCCCAGCGGGATGACCGACTGGAATACGGCGTGTGGCTGGAAACCATGCAACCGCTGGTGCAGGATGCGGGCATCCCCTGGCGGGGCCGCTTCTCCTGGGACTGGCACACCGATGTGGGCTTTTCCATCAGCTATACCCCGCAGGACAGGGAGAAGATCGTCGATGTGCTGATGGAGAAGTTCCGCAGCGTCTTCGGCCAATATCCCTGTTCGGTGGGGTCCTGGTTCATCGACGCCCATACGCTGGATTATCTGTGCCGCAAATACGGCATCGTGGCTTGCTGCAACTGCAAGGACCAATGGGGTACCGACGGGTACACGCTGTGGGGCGGCTACTACAACCAGGCTTATTATCCCAGCCGGCGCAATTCCTTTGCGCCGGCCCAGAGGGCGGAGCAGCAGATTCCGGTTCCGGTTTTCCGCATGCTGGGCAGCGACCCGATCTATCAATATGACACGGGCATGGACGAAAACTTCAACCCCACCGAATGCCAGAACGTCTATACGCTGGAGCCGGTGTATCCCGCCTGCGGCGGCTCTCCCGGTTGGATCGACTGGTTCTTGCGGGAGAACTTCACACCGCGGACGCTGTCCTTCGGGTATGCCCAGGCCGGCCAGGAGAATTCCTTCGGCTGGCAGGCCATGAAGGACGGCCTGGCCTATCAATGTGAGCAATTCGCGCGCCTGCAGGCCGAGGGCCGCCTGGCCGTGCAGACGCTGGAGGAATCCGGGCGCTGGTTCCGGCAGCGTTATCCGCTTACGCCGGCTTCCACGCTGCTGGCCCGAACCGATTGGCGAGGGGAACAGCGCCAGTCCCTGTGGTATTGCAGCCGGTTCTACCGCGTCAATCTCTTCTTTGAACAGGGCAGGCTGTGGGTGCGGGACATTTATTTATTCGATGGGGAGTATGAAGAGCGCTATCTGCGGGAGAAGTGCGATTCTTCCGCCTGCACCTATGACAACCTGCCGGTGATGGACGGCAACCGCTACAGCGGCGATGGCGTACGGGCGGGCGTCTACCTGGTAAACGGGGCGGGGCACCCATTGGTGGGCGAGGCGCCGGCAGCGGAGCTGGTCGGCGAGGACGCTATGGCAGTCCGTTGGCCTGTGGCGAGCGGGGCGCTGGAGATCATCTGCAGGCCCGACGAACTGGAATTCCGCGGCGTTGGGCTGGATGCCTGGGAGCTGGCGTTCGTGGCCGCCGCGCGGGCTATGCTGCCGGTGGAGAGCATTTCGGGCAATGAGCTTCGATTGCGGCATGAGGGGTACGCGTATCGCCTCTGGGCCAAGCGGGGGCACTTCGCCGGCGCGGCCGGCCGGCCGGTGGCCAAACCAGAGGCGGGTGCGGTTTGCTGGCGAATGGCCCAAGTAGGTGCTGAATAAAGCATTTATGGGAAGTGTCAGAGCTTCTTTTCCCCCATCGCCCGCCGGTACTCCACCGGTGTTACGCCATACTCCTTTTTGAACAGCCGATTAAAATAACTCTGTTGGGAAATCCCCACTTCACAGCAGATGTCCCCGATCCGCCTGTCCGACCGGGCCAGGAGGCCTTTGGCCTTTTTCAGCCTCAGGCTGGTCAGGTAATCGTTGAACAGCTGCCGCGTCTCCTCCTTGAACAGCTGCCCGAAGTAGGATGGATGCATGTTCAGCTGGTCGGCGATGGCCTTTAGGCTGATATCCATGTGATAGGTAGCGCTGATGATGTCCATTGCCCGTTTCACCACCGGGTGCAGGGCGTTCTGCCTGTTCTTGAGCTCCTGCACGGCGGCTGCCGCTGCTGCGGCAAAGCCGCAAAGCATCGAGGCGCTATCCGCGCACTTCGCCAGCGCGCGCAATTGCCGTACAACCGCCTCGGGAATGGTGGCGGCATTGCGCATGGAGTCGTCAAACAGGCTCAGGAGCCTCAGTTCATAGGGCATCAGCTGTTTCAGGCTCAAAGCGAAATTTTTTTGCGGGCGTCGGGTCATGGCGTATTCTACAGCCTGCGCAGCTCCAGCCGGATCGCTGGCTTCCAGCGCCTGCTCAAATAAAAGCATTTCGGAGCAGGAGAACGCCGCGTCCAGGCCAAAATCGCTGCACCAGGCAACCCGCACCCCTGCGTCCAGATGGCGCAAGGGCAGCAGCGCATACGCGCATTTGTAGCTCCCGTCCAGCGCGTAGGCGCTCTGCACCGGGTGCCCCACGCAGGCGAAGAGTTTCCCACCGGAAATCTCACCCGTCGCAGCCAGCGCGGCTTCCAGCGCGGCGCGGCGGGCTGAAAGGTTGACGCCGCGCAGGATCACCGCGAGATTCGCGTGCCTGTCGATGAAGGCCTCCGCTTCGAAACCGGCGTCCGCCAGGCCGTGCCGCACCGGCTCCATCGCCGCCGCACACATCGGCAGCCGCTCGTCGATGCGGCAGCTATTGGAGGGGGCGATCACCAGTGCCTGGTATTCTCTGGCGTTCAGGCCGATTTGCAGCAACGCCGCCCGTTCGGCCAACTCGAAATCCTGTATGGAACTGTTCAACCACCGGTCCAGGATGTTGCTCCGGAACGCCATCGCCTCCTGAGACAACGCCGCCGAATCGCCGGACCGCTCGATGTTGCCGATCGTCTTGGTGAGTGTCTCCGCAAGCTCGCTGGCGTTGATGGGCTTCAACAGGTAATTCTCCACACCGAGCTTCAGCGCGCTGCGCACGTACTCGAACTCGTCGTGGGCGCTGATCACGATGCAACGCAGCGTGGGGTTCAGCGCCTTTGCCTCGGCGATCAACGCAAGGCCGTCCATCACGGGCATGCAGATGTCGGTTATGAGGATATGCACGGGTACTTTTCTGAGCATGGAGAGCGCTTCCTGCGCACCGGAGGCCGTAGCCAGGATCCCGGCGTCCATCTGGGACCAGTCCACAAGCTCCGATAAGCCTTTGAGCACAGATGGTTCGTCGTCCACCAGCATGATCCCGTACATTGCGATCCTCCAACGGTTTGCTACGTGCATTGTACCATTTTTTGGCACGCCGGCAATGCACATTAACCAAACAAATCGGTGTTTTGCCTTCAGTTTGTACTAAAACCTTGAATCATTATCATATACGCAGGTGTGGCTTCGGGCTATAATGCCAGCAGGAAAGATGAGGGGGAAGCGCATTTGGCCATCGCTGGGGTAGGAAAGAGCACGCTGGAGGCCCAGAGGACCAGGCGCCGGGCCAGTCCGGGGTTCAGGCTTTTTTTGATGGCGGCGCCATTCTTGGCGGCTGTTTTCGTGTTCTCTTATTTACCGCTGTATGGGTGGCTGTATGCCTTTTTCGACTACCGGGCTGGGCTGCAGCTGTTCAACTGCAAGTTTGTGGGGTTCAAGTATTTCGAGCAGCTCGTCAACAACGCCGTGCTTTTCCGGGAGCTTGTGCGCGTGCTGCGCAACACCTTTGCGATGAGCTTTCTGGGGCTGCTGGTGTCGCCGCTGCCGGTGATCTTTGCGGTGATGCTCACCGAGGCGCGGGCAAAGGTGTTCCGGCGCGTCGTGCAGACGCTTTCCACGCTGCCCAACTTCATATCGTGGATCATGGTCTATTCGGTGATCTGGGCGATGTTTTCGGTGGGCGACGGCTTCATCAACCGGCTGCTGCTGCAACTGAAGCTCGTGGATACCGAGATCAACTTCCTGGCCTCCACCGACAACGTGTGGCTCACGATGCTTTCCTATTCGATCTGGAAGAGCCTGGGCTGGAGCGCCATCATGTATCTGGCCGCCATCGCCGCCATCGATCAGGAGCAATATGAGGCTGCCATTGTGGACGGCGCCGGTCGGTTCCGGCTGATCTGGCACATCACGATTCCCGGTATCCTGCCCACGTTTTTTGTATTGCTGCTCTTAACGATCGCCAATTTCATCAACAACGGCATGGAGCAGTATTTCATCTTTCAGAACCCGATGAACAAGGACACGATCGAGGTGTTGGATCTGTATGTGTACAACAAGGGCATGGTGGGCAACAACATCCCCTTCGCCACAGCGGTGAGCATGCTCAAGTCGCTGGTCAGCGTGGTGCTGCTGTTTGTGGCCAACGGTTTGTCGCGGTCCGTGCGCGGCGAGACAATCATCTGAGGGGAGGGGCAGGGCAGTGAAAGTGCGGTTAACGTTCGGGAATGTGGCATTCAGTGTGTTCAATTATTTCATCCTGGCCTTCTTCACGTTTGTCTGCGTCTTCCCGTTTTACTACATCCTGATTAACACGATCAGCGATAACGACCTGGTGGCCAAGGGCAAGGTGCTGCTGCTGCCCATTGGCATTCATTTTCAGAATTACGTGCAGGTGTTCGGCATCCGCGGGCTGGGGCAGTCGGCGCTGGTGTCGCTGGGCCGCACCGTCATTGGCACGCTGTTCACGCTGTTGGGTTCGTCCTTTCTGGGCTACGCTCTGTGCCGACGCGAGATGTGGCGGCGCCGGTTCTGGTACCGTTTTGTCGTCATAACGATGTATTTCAACGCCGGCATCATCCCGTGGTTCGTCACGATGAAGATGCTGGGCATGGTGGATAACTTCTGGGCCTATGTGCTGCCCGCCCTCGTGATACCGTTCTATCTGATCCTGTTTAAGACCTATGTGGAGCAGATCCCGGCTTCGCTGGAGGAGAGCGCCCAGGTGGACGGCGCCGGATATCTCGTGCGCTATGTCCGGATCATCCTGCCGCTTTCCACGCCGATCCTGGCCACGATTGCGATCTTCGCCAGCGTGGGCCAGTGGAACTCCTTCATCGACACCTTGTTCCTGATGCGCAGATCCAGCCTGTATACGCTGCAGTTCCTGCTGTACCAATACCTCAACGAGGTAAACGCGCTGGCGTCGGCGCTGCGGCAATCGCCGATGGCCGCGAACATGGACCCCTCAAAGCTGCTTACGCCCACCTCCATCCGTATGACGATCTCGATGATCGTCGTGCTGCCGATCCTTTTCGTCTATCCGTTCTTCCAGCGGTTCTTCGTCAAGGGGATCATGATAGGCGCGGTGAAGGGATAAATGAAAAAATAGCGGCCGCTGTTTTTCATAAAAAAGGAGGAAGACCAGATGATCAAAAAGCTGTTGACACTGGCGCTGGCCGTGCTGCTGGCCGCGTCGTTTGGCTCATGCCAGACGCCGCCCGCAGCCACTGAGGCCCCCACCACGGCCGAAGCTCCCACAAAGGCGCAGGAAGCCAGCGCCACGCCGCAAGCCAGCGCTACGGCGGAGCCCACCGCCACACCGGAGCCCACCCAGGGGCCGCCCGTGGTGCTGCAAGTGTTCTCGATGCCGTCCAACAAGTCCGGTCTGCAAGAGGGCTGGTGGGCCACCGCCCTCAAGGAACAGCTGAACATCCAGCTGGAGATTTTGCCATCCGGCGACCAGGGCGAGCAGAAACTGCAGGCGCTGATGGCCAGCGGCGAGTTGCCGGACATCGTGGTGTTCAAGGACAAAAAGCAGGTGGAGGATGCCATCCGCGGCAACATGCTGCTGTGCCTGGACGACCACCTGGACAAGCTGCCCAACGTGACCAAGAACGTGCCCAAGGCGCTGCAGTTTTACCGTGACAGCGCCAGCGCCGGTACCGGCAAGGCCTACGCGATCCCCAATGACGTTGGGCCCGGCGCCGTGGGTGATGAGATCAACTGGGGCCCCTTCCTGCGCTGGGACCTCTACAAGAAGCTGGGCATGCCGGCGGTGAACACGGTGGAGGACTACCTGCCGCTTTTGAAGAAGATGCAGGAGCTGGAGCCCACCACCGCCGACGGCCAGAAGGTTTACGGTATCACGCTGTGGAAGGACTGGGACAACTATGCGATGCAACAAGCCACGCAGCCATCGGTGCTGGCTGGCATCGACTGCGGCGACCAACTGGGCGCCTCGCTGCCGTTCTTCCAGGTGGATTTCAACACCAACGAGACCATGAGCATACTGGACCCTAACAGCCAGTACGTCCGCGCGCTCAAGTTCTATTTCACGGCCAACCAGATGGGCCTGGTGGACCCCGACTCCCTGACACAGCGTTTTGACACGGCTCTCACCAAGACCGACCAAGGGCGCGTGCTCTTTGGCTGGTGGCCCTGGTTCGTAGGCGGCTACAACAAACCCGAGGTTACCAATGCCGAACCCTTCAAAGGGTACCGCCCGGTACTGACGCAGGATTATAAGGCGTTCTGGTGGGGCGACAACGTGGTGGGCGCGGCGTGGCCTTACGCCATCGGCGCTTCGACCAAGAATCCTGATGTGTGCCTGAAATACGTGGACTTCATGTATTCCACCGATGGGCTCATGACGCTGATGAACGGACCCAAGGGCGTGACGTGGGACATCGGCTCCGACGGCCAGCCGGCCTATACCGAAGCGGGCTGGGGCTACATCGAGAACCAGACCGAGCTGCCCGGCGGCGGCAAGATGAGCGACGGCACGGCCGTGGTGAATTCCATCGGCCTGTCCGGAATGTTCCTCTCGCCGGAAGTGAACGCCACGATCAACGGCGCGTTCTGGCCATCCTCCAAGGGCCACAACCCCACCAAGCTGCTGCAGGATTGGCAGACCGCCACGGGCTACAAATCCACCTCGGCGATGTTGTGGGACAAGAAGATGTATACGATCACGCCGCTGGCGATGCGGCTGGTGCCCTCGGTCACCGACGACATCCAGACGCTGTGCACGCAGATCGGCGACGTTGTGAAAACGAACTCCTGGAAGATGGTATTCGCCAAGGACCAGGCCGAGTTTGACAGCCTGCTGGCCGAAATGACCGAATCGGCCAAGGGCCTCGGCCTGGACCAGGTGATCGAATGGGACAAGCAGGCCTGGCAGACGGCGCAGGACACCGCGGCAAAGTACAAGTAAGCGCAATACCCTTACAAGCTGCCTAGCGCCGGCTTAACCGCACCCCCTGCCCCTCCCCCAGAGCATCGGGGGAGGGGCAGAGTTTGAAACAGGTGTTCATCATGGTATGATGTGTGTATTCCCATCATCACATCGCCGAGGTGACCGTAGATGCCCAGGAAGGGACAGTTCAGGGAGCTGTACGCCCGGTGGCTCAAGCGGCGGTTCTACAACCGGCTGTTTTTGCTGAGCGCCGCCATCTTCATCGTGGTCGTATATTCCTTCTGCACGTTCGCCGCGGTGCTTGTGGCCAACCTGGAGATGGGCAGCCACCTGCAGCGCAACCGCGAAGCGCTCACCGCCGTGTGCGACGAATACGACCGCAAACACAACAATTTCTACAACATCATCCTTCCGCTCTACACCTCGATGGAAAACTACAACGCGCTGTCCGCCCTGCTGGAAGGAAGCGGGGATGCCGGGCAGGTCAACGACGCGTTCTTCAAGCAGAGGATCGTGAAAGCCATGCAGTGGCTCACCGTGCAGGACAAGGACATCCTGGCGGTGCTCCTTCACCGCAAGAGCGACGGCGCCGATTATGTGTATTACGAACGGGGCCGGTCCTTCGGCCCGGCGCCTTCGGGCTTCCCGTTCTTCGACGCGCTGAAGGCCAAGCCTCCCGGCCGGTCCATCTTCGGCGTACGCAAGCTCACCGTGGCCAACCAGCCGCAGTATGCCTATGGCATTGCCGGCACCGTGGGCTCCCGCAACATCTACAACGACGCCGGCAGCATCATGGTGGCCTACGACGTGACCGGGCTCATGCGGTCCTTCCAGCAGTATGCTGCCGCCTTGTCCGGTCGTTATCTGATCGTGTCCAGAGACGGGGAGGTCATCTTCGACTCGGCCAAGGAGCTGTATGGCCAGCCATTCGATGGGATGGAACTTGTGGGAATGAACGGCAGGACCGCCGCCTACAACGGCGTCAAGGTCATCGTACAGACAGTGGACCGCTCCAACCGCAGCTTCTATGGCATCAGCATCGAGTCGGACGCATCCGTCAGTTCCCGGATCTCTCAAAGCAGGCTGATGATCTACGGCATCGGCACCGGCATATCCTTCCTGTCGGCGCTGCTCTACCTGATCGCCGGCATTCTGTCCACCCGCCGCGTGACGGAGCTGGAGCGGGCCATGGAGCATGTGGGCTCCAACAACCTGGACTACCGCCTGCCCGTGCGGGGCAGGGGCGACGAGTTTGAGCACATCGCCATCGGCTTCAACCAGATGTGCGGCGAGCTGCAAGACAACATCAACAAGCTCTACGTGCATCAGATCCGCCAGAAGACGGCGGAGCTCAACGCGCTGCAGTCCGGCATCAATCCCCATTTCCTCTACAACACGCTGGAAGCGATCCGCAGCAAGGCTCGGGAGGACGGCAACGACGAGGTGGCGGAATTCATCGTGCTGATGGCCAGCCTTTTGAGGAACCTCGTGCGCAGCCAGATGTTCATCTCCCTGCGGCAGGAGATGGACTTCAGCCGGATGTATCTGAGCATGTTCACACTCCGGTATACCGACCGGTTCGAGTATGAAGCCCGGGTGGACCCCGACGCGCTGGAATACGGCGTGCCCAAGGGCATCCTGCAGCCGGTGCTGGAAAACTACTTCGTACACGGCATCCGTGAGGACAGCGCCGACAACTTCCTCAGAATCGACGGAAGGATAGAGGACGGCTTTATCCTCTTCACCATAGAGGACAACGGCAAGGGCATCGAGCCGGAGCGGCTGGCCGATCTGCAATCGAGGCTGGATTCGCTGGACACCAGCCACACGACCTATGGCATTGCCAATGTGCACGAGCGCATCAAGCTGGTGTTCGGCGAGGAAAGCGGCCTGTCGCTGGAAAGCAGCGAAAGGGGCACTTGCGTGCATGTGAAGATCCGGGCAATGACCTGCGGGGAGCTCGAGCAGAGCATCCAGACGATACGGCTGAAGGATTAGGAGAAGGACAAGGATGGACGGATGGCGGGAATTGGCCTGCGAAGGGATCGGTTTAGCATTGAAAGCTACGCATTTCCAGGTAAATACGCCGGAGAGCTGCGGCGAGACCCATGCCGATCGCGACGGCGAATACCGGATCGCCAACGGCGGCGCGGTGTGGCGCTGCTCGCTGCGGCTGCGGCAGGCGGGCTGCGGCGTTCTGGACGGTGAGGCGGCTTTCTCGCTGGCGGAGGGCAGCGAACCCTGCGGCAACATCGCGGTTGCGCTGTCCCTCTCCCGATGGTCTGAGAAAAACTATGTGCTGATGCCCGCGGCGGCCTACAACGGTAACCGCTTCCGGTCGGTGCCGGCTCCATATCCGCCTTTTTTGCACGATGAGGACGGCATCGGGCCGAATATGCCCGTCACGATCACCGATGTGCCGCGCCTGAACGACGGCTGCGGGCATTCCGAAATCCACCTGCGTTCCGGCGACATGGCCACACCCGCCGTAGGTGTGTGGCAGCCCGCCGCGAATCGGGGCTTTCTGCTGCTGTGCGAGCACATCACATCCTTTGGGTATACCGGTGTCAAGCTGACGGAATCCGACGACCGGGCATCGGCCACGCTGCAACTGGAGGCCCCCGCCGTCCGCCAGCGCAAATATACGCCCAACGCCATGGGCCCCAGTGACGACGCCGGCGCGGCGTTCGCCTGCGGCGACACGGTTGCGCTGCGGTTCCGCGTCGTGCTGTTCGGCTGCGCCGACATCCCCGCGCTCTTCAAAGCCTTTCTTCACCACCGCAAGGACGTTTGCGCTTCCCACCGGCTGGTTCACGGCCTGCCGCTGTCGGCGGCGTACCGTATCATCGAGCGCAAATTCAACGAAAGCCAGTTCAATGAGGACTACGGCTACTACATGCTCTCGCCGGGCGGGCAAAGCTGGACCTTTGGCGACTGGCAGGCCGGGTGGTGCGGCGGCGGGTTGAGCTCGCTGGCGCTGCTCTATGACGGCAACGCGCAATCCAGGGAGCGGGCCAACCGCACGATGGACGCTGTATTTGGTTCGCTGCAAAACAAGAACGGCTTCGTCCTGCCGATCCTGTCGGGCGGAAGGGAGCTCGGCGACGACTTCTGCCACCAGGACAGAAAGGGTGTGCTGCTGATCCGCAAGGACGCCGACGTGCTCGCCTTTGCGGCGCGTCACATCCTGCTCACGCAGCAGCGCGGCGAGGCGGCGCCGCAGCGCTGGCTCATCGGCCTGAAGGCGCTGGCCGACGCCTTTGTGCGCCTGTGGGACAGGCACGGCCAGTTCGGTCAATTCATCGACATCGATTCGGAGGAGATGCTGATCGGCGGCACCGCCGCGGGGTCCATGGCCCCGGGCGGGCTGGCGCTGGCATGGAAGGTTTTGAGAGACCCTGAATACCTTCGCGTAGCACAGGAATCGGCCCGGCATTTCCACCGGGACTTTGTGCGCAACGGCCTGATGAACGGCGGACCCGGCGAGATTCTGCAAAATCCCGACAGTGAGTCGGCGTCAAACATGCTGGAATCCTTCATGGCCCTGTATGACCTCACCGGCAGCCGGGAATGGCTGCCCATGGCGGAGGACACCGCCAGGCAATGCGCGTCGTGGTGCGTGTCCTATGACTTTGCTTTCCCGGCGGAATCCGCCTTTGGGCGGCTGGGCATGCGCACGCTGGGCAGCGTGTATGCCAACGTGCAGAACAAGCACTCTGCGCCGGGCTTCTGCACGCTGTCCGGCGCTTCGCTGCTGCGGCTCTACCGCGCCACCGGCGACCGGCACTATCTGGAGCTGTGCCGCGAGACGGCGCACAACATCACGCATTACCTGTCCCGGGCGGACCGGCCGATCCCATCCTGGGACGGCAAGGAGCTGCCGCCGGGATGGATGTGCGAGCGCGTGAACCTGTGCGACTGGGAGGGCAAGCAAAACATCGGCGGCGTGTTCTGCGGTTCTTGCTGGTGTGAGGTCTCCTGCCTTTTGACATATGCTGAAATTCCGGGTATCTGGTTCCTGACCGACACCGGGGAAGCTGTGGTAATCGATCATGTGGATGTTGCTGTGACGGATGCGGGCGATGCGTGGCGGCTGCTCATCACAAACCCCACGGACTTCCCCGCCGATGTGAAGCTGCTGGCCGAGCGCCGCTGGAACCTTGCCACGCCGTGGGACCAGTGCGTGGGCGGCAAGTGCGCCGTTGTATCCATTCAAGAGCACGGCAGCGCGGTCGTCAGCATCAAAAAGAAGGGGTGAACCTCACCTCACCTTTCATACCTCGTATCATGAGCAAACGGATGTTCATTCACGGACCCTGTGTCAGCGAATGCCGCTGAACACACCATTGTCCATGGGAACATATCTGCAGATCGATGTTTGCATTTCATATCTTTCACTTTGCGTTTTATGTTCGCATATATGACAAATCTCATTTCCGTGATTGTATTGTTGTGTCGCGGAACCTATAGTCATACCGTAGCCGAAATCCATGGGGATCGGCAAATCGTTGGAACGGAAGTGGGACCATGAAGGTAGGCATCGTAACAAGGAGCTTCCCCGAGATGGACAACGCCCGCGCTGCGGCCTTCATGGCCGAGACCGGCTTTGAATCCACCGAAATCTGCCTGGTGCAGACCGACAGCAAATACTGGGTGTACAACGGCGCCTCGGACATCTCCGCGCTGACCGACGCCCGCATGCTGGAAATCGCCGACACCTACCGTGCCCAGGGCATCGAGGTGGCCGCGCTGGGCGTGTTCACCAACCTGATTGAACCGGACGCGGACAAGCGGCTTTCCAACCTGGCTTATTTTGAACGGCACATGCAATACGCACAGTTCTGCGGCATCCCCGTGGTCTCCAGCGAATGCGGCTTTGACCCACATAGCAGGGGCGTGCGGGCGGATGTCTATGAAACGCGGTATTCTCTGCTGCTGGATTCGCTGTCCAGGCTGTGCCAGATGGCGGACCGCTATGGCGTAAACGTCGCGCTGGAACCCTGTGTGATCGATGTCGTGCCCAGCGCCAAGCGCATGGCCGACACCATCCGGCAGGTGGGCTCCTCCAGGCTCAAGGTGCTGCTGGACCCTGCCAACCTCATCGCCAATTCGTCTGAACAGGACATGTTCGATTACCTGAGCCCCCATGTGGCCTATTTCCACGGCAAGGATCGCAAGATCAACGACACCTATGGCCGCAACATCGGCGACGGCGAGATCGACTGGCCGCTCTTCCTGCGCCTGTACCATGAGCGCAATGAGGGCACGCCCTTCATCATCGAATACCCCAATGCCACCAACTGTGCCGAGATCCTGCGGCGGGTGCGCGAATATGACAGGCAATCACAACGGATATAGGAGGACTGATCATGATTTCACTGGGCGTCAATACCGTACTTTTCAAGGCGTATTCCTTTGCAGAGGCGGCACGGGCCATCAAGCTGGCCGGTTATGACGGGCTGGAGATTTCCGCGATCAAGGGCATGTGCGAGCATCTGGACCCCCTGGCGTACAAGGCGCAGAAGCAAGGCATCCTGGACGCGCTGGAGGAGACCGGCCTTAAGATGCTGTCCACCGAGGTGGCCTCGCTGGACGAAGAGCGGCTCAAGTGGGCCTTCGAGGCAGCGGCGGAGATCGGCATCCCGGTCATCAACGTGGGTCCCGGCGGCAAATCCGGCGATGAAGCCACGCTCAAGGAGAGCATCGTCACGCTGATCAAGCTGTCCGAACTGGCCGAGAGCTTTGGCGTGACGCTGTGCTGCAAGGCCCATGTGGGCGCTGCCATCTATAACACCCCGACCACGCTGGCAGCGATGGCGCAGATCTCATCCAGCGGTTTTGGCATCGATATGGACCCCAGCCACATCTTCCGCGCCGGGGAGAACCCCGAGGACGCGCTGCCCGCGGTGCTCAGCCGCACCCGCCACGTGCACATCCGCGATTGCCGCGGCCGCGGCCCCGCGCCGGGCGAGCCCGCCCTGCAGGCCTGCGGCAGGGGCGATATCGATCTTTACGGCTACTTCGCCGCCATGGTGAGCGGCGGCTATGACGGCCCGGTGTGCCTGGAAGTGATCGGCCCGGACCAGGACTTGGTTCGCGCCACCGCCATCGCCTCCGAAAGCTACGGCTATATGAATGCCTGCCTGAAAAAACTCGGCGCCAGATAAATATCACAAGGAGTATGGCCATGAAAAAACCGAACCTGCTGTTCTTCGGCCTGGAAAGCCTGCGCAGCGACCACATGAGCCTCTACGGGTACCACCGGCTGACCACGCCCCACATGGACAAGTACCTGGCCGACGGCGGTATCGTATTTGACCGCTTTTTCAGCCCCAGCATCCCCACGACCCCGGGTTATTCCTCCATGCTCACCGGCCGCGACTGCTTCGGCACCAATGTCGTGGCGCTCCGGCACCAGGGCGGCATCGCCTCGGGCGTGAAGACGCTGGCGGAGATTCTGCGCGAGCAGGGCTATGACACCACGTGTGTCGGCTTCACCGGCAACGCAGCCGCCCAGGGGTTTGACACCTATCTGGATTTCGAGGGCTGGGGCAGCTGGGAGAATGGCCGCTCCCCCAAGGCGGAGAAGCTCAACGCCGTCACGATCCCGGAACTGGAGCGTTTGGCGGCGGGGGAGAAGCCCTTCTTCCTGTTCCTGCGCCACATGGACCCCCATTCGCCCTATCTGGCGCCGGAGCCCTTCGCCAGCATGTTCTATCAGGGCGACGCATTTGACCCTGAGAACCACTCGCTGGACCCTGTCTATGCCTTCAAGCCGTTCTGTGACTACTTCTATTCGTGGTTCCCTCCGGGATGCACCGATAAGGATTACATCATCGCCCAGTATGACGCGGAGATCGCCTATATGGACGCCTGTGTGCAGATTCTGCTGCAGAAGCTGGACGACCTGGGCATCACCGAGGAGACCGTCGTGGTGTTCACGTCCGACCACGGAGAGACGCTGCACGACCATGATTGCTGGTATGACCATCACGGCCTGTATGAGTGCACGCTGACCGTGCCCTTCGCGATCCGCTTCAAGGGCAAGACAAATGGACAGCGCATCGCCGAGGTGTGCCAGCACAAGGACCTGGTGCCCACGCTGCTGGACGTCATGGGAATCGACTGCGGCGAACCCTTCGACGGGCGCAACCTGATGAAGCTGGTGCGCGGCGAACCCATCCCCGAGGAGCGGGAGTTCTACATCACCGAATGCACCTGGCAGCGCAAGCACGGCTGGCGCACGCCAGAGTGGAAGTACTTCACGGCGCTGGAGCCGGACTTCCACTATAAGCCGAAAGTGGAGCTTTACAACCTCATCGACGACCCCGGTGAGCTCAACAACGTGGCGGCCTCGCATCCGGAAATCGTGGAAGCCCTGAACGCCAAGATGCTGGCGCACATCGCCGCGCGCGAAGCCTCCACCGGCCGCACCAACCCCATGTACACCAACCTCAACTGGCACGGCATGGGCTGCGGGCCGTTCACTTCCTCTGACCAGGCGTACAACACCATGCACATCGGCGACCCCGAGACGGCAAGGCGGCTGCAGGCACAGGGGCTCAAGAAGTAAGGGGCGTAGGGGATTTGCCCGTTCCCGGAGGAAATGGACAAGATGTTAAAGGTATGCGTCATCGGCATGGGCCCCATCGGCAACACCCATGCCTCGGTCTACAAATCCCTGCCCGAGGTGGAACTGGCCGCCGTGTGCGACAGGCAATTGGAACGCGCCAAGGCGGGGGGATTGAAGTACGGCGTGCCGTATTACGAAAGCGCCCAGAGGATGCTGGACGAAGTCCAGCCCGACCTTGTCAGCGTGGCCACCGGCGGGTATGAGTATTCCAGCGACCACTATGAGCCGACCATGCAGGCGCTGCAAACCGGAGCGGATGTGCTTTGCGAGAAGCCCATCTGCAACGACTTGCGAAAAGCCCAGGAAATGGTAGATACGGCGAGACGGCTGAACCGCCGTTTCGCCGTGGACCTCAACCATCGCTTCACCCCCGCGGCCCGCGCCGCCAAGCAGTGGCAGGACGAGGGCAGGATCGGGGAGCTGCTTTTCATCAACATGAACCTGTGGATCGGGCGCTTTGAGCAGTTCGAGACAGAGTTTTACCACCTGAAGGCCTTGAACCCCCACAGCGTGGACATCGTGCGCTATTTCGGCGGCGATGTGGACGAGGTGCAATGCTTCGCCATGAAGGCCAGCGGGAGGTTCATCTATTCCACCCAGAGCATGAACCTCCGGTTCCGCAACGGCGCGGTGGGGCACATCACGAGCTCCTACGATATCAAGCGCGGCCACCCGATGGAGCGCTGTGACATCGCCGGGGTGGCCGGGCGCATGGTCGTGGAGGACATGTGGCGGGAGGCCACGCTCTATCCGGCCGACAGCTGGATCAAGCAGCAATATACCAACCCGGTGTTCGGCGGCTACGGCCAGTTCTATGACACCTTCGCCGACCGCATCGCGTCGTTCGCGCGGGAGGTGCGCTCGGGCGTGGAGCCCTGCAACATCGACGGCAGCGGCCAGGCCGGCCTGGAGGCCAGCCGGGTCATCCATGCGGCCATTGAATCCATCAAGCGCGGCGGCCAGCCGGTCAAGGTCGCGGAGATCATCGAATAGAGCAGACATGCTGGCATCACCAACGCGCAGGCGCCGCGGGCGAAAGGAGAAGTCGTGACCAGCGACCGCATTTCCTGCAGTGAATACTTTGAGCCCGGCTTGCCGCCGGTGTATGTCGTCAACACCAAGCACCACGGCAAGGTTGGCCTGCACAGCCACGAGTTCTACGAATTCGTGTTCATCGAGCGCGGTGTGTCGCTGCACAGCCATCAGGACAGCACGCAGATACTGACCACCGGCGACGTGTTCATCATACTGCCCGGCGAGGTGCACAGCTATATCAGCACCAACAACACGGCGCTCTACAATTGCCTGTTCACCTCGGAGGCCTTCGGCGAAATTCAACGGGAGATTGGCGCCATGCAGGAGCTCAAATGGCTGCTGACCGGGCGTACAGGCTTCCAAAGGGTGCACGCAGGCCTGGCCGAGATGCAGGAAATGATGCTGACGCTGGAAAAGATGATGTGGGAACGGCTCAACCGCCCGGCGGGCTGGGAGCTGAAGATCAAGTCGCTGCTCTACGGTCTGCTGGTCACCTACGCGCGGCTGTGCAGCAACAGCGCCCTGTTCAGCGAGGGCGCCAACGCCAACTTCAGCCACATCCGTGAGGCGGTGGCCTTCATCGAGGACAACCATCGCCAAGACATCGTGCTGGAGGATGTGGCGCGGGCAGCCGGGCTATCGTTGGGGTACATGACCAAGCAGTTCAAGAACCTGTTGGGCACCTCGCCCGCGGAATATGCCAGGAACTTCCGCATGGCCAAGGCGGCGGAGCTGCTGCGCGTGGAGTCCAACTCGGTCACGGATGTGGCGTCTGTGCTGGGATTCTCGGACATCTCGCTGTTTTCCAGGCAGTTCAAGCAGGTCACCGGCATTTCACCCACAGGGTTTCGGCAAAACAAATAATTGGAGGGAAAACACATGGCGCTCAAAATCGGATTGGTAGGCATGGGAGGCATCGGCAACACCCACGCCAATGTGTACATGAACGACGAACTGGCACAGCTGGTCGCGGTATGCGACGTCAAGCGTGAGATTGCGGATGCAGCCGCGGCGAAGTATGGTGTGAAGGCCTACTATTCCTTGAAAGAAATGCTGCAAGCCGAACCGGACCTGGACATCGTGGACATCACGACCTCCGGCTATGAGAACGGCAGCTGGCACTACATCCCCGCCATGGAGGCCATCGCCGCGGGCAAAAACGTGCTGGTGGAGAAGCCCATCAGCAACGATGTGCGCGAAGCCAGAGAGATGGTGCGGTTCGCCGCCGAAAAGGGCGTCTACCTGGGCTGCAACCTCAACCATTTCTTCACCCAGCCCGCCGCGCGGGCCGATGAGCTAATCGGCCAGGGCAAGATCGGCGAGCCGGTGTACATCGTGCACAAGATGGGCTTCAACGGCGGCCAGTCCGGCTATGGCGGCCCCGGGTCGGCCCGCTGGCAGCGCCCCTATTCGCACCTCAAGGCCTTCCTGGCCCATCCGTTCTCGGTGATGCGCCACTTCGGCGGCGACATCACCCACGTGCAGGCCTACCTCAACAAGCCCGGCGTGCGCAAGACCGCCGACGACCTGATGTATTCCATCAACAGCGTGCATGTGCGCTTTGAGAACGGCAGCACCGGGTATCTGCTGAGCCAGCGCGGCGACGCGATGTTCGGTCTGGGCGGCTGGTGGAGCTTCGAGATGGCAGGCACCAAGGGCACCTTCGTGATCGAAAACTGCGTGGAGAAGCTCTCCTTCTGGGATGCCGAGCAGCCCAAGAGCTCCATGGCCTCGCCCGAGCCCAACGAGACGCTCAACACCGGCATCACCGATTTCAACGCGACCTTCCCGGCCCGCATCCACGCCTACCTGGAGGATGTGACCAACAAGGTGCCCCGTGAATTGCTGCGCGCCTCGGGCAGAGACGCCCTGGCCACGCTGGAATACACCTTCGCCGCCATCAAGTCCTTCGAGGAGGGCGGCACGGTGGTGCGGCCCGAGCCGCTGCCCAACCTGCACGGCGACATCTACAAAACGATCTGAGGGAACCTGCGTGAAGCCCAATGTCCTGCTGATCATCGCCGACCAGCACCGCCGCGACGCACTGGGCTGCGCGGGCCGGTTCGGCATCCGGACGCCCAACATCGACCGGCTGGCGCGGGAGGGCGTGTTCTTCGAGCATGCCTTCACGCCCTGCCCGGTGTGCGCGCCGGCCCGCCAGGCGCTGCTCAGCGGCCGCGCCCCGGAAAGCTACGGCGCCCTGTGGAACAACGACTTCATCCCCACGCCCACCGTGAAGCCCGACAGCGGCTTTCACACGGCGGCGCTGGCCAATGCGGGCTACCGCTGCGCGCTGGTGGGCAAGTGGAATTCCTCCACCGAGCATACGCCGGCGGACTTCGGCTTTGGCGAACACATCGGCTACAGCGGGTGGAACGCGCTCATTGCTGAGAGATACCCAGAGCTTGTGTATTGCAACGGTTGGTTCGGGGAGCCCAGCACCATCGCGCTGGCCGACAGCAAGACCCATTGGGCGGCGGCGCAGGCCTGCGCTCTGATGCAGCGGCACACGGCCCAGGATGAGCCGTGGTTCGTACGGGTGGATTTCACCGACCCCCATCTGCCCTGCCATCCGTCGGAGCCCTTCGCCAGCCTTTATGACCCTGACACGCTGGAACCCTGGGACAGCTTTGGCGATCCCCTGGAGGGCAAGCCCTACATCCAGCGGCAGCAGCTGCGCAACTGGGGGCTGGAGGGCAGGGGGTGGCAGCAGTGGAAGCACACGCTGGCGATGTATTATGGCATGGTGAGCCAGGTGGACGACGCCGTGGGCGTGATGTTGGACCGGCTGGACAGCCTCGGGGTCGCTCAGGACACGCTGGTGATCTACACGACCGACCACGGTGACCTGTGCGGCGGGCACGGCATGCTGGACAAGCACTATGTGCTGTACGATGATGTGACGTGGACGCCGCTTATGATCCGCTATCCCCAAGGGGCCCGGGCAGGCCATCGCGCAGGAGAGTTCGTGAGCAACTGCCTGGACCTGGGCGCGACCATCGGGGAGCTGTGCGGCATCCCCGTTTCAGTGGGCCATGGCCGGTCACTGGCGCCCCTGCTGCGCGGGGAGGCGCAGCAGGACAGAAGCTTTGCGGTGTCCGCCTCCAGCGGGCAGCAGTTCGGGCTGTACTCCCAACGGTCCATCCGAACGCGGGAGTGGCTGTATGTCTGGAACATGACCGACATCGACGAGCTCTACTGCGTGGCCGATGACCCCGGACAGCAGCGCAACCGCATTGCCGACCCGGAACTGGCTGAAACCCTGGCCCATCTGCGCAAGACCCTGTACGCGGAGCTGCTCCGCCGGGAGGACCCCTTTGCCAAAACCGGCTGGCTGGATTGCCAGATGATCGAGGGGAAGAAGATTTAGTCCATCAAACAGAGAAGTATAAGAGGAGAAGAGCCATGAAAAAGCTGCTGACCATCCTTTTGATCGCACTGCTCGTGTGCCTGCCGGTGGGCTGCGCACAGCAGACTGCCAAGGGTCAGGACATCACATTGAAGTTCGTGCGCATCGGCAACGACGCCCCGGAGGCCGAATACTGGAAGGGCCTGATTTCCCGTTTCCAGGAGAAGAACCCCGGCATCAAGATCGAGTATGATGACGCCGCCATCGGCGAACCCATGGAGACCAAGCTCAACTCGATGTTCACCGCCGGCATGGGCCCGGACATCATCGGCCACGGCATCATGTCCGTTGCCGCCCGTGTCGAAGCCAAGAACTACCAGCCCATCACCAAGTATTTCGACACTTGGGAAGGCAAGGACGACATCATGCCCAGCGTGCTGGCCAACGGCACCTACAAAAAGGAAATTTATGGCCTGGCCTATTCCACGACGCCCTACATCTTCGCCTACCGCAAGGACCTGTTCCAGAACGCCGGGCTGGACCCTGAGCAGCCCCCGAAGACCTGGGATGAGCTCAAGGAATATGCTCAGAAGCTGACCGTGAAGGACGGCGGTAACATCGTGCAATCCGGCTTTTCCTTCCCCAAATCCGCGGGCAACTTCGTAGAGTTCGACTGCTTTGTCTTTGGCAACGGCGGCCGCTACTACGACGCCGACGGCAACCCCACGCTGGACACGCCGGAAAAGGCGGAGGCCTTCGACTTCCTGTCATCCTTTGTGGGTGATGTCAGCATCCCCTTCAGCAACACCGAGGTCAACCCCTTTGTGAGCGGTAAGGCGGCCATGACGCTCATTAACAACGTAGCGCTGACCGGCATGCTCAAGAATGCCGAGTTCAAGGACAAGGTCGGCATCGCGCTGCCCCCGGCCAATGCCGGCAAGGAGCAGGCAACCTTCTCCGGCTGCAACATGCTCTTCATCGGCGGCAACTGCAAATATCCCGACGCGGCTTTCAAGTTCATCTCCTTCGCGCTGACCAACGAGGAAGTGCTCAAACGCGCTGCCGATCTGAATATTCCGGTAACCCGCAAGTCACAGGTGGAGGCCTTCACCGCCCTGAACCCGATGAACGCTGTGCGGGCGGACTGCGTGGCCAACGGCATCGGCATGCCCCGCACCACCTGGGCGGCTTCCTTCCAGAAGATCCGCAACGACATGGTGCAGCAGGTGCTCTACAGCAAGGCCTCTGCGCAGGACGCACTGAAGGCAGCGCAGCAGAAGCTGCTGGATGAATTAAAATAAGTCAATCTGCCTCCTAAAGGTGTAACGTGCTGAAACAACAAAAAAGGAAACCCGTCATAACCAAGGATGCAATATCAGCATATTTGCTGATATTGCCTTTTTTCCTGTTCTTCGCGGCATTCGTACTCTACCCGCTGATCCAGAACTTCATCAACAGCTTCACGAACTACAGCCTGGGCTCCAAGGATTTCACCGGCATCAGCAACTACATGAAGCTGCTGCGGGACCAGAGCTTCCTGCGCTCGGTGCAGAACACGCTGGTGTTTGCCGTGTGCTCCATCCTGCCGCTGATGGTGCTGGGCTTTGTGGCATCGCTGTGCGTGAACCGCCAAAGCCGGTTGATGTTCGCCGCGCGGGCGCTGCTGATGGTCCCCTATGTGTCGTCGATGGTGGCGGTCTCGATGATCTGGCTTTACATGTTTGAACCTGGCGCGGGGCTTTTGAACAAGGCGTTGTGGGCGCTGGGGCTGCAGGGCAGCGATTGGCTGTTCGACGAGCGTCTGGCTCTGCCTTGCCTGATCATCGTGAACATCTGGAAGAACATGGGCTATGTGATGATCCTCTATCTGGCCGCGCTGCAGGGTGTGCCCCAGAGCCTGTACGACGCCGCCCGGGTGGACGGTGCGGGATTCCTGCGCAGCACCTGGCACATCACGCTGCCCAGCATCCGGCCGGTCAGCTTTTTCCTGCTGGCCACGCTTTCCATCGAGTGCTTCAAAACCTTCGAGCAGGTACGCATCATGACCAACGGCGGCCCGGTGGACGCCACCACGACCATCACCCATCAAATCTACATGCGGGCCTTCTCGGAGTTTAAGATGGGCTATGCGTCGGCGATGTCCGTGGTGCTGTTCCTCATCATCTTTGTGATTACGATACTGAACCTGAAGTTCGGCGGCCAGATGCCGGAAAGCCGGGACAAACGATGATGGACACGCGGACAGGCAGAATCATCGGCTGGTGCATCCTGGCGCTGTTCATTGCGGCGGCAGGCTTTCCCCTTGTCATCATGGCGTCGGTTTCGCTGCAGAGCATGGCGCAGATTTATTCGCCGCAGCTTACGTTGGTGCCGCGCCCGGTGCTGCTCAGCAACTATGCCGATGCGCTGACCAATGGCGACTGGGGCAGGTATCTGTTCAACAGTGCCTTTACGGCGGGCACGGCCACCGTGCTCAGTCTGTTCATCAACGCCATGACCGGCTACGCCTTTGCAAGGATCGAGTTCCCGCTGCGCAGGCCGCTGTTCGTGCTCATCTTGGCCGGCATGATGATACCGCCGCAGGTTACGCTGGTACCGCTTTTTCTGCTGATGAAGAACTTCCCGCTGATGGGCGGCAATGACATCACGGGCTCTGGCGGTACGGGCCTCGTAAATACCTACGCTGGGTTGATCCTGCCCTATATCGCCGGCTCCTTCGGCGTGTTTATGTGCAGGCAGTTCTATGTGATGTTCCCGCGGGAGCTGGATGAGGCGGCGCGCATGGATGGCTGCGGCAGGTTCCGTACCTTCGTGCGCGTGTATCTTCCGCTCTCCGGCCCCATCCTGGGGGCGCTGGCTGTGCTCAAGTTCACCGGCGCGTGGAACGAATACACGTGGCCGCTGGTGATGACCGACAGCGGGCAGGATGCCATCACGACCGTGCAGCTGGCGCTGACGCGCTTCCGCAACGAAGGCGAGATCTTCTGGAACCAGCTGATGGCGGCCACGCTTGTGTCCAGCAGCGTCATCCTGGTCGTGTTCTTCGCGCTGCAGAAATATTTCGTCGCCGGTATCTTGAGCGGCAGCGTGAAAGAATAGCCGGGAATCCGAACCGCAAGGGCCGTGGGGAGGCGCAATCTCACGCGCCCGGTTTGCGCTGCATATGGTGCCAAAGGGGCTTTTTGCCCCTGAGGAAGGTGTACGATATGACGTATGGCAATCGCTCCGCGGCGCAATACACCCCGCATTGTGACATTTCTAAAACGGTCAGCATTCCGATGGAGCTTTATCAGTCGTTACGTGGCTCGTACTTCATCGGCTACGCCGACGATATGTACTTCGGGCCTGGGCGGGGGGCTTGGGCAAGATTGTACAACCCGCCGGATTCCGGTGTTAACCTGTTCGTGAACGTCTGGACCGTTTCGGACGTCGACGAGACGCCGTTCCGCGCTCAGTTTTGGTTTAATGCCGCCGCGCCGGGACAAGCCGTTTTCGAAAGCCCGACCACGCCGACCGACACGGCGATTGTGCCGCCGCCGGCGCCGCGGGTGCGGCTGCAGTACGCCAACGACGTTGCCGGATTGCCCCAGGGAGGCATCAAGGCGTTTGTGCGGCGGGGCCAGCCGGAGACCACCCTGGTGGAGACGGAGAACGGCAAGCTGATCTTTCCGCCCGGCGGGTCGTTTTTGGTCTTTCTGTCCGCGCCGGAGAACCCGCAGGCCTCGGCCTCCGGCAGGGTTGCCTTTGGCTGGTGGGAAGAACTGCGGGGCTGGAGCTGTCTGAGCTGACAAGGAACCACTCTCACTCGATACGAACCGCCCCGGAAGGTACGCGCGAAGCTCTGGCGAATAGATAGGAAGATATCTATGCGAGGCGAAGCGCGCCCATAGACGGGGAGGCAAGCATTTGAAGTACGTGGAAAACTGGGAGCAGACCAAGCGCAATTTCCAATCCTGGTGGGCCAGGGAGGACTTCGGCAGGCCGCTGATGCGCGTCGTCGCCCGCCGGGAGCAGCCGCTGGAGCCGCTGGAAAGCATCTCCGAGCCCCAAAACCTGCAGGACCAATACCTGAGCGCCCAGCGGCTGGTCGCCCAGCAGCGCAACCACTGCCGGGCGCATCGGTTTTTGGCGGACGCCTTCCCGAGCGTCTCGCTGAACCTGGGGCCGGGGTCCATGGCGACCTACCTGGGCGCGGAGCCCGTGTTTGCCCCGGACACGGTGTGGTACCGGGAGTGCGCCGAGGACATCGGCGAACTCGTGGACCTGGACTTCGATCCAAGCAATCCTTGGTGGAACATCCATCGGGATGTGATCGCCCGGGCCGTGGAGCTCGCCCGGGGCGATTTCCCCGTGGCGATCCCCGACATCATCGAGAACATCGACATCGTCGCCGCGATGCGGGGTCCGCAGGCGCTGTGCTACGACCTGATGGACCATCCCGACCTCGTGCAGCGGGCCATTGACCGCGTGGACGAGCTGTACTTCCAGTATTACGACACATTCTACGACCTGACGCGGGACGAACAGGCCGGCAGCGTGTACACGGCCTTCCACATCTGGGGGCCGGGGCGCACGGCCAAGGTGCAGTGCGACTTCTCCGCGATGATGTCCCCCCGGCAGTTCCAACAGTTCATCGTGCCGTCGCTTACCCGGCAGGTGCAGCGGCTGCGAAACTCGCTGTATCACCTGGACGGCCCCGACGCGATACGGCATCTGGACGCCCTGATGGGCATCCAGCGCCTGGACGCGCTGCAATGGACCGCCGGCGCCGGGCAGCCCGACGGCGCCAGCGAAAAATGGTACCCGATCTACGACAAGGTGCGGCGCGCGGGTAAGGGGCTGTGGGTTTCGATCTACGACGGCGACTTGGAGCACTGGCTGCGCGGCGCGGACAGGCTCATCGATCGCCTGGGCTCCACGGGGCTGTATTTGATCTTCCCGGACATGACGATGGAGCAGGCCCGGCGCCTGCTGGACCATGCGGACAGGCACTGGAACCGCCTGTAAGCGATGGGCTGCACGCCCGTAGAACACGACGCTTTTATGAGGTGATCCTATGAAAGACATTCTCAGAATACGGGACCTGGCCAAGGAAACGCTGGAATACGCGACGAGCGAGGAAATGCACAGGCGGCGCGCGGCGTGGAGCCACCACAACAGCTTGCACTTCACCCGTCCGCTCATCTACATCCGGGCCATTCCCTTCCACGAATTTCTGAGCCCCTCGGAACTCCAGTGCGAAGACCCGTACTTTAGATGCCTGGAAACGGATTTCCTCCTGAACCGCTACCGAATGAAGATCGCCGACGACTACATCATCGAGCCTTATCTGAGCGTGCGGGCGGCGCTGGACAGCTCTCCCGAAGGCGTCTTTGGCTTGCCGGCAACACTGGGCGAGAAGGTTTCCGGCGGCGCTGCGGCGTTCAGGCCCTCCCTCATCGAGGAAGAGGACATCGAGAAGCTCCGCGTGGCCGACTACCGGGTGGACGAAGACGCGACACAGCAGCGCTTCGACCGGCTGTATAACGCAGTCGGCGGCATATTGGACGTTGAGGTGGACCGACAGGGCCTGCTGTGCGGCATGTGGGCCAATGACATCGCCCAGTATCTGGCCAAGTTGCGCGGCCTGGAACAGATCATGTGGGACATCTACGACCGGCCGGAGTGGCTGCATAGATTGCTGTCCTTCATGCAGAGCAAGATCCTCATGCACATTGACCAGACCGAGGCGGCCAACGGCTTCCGGCTGACCAACCACCAGAACCAGGCGATGCCCTACGCCGATGAACTGCCGCCTCCCCAGGCGGGGCAGCCTCCCGTCGGCACGCGGGAGCTCTGGGGTTTCATGGCCGCTCAGGAATACGCGACCATCGGCCCCGATGCCTTCAAGGAGTTCATGTTCGATTATCAGAAGCCGATCATGGAGCGCTACGGCCTGGTGGCCTACGGGTGCTGCGAAGACCTTACAAGAAAGATCAGCGTGCTGAAGGGTCTGAAAAACCTGCGGCGCATCGCCGTTTCGCCCTTTGCCGACGTCCAAGCGTGCGCGCAGCAGATCGGCGGGGATTATATCGTTTCCTGGCGGCCCAACCCTTCGACCGCCGTTTCCTTTGGTGTGGACGAGGACTTTGTGCGCGGCAATCTGCGCGAGACCTTCGATATCCTGGACGCCAACGGTTGCAAGTTCGACATCACGCTCAAGGATGTGGAGACCGTTTCGGGCGACGGAGACGCGATCATACGTTGGACGCGGATTGTGCGGGATGAGATTGACCGGAGGTATTGATAAAGGGATTGCAGAACGATTTCGGTCGGCGCTATAATCATGGCATAAGGAGGTTGAAATATGGAAATCATCCGATTCATACAAACCTTCTCCAGCCCTTTTCTGGACAGCTTCTTTCAGACCGTCACGATGCTCGGGGAGGAGTACTTCTACATCGTGATGCTGGCGCTGGTTTTCTGGTGCATCGACAAGCGGTACGGCTATAAGCTGTCCTTCGCGTTCCTGCTCAGCGGCGTCATCAACGGCGTGGCCAAGAGCATCTTTCTTGCGCCGCGGCCCATCGGTGTGGAGGGCATCCGCAGCCTGCGGGTGGAGACGGCAACCGGCACATCCTTTCCCAGCGGGCATACGCAGAACATCACGTCCTTTCTGGTCTCGCTGATGAAAAAGCTGCACCGCGCCTGGGTTTATGCGATAGGCTGCCTGCTGATTTTGCTGGTCGCCGTTTCCAGGCTCTATCTCGGCGTGCATTGGCCCATCGATGTGCTGGGGGCAGTTCTCATCGGTACCGCATCGGTTTTTGTTGCGGATTACGCTTTTGAATACGCCCAGCGTAAAAACAGGAAGCAGATTCATCTGCTGCTTCTGATTCCGGCTCTGGCTGCGGTGTATGTGTGGCGCGATTCCGCGGACCTCGTGAAGACCGCGGCGACGTTCTGCAGCTTTTTGGTCGGATACTCCTTGGAAAGTAAATTCGTTCAGTTCAATGTCAAGGCAGCTTTCTGGAAACAGATCGTCAAGTTTGCATTGGGCATCGCCGTCGTGCTGGCTTTGAAGGAGGGCATCAAACTGCTGCTGCCCGAACAGCCGGTGTTCGATTTCGTGCGATACATGATCATGGGCTTGTGGATAACGGTGGGCGCCCCCATCGTTTTTGGGTTCCTCCGGTTGACTGGTATTGGACTCGGCCGTAAAGGCGAGACGGTAGGCGCATAGGAGCGCACGTGGCAGTGCCGATCGAGAGCTGTCAACAAAACGAATTGGAGGTGACCCCATGGAAACAATCCCGGTGGCAAAGGGCACAGTCGCCAAGGTTAGCTGGAAGGAAAACATCGGCTGGATGGGGATGGTCGTGACGGTGGGCGTCATGGTGCAGCAGGTGTGGTCCCATTTTGATTCGCTGGCCCAATACTACGTCCCCAAAATCCTCAGCGGCAGGTTCTTCGAGATCCTGGGCTCCGCCGACCCTCTCTACACCCCGCTTTTCAAATTCGTCTATCCGCTGGAGCTCGTGGATACGCTCTTCTTCTTCGTATTCGCCATTGTTGCGCTCATCCAGCTGCTGCGCAGGAAAGCCGGCGTCCCTGGGATGCTTATGGTCTATATGCTGATCGCCGGATGCTACAATGTTGTCCATACGGGTTTGGCTTGTCTGCTGCCGCCGGACTTGGGTATGGCCACGCCGATGTACATCGTCGAGAGCGCGGTTTTCCTGGCCATCGACGTGCTGCTGTACTTGTTCTACAGGAAGTCAAAAACCTTCAGAGAACTGTTCGTACGATAACGATCTTAATAGAACAGCCGGCGGCGGATCCGCTCTTTTAGGTTTTGCCGGTGCTCCATCACCATCGCCGCCACGCCCAGCACCATGCACGGTATCAGCACATAGTAAGACCAGGCCAGTTCGATCCGCCCATAGAGATAGAGGCGGATGATCACATCCGCGCACACCGTGAACACGCCGACGGCGATCAGAACGATGCCAACCTTGACGAGCATCGAAAGCCGGGCCTTGGTGAACACCAGCGCCAGCGCCAGCATGCACACGCTGGCCGCTGCCGTCAGCGGCAGGCCCAGGCCCATGAACCACTGGCCGCCGTTCATGCGTTCGATGAACAGCAGATATAGGAGCATGGCCGCGCAGTCCGCCGATAGGAAGGTTACGGTGTGATATTTTTTGAAGAAGAACGGCAGGAACACGCACGTATACATGACCGCCACCGCGCCGATCAGGTAGGAGGACCACGTAATCCCATTGTCCGACAGAATGTTCAGCAGCACCGTGATGACACAGGGGATCGTGAGCAGCAGCCCTGCCAGCGTTGCGAAATAGCGCCGGTCGATCCTCTTCATGATCGTGTCCATGTGGCGCGGATATGGGCGCTCCTCCGGCTCCACCCACGGCGCTTTGGGGTTCACGACCTCCACATGGCACAATGGGCAGCGCTTCTCGCTTTCCGCAAGTTCTACGCCGCAGTTCACACAGTATGACATGAGCAAACCCCCTCCATAGCCCTGTCCGGCAGTTGCCGCAGGGTTGTTACCACCTGTCGTTGCTTTCCACTTTCACAGGGATGCCCAGCTTCACGAGAAACCGGAAGAACGTGCGCTCCAGCATGCTCTCCTGAATGGTCCGCGTGAAGTTGAGCGTCAGTACGCCGTTGTATGTCAGCGCGCCGCACACAACTCTGTTGCGGGACAGCGGGCCCAGA
This sequence comes from Bacillota bacterium, assembly GCA_023410875.1. GTDB lineage: Bacteria > Bacillota > Clostridia > Christensenellales > UMGS416 > JAEYRA01. Next base: position 62,241 of record JAEYPH010000056.1, on the reverse strand, counting down.
ATGAAGTCCATCCGCGCAACATAGCGCGCCATCTCCTCGGGCAGCCGCACCAGACCGAGGTTGGATATGCTGGTTGTGGATTTGCGGTCTCCCACCCGCTGGAATGTGAACTTCATCGCGATGTTCTTGATGAAAAGCGGCGTCAGCCGCAGCGCCTTGTGGGCTTCGGCGCGGGCGTTGGTCGTGATCTTGGCATTGAGCAGCTTCTCTGTGACCTCGGCGCGCATGTAGTGGTGCACCGCGGAGAGCACCTCGTCGAAGCTGTATACGCCGTAGCGCGGGTCGATCCCGGGGTTTACGTAGCTGGCGAAGTTGCGCATCGTGTTCGTGGGGTAAAAGCTGCGCAGGTTGATGGGAACGCACACCTTCACGGGCTTAAACAGCTTCTCGTAGCGGACGGCGCGCCGCTGGAGCTTGTCGATGGCCATGATCAGCGCGGCGGTCAGGTACTCGGTCAGCGACACCTGTTTCTCCTTGGCCCGCCGCAGCACCGCATCCACCGGTATCATTCCGGTGACGATGTGCACAAAGCCGTCGGGCTCGTCGGTGCCTTTCAGATAATAGGCATCCGGCTCCCAGCGGGAGCGCGGCATGTTCCGGGCATATTTCAGATAGGCGTCCTCGGTCTCTTCGGGCGACGGGGGCAGCGAGCAATCCAGGATCTCGTTGTCCCGGGGGATTTGCGCGCCGTACTTCAAGCGCAGATATTCGGCCACCAGCGTCTTTAGAAAGCACAGGCCGCCGCTGCCATCGGTCAGCGCATGAAAAATCTCCACGGCGATGCGCCGCTCGTGATACCGCACGCGGAACATGAAACCGTTGTTCTCTTTGAAGTCCATGTGTGCGCACGGGTATGGGCCGTCCGCGGCGATGGGCGGCTCGCCTTCGTTGTGCTCCAGATAATACCAGAACGCGCCGCGCCTCAGCCTCTGCGCAAAGCCGGGAAAGCGGGCCAGCGTGGAGCGCTGGGCCTGTTCCAGAACCGCAGGGTCGATGCTCTCGCTCAGCGTGGCCGACAGGCGGAACAGCGCTTTCCAGTTGCGCCGCTGGGCAGCCGGGTATATCTTTGCCGCGTTGTCCAGCTTCATCCAGCTCTTGTGTGCGCCGGCTTTAGTCGTCATTCCCGAACTCCAGAAGGCAAGCGATTTTCTCCAGCGCCGCGTACGCCTCGGGTATGTTGAATAGTGCATACACGTGCCACAGACCATCCTCCACGCACAGCTCACAGCGGCAGCCGCTGTCCTGCAGGCGCTGAGCCAGCATCTGGGCATCGCTGAGCAGCAGCTCGTCGCCGCCGGCCAGCAGCAGCGAAGGGGGCAGCCCGGCCAGGTCGCCGAAGACCGGGGAGACCAGCGGGTCCCGCTCCTTCCCGTCGGCATAAGCCGCCGCGTAGCAGCGCAGCGAATCCTCGGACAGCGACGGGTCCTTTTTCTCGTTGGTTTGGTAGGACGGGCCGCTGAAGGTCAGATCCGTCCACGGAGAAATGCCCACCAGCGCGGCGGGCAGCGGCAGACCCAGCTGCTTGAGCCTCAGGCACAGGCTGAACACCAACCCGCCGCCAGCGGATTCCCCGACAAAGGTGATACGCCCAGCCTCCCAGCCATGGTCCAGCAGATACCGGTAGGCTGCCAGCGCGTCTTCCAGCGCCGCGGGGAAAGGATGCTCAGGCGCCAGGCGGTAAGCCACGCTTAGCACGCGCTGATCCATTCTGTCCGCGAGTATGCCCGCAAAGCCCCGCGCGTATTTCAGGTTCCCAGCCACGAACGCGCCGCCGTGCAAATAGAGGATGGCCCGGCGGCTGTCCTTCTCGTCCTGCGGCAGGGCAAAACATGCCTCGAAGTTGTCCATGGACACATGTTCATACACCACGCGATCCGCCACGGATTTGGCCCCCAACTCTCCCAGCGCGTCCTGAAAGGCGCGGGCCTTGGGGATGTCCATCCATGTGAGAATCGGTTTTAGCAGGCGAATCTGTTCGCGCGCCAGCACGCTCAAAATGCTTGGCATTGCGCCTCCTCATTTGTCTATATTGTCAGCATACCGCAAGGGAGCGCAATTATCAACGGTGGCGCCGGCCGCCGCAGACGACAACCTTCAGTATACGCACGCCCTGGCTTCGTCGCAGAACGCCTTCAGGTTCTCCGGGTCGCCGAAGAAAAAGTGGTCGCTGGGCGCGCAGATGTAGCCGGCGTGGTCGCGGGTGGCCTCGAAACACTGCCGCACCAGTTTGCGGGCGGCCTGTGGTGTGCCGCGCTCAAAGCCCGCGTTCTGGTCAAAGCCGCCGATGAAGAACAGCTTGCCGCCGATGCGGCGGCTGGCCTCGGCCAGGTCGCAGTCGCCGCCCATAGATTTGGGCGTCATCGTCTCCAGGCCGTCGGCGCCGGATTCGGCGACCATGTCCATCTGCTTCATCAGGCCGCCGCACAGGTGATACACGATCTTGAGGCCCACGGCATGGAAGGCGTCGCTCTGGCGGCGGTCATAGGGCAGGCAGAATTCGCGGAACAGTGACGGGGATATGACCGTGTTGCTGCCCGCGCCGCCGCCGGTCTCCACCATGTCCGCGGGGATGCCGTGCCACAGCTCGGTGGTCTTGAGCGTCATGTCCAGTATCGTTTCCAGCGCCGCATGCACGCGGTCGGGCTCATCCATGGCGGCGAAGATCGCGGGCTCGGTGCCCATCAGGATGCACAGCGACTGCCATGGGCTGCCCTGGCCGGCGGAGAAGGGGTGGCTGCGGATGATGCCCTTGTCGCCCAAACGGTCGCGCACGGCGTGCATGTGGGTGAAGTCCGCCGCCACGGGGATGGGCCGCCACTTGGCCCAGATGTCAAAGTCCTCCCAGCTCTTGATCAACGGCTCCTCGTCCCAGCCGGTGATGGCGTTGGAGGCCTGCCGCAGCGTCAGCACGCCGTCGGGCGTCTCAATCGTCGTGCGGCGGCGGTGGTTGCCATCGGCGTCCACGCCCAGGTCCTCCGCCGTCGTGCGCCAGTGGCTCAGGTCTTGTTCGCCGAACCGGTATTCGGGGCTCACATAGATGGCGTGGTCAAAGCCGAAGCGCTCGTTGGCCTCCATCCAGTCCTCGGTGTGCAGGTAATTGTTCAGATAATAGGGCATCCAGCCGTGCACCTGGCAGGGCAGCCGGTCCGGCCGGCCATTGTTCAGCGCCGTGAGCAGCCGTTCTCTTGAGGTCATCATACCATTGCTCCTTTGCACCGGTTATCGCTCGCCTGCAGACGGCGAGCAGGCGGTCATTGCCCGCCTGCTTCATTTTACCATGTTGTGATACCAGTTTTACACTGAATGTGATGTTGTTCAGCGTCAGCCGTTCATCGCGGCCTTGATGCACACCGGCATGGATCCGTCGATGCCTTGGGGCAGTTCCACGATCAGCGCGCCGTCCTTCTGCTGGAACTGCGCCGGCCGGCCGCTGACGTGCACCGAGGAGACGGCCTTGGTGTGCACGCGACCCAGGCTGTGGATCACGGCCCGGCTTTCCCCGCCGGCGCGCATCATAAAGGCGTACACGGCGTTATCCCGCCGGGTGAAACGGAAGTCCGTGGGCTGCCACTGGGCGGCCTTTTCCTGGAACGCGCCGCCGGCTAGGCTGGTCTTGCCCTCGGCGTGCTTCTGGCAGGGGCGGGTGCCGTAGATGCCCTCGCCGTTGGCCGCGGTCCACACGGCCAGCCGCTTGAGCGTGTGGCGCGTCTCGTCGTCGATGGTGCCGTCGGGGCGCTGGGTCACGTTCATGAGCAGGTTGCCGTTCTTGCTCACGACGTCCACCAGCGTGTCGGCGACGTCCGGGGCGGTCTTGTACACATCGCGCACGTTGTAGAACCAGTCGCCCAGGCTGGTATCGTCCTGCCACGGGTGGGGCAGCGGCTCGGCGGACAGGCCGCGCTCGATGTCCAGCACGCCGATCTTCTGTATGCCTTCGGCGCTGTTGCGCGCGTCGTGCTGCTTGAAGTTGTACACGGCGTTGTTGCGGCCGCCGTGGTTGGCGGCACTGGTGTTGTAAAGGTGGGCCACGATGGCGTACCCGACATCGTGAAAGGGCGCCTCGCCGTCGGAATACAATAGGTCCGGCTGGAACTTGTCGATGGCGTCCTGGATGCGGCGGAACCAATCGGCGTGGTAACGGGGGTTCTTCGTGTACCAATGCCAGCCGTCGGCGTCCTCCAGCAGCTCGCTGTCGTTGTCGCGATACAGGCCCGCGTTGGCAGGGTCCGCGCCGTCATAGGGCACGCCGGCGTATGCGCCGTGCTTGTCCGCGCCGTGGGAGGCGGACATCCATGTATAGGACGCGCCCAGGTGCTCGGTCAGGCCGAAGGGCAGGCCGTGCCGCTTGGCCTCGGCCTGCCACAGCCGGCAGATGTCCCGCTTGGGCCCCACGTTCACCGCGTTCCACGGGTTGTGGGCAGAGTCGAAGTTGTCGAAGTTGTCGTGGTGCATGGCCTGGGCTACGAAATACCGGGCTCCGGCGGCCACATACAGGTCCATGAGCTCCGCCGGGTCGAAACGCTCGGCCTGCCACAGCTTCACGATGTCCTTGTAGCCGAACTTGGACGGGTGGCCGTAGGTGCGCCAGTGGTACAGGTATTGGGGGCTGCCCTCCAGGTACATGTTGCGGGCGTACCAGTCGCCGTACATCGGCACCGACTGGGGGCCCCAGTGGCTCCAGATGCCGAACTTGGCGTCGCGGAACCACTGCGGGCATTCAAAGCCCGAGAGGCTTTCCACTGTGGGGGCAAAAGGTCCCTTGGCAATTGCGAAGTTTTCAGCCATGATGATCCTCCTTGTATTTATGGGTTATCATGCTATTGGCAAAAACAATCAATAGATGGGGCCGAAGGTTTCCAAAGGGCGACCGGAAAGCCCTTTGGTCGCGCCGGCGGGCGCGAAATTCTACCCGAAGGCAGCCTAATCATTCCTGCTTCCAGCCTGTAATGCTTCCGTCCATATCCCACAGTGCGGTCCAATCCTTTGCACCCTCCCACAGGAACACCTGCCCTTTGATCAGCCGGCAGTCGCGGTCTGCCTGGGCGATGGCCCGCATCTCCTCATCGGTCAGTGGGTCTTGTGTCACGCTCCTGAGGTTAGCGACGTAATTGGCCTCGTGCACCGTGAAGGGGATCGGGATCTGGCCGCGCTGGGCGGCCCACTTGAGGCAGATGACCGCCGGGTGCACGCCGTGGGCCTTGGCCGCCGCCAGGATGGCCGGCTCCTCGGTGTCCACATAGTCCGTGTCGGTCTTGTCCCGGTCCGGGCGGTTGGGCGAGCCGATGGGGCAGTAGCCGATGGGCTGGATGCCCCGCGCCACGCAATACTCGTACAGCTCCGGCTGCTGGAAGGTTGGGTGCAGCTCCATCTCGATGGTGGCGGGCTGTATTCGGCAGTGGGGCAGCACCGCCTCCAGCTTTGGGATCGTCATGTTGGACATGCCGATGGAACGCACCAGGCCCATATCCACCAGGCGCTCCATCTGCCTCCAGCAGGCCAGGAATTCCTCGGCGAAGAAGGGCCGGGAGTCCGGGTTGCGGGCGTCGCCGGCGCAGCCCGGCGCGTGGTAGTTGGGGAAGGGCCAGTGCACAAAGTAGATGTCGACGGTGTCCAGCCGCAGATCCCTCAGGGATTTGGAGCAGGACAGCAGCACATCGCCCTTGGCGTGCATGTCGTTCCACACCTTGCTGGTGATCGTGAGCTCCTCGCGTTTGACAACGCCCTCACTCAGCGCCTGTTCGAGCACCTGGCCGATCAGGTGTTCATTTCCATACACCGACGCACAGTCGAACAGCCGGTAGCCGGCGCGGATGGCCCCGCCCACGGCGGCAGCCACCTGCTCGGCGCCAAAGCGATCGGAACCGAAGGTTCCCAGGCCGATGGCGGGAATGGTCATGCCGTTGGAGAGCTTCCTTTTCGGGACGGTTCCGGGGTCAATGGCGGGATTCATGGGCGCACCTCCTGATGTTGGGTTTTACGGGAACACGAAACGTTTCGGATTTATTATATCAAAAACCGGCTCACACGCGGACTACGGACATACCGGGGATCAGATGGGCATCCAGGATCACCGTGCGCCGCTGCGCGTGTTCGTTTTCCAGGGCGTCCAGCATCAACTCTGCGGCGGACGCGGCGATTTCCTCCATGGGCTGGGCCATCGTCGTGAGCCTTGGCGTCACGACCCGGGAAAGTTCCATGTTGTCAAACCCGATAAATGACAAAGCGTCGGGTATTTTGACGCCTTCCTCACCCGCGGCGATGAACGCGCCCAGCGTCATCTCATAGTTGGCGACGAACACCGCCGTCATGTCCGGCGCCTGGCTCAGAAGCTGTTTCATGGCGCCGTACCCCCCGGTCAGGGTAGGGCTTACCGAGCAATCCAAAGCGGGGTCCGGCACGATTCCGGCGACGGCCAACGCGCCCCGATACCCCTGCCTGCGCTCGCGGAACGTGTAAGCCTGGTCGCCGCTGCACACAAGGCCGATGCGCCTGTGGCCCCGGGCAATCAGGTGCTCCACGGCTTCCCCCGCGGCGCCCCGGTTGTCGATGATCACCGCGCTGCAGCCCTTCCCGGCCATCCTGTCAAAGAGCACCACGGGCACGCCGGCCTCGCAAACCGCCTGCAGCGAGTGGCCGTCCATGGCTACGGGCATGTTCAGTATGCCGTCCACGTTTTTGGAAAGCAGAAACTCCATGGCGCTTTGCTCCAGTTTTTCATCGGAGCGGCAGTCGCACACGATAACGGCATAGCCCCTGTGGCGCAGCGCATCCTCCACGGCGGATACAATTGTCGTGCAGAAAAGGCTGGAAAGCTCCGGTATCACCACGCCGACCGTGCGGGAGCGGCTGGTCTTAAGAGCCCTGGCGTATTCGTTGCGCCGATAGCCAAGCTCCGCCACAGCGCGATCCAGCAAGGCCCGGTTGGCCGGCCGCACGCTGCCGCCGTTGATGTATTTGGAGATCGTGGCCAAGCCCAGGCCGGTGGCCTTCTGGATGTCCTTCATCGTCGGGGTCGTCGAGTTTTTCATGGTTCCCCAAAAGCGAAACGTTACGCCTACTATATTCTCATCTGTTCATTTCGTCAAGATGCATGATCTGTGTTTGCAATGCCAGCCATCAGCAGCTCAAAGTGTGTCCGGGCCTGCTCCTTTAAATCGAAATCGGGATACCGTATACACCATTCGTAGGTCAATCCCCGCAGGGCCAGGATGAAGTGACGGGCGGTCTCATCCACGGGCAGCGAGGCTTTCAACTCCCCCCGCAGGATGCCCTGTTCCAGCACATTGCCGAACAGTTGATAGAGGGTTCTGTTGTAGCTCGCCGCAGCCTGCGCATAGCCGGCTCCGGTCAGCTGCACCTTGTAGAGGGCTCTCATTCTCTCGTAACCGATTTTGCCGATGATGATGTCGGAGATCCTTACGACCAGCGATAAGAGGATGTCCGCCGTGAGCGTGTCGGGAGAAAAAGCATCCACAAATGCTTTGTAGTCCGTGTCCACTTTTTCCACATAATCGGAAATCTGAGCAGCAATCAACGCGTCTTTGGATTCGAAATGCACATAAAACGCACCCTTGGAAACCCCTGCCGCCTCTACGATGGCATCCACGCTGACCATGTCAATGCCATGCTTTGTGAACAGCCGATCAGCGGTGTCATACAGCTTGGTTTTTGTTTCGACTGCCCTCTCTTTTCTCAAATTTGATCCTTCTTTTTTCACGGGTTGCCGCTCCCTGGTTGATTTTTGTCAAAAAATGGTATAAATTAATGACTTAAGTCGGTGACCACAGTCGTGATCACCCTGTTGACATTATACAGACGAGCAAGCCTTTGCACAATGGTGGCATGCTTCGCGGGTATATATCGTATATAAGGGGGCATTTGTATGAGAAAGCAATGGCAGAAAGCCTTATCCTGCTTTATGGCGCTTCTGGTCACCAGTACGATACTGAACCTGCCATTCCCCAATGCCGTAGGGCGTACGTCGGGGCCGCCTTTTAACATCTCCGGCAGCAATTATACGGATTGCAACGATACTTATGCATATCAAAACGATTACAATGGGAAATCCTGCTACTTCAACATGGGGAAGATCGCCATGGATGGCACGGTCATCCTCAGTTCCGGCACCTCTATGGTCTATTGGGAGGGCAGCCGCTGGGTGCTGTACTACGGCAATCAGGTTCGCTATTATTCCAACACCAACAGCGGGAGCAACCCGCCAACCAGCGGTTGGCTGCTGGAGGGCGGCTCTGGCGACGCCAATTTCTTGTTGAGCTATGGCCCGACGTTCACCCTGCAGAGCAGCGCCGTCACCGTCAATGAATCCGAAGAGGTCGTGAACCTGACCGTCGGCATCAGCGAGGAATTTCCGTTTCTAACCACGCTGAATTATACGGCCACCAGCGGCACGGCGCAATCCGGCAGCGACTTCAGCGGCGGCAGCGGTTCCATTGCGTTCAATGGCGTATCGGGCTCGACCGCTGTTCTTTCCATCCCCATCACCGATGATGACGTGTTTGAACCCAACGAGACCTTTACCGTCACGCTGACCGGCGCGTCGAGCGGGGCGGGGGTTGGCGGCAGCCCGTGCACCGTGACGATCGAAAGCGACGACCCGCAGCCGTCCGTCGGCTTTTCTTCCGGCACGGCCGCGGCCAGCGAAGGCGACGACGCCGTAACACTGCCGGTCAGCCTATCCAATCCATCCAGCGCGAACACAACCGTGCATTATGAGACATCCAACGGTACTGCCGCCTCCGGGGAAGATTATCAGACGACCAGCGGCACATTGACGATAGCGGCGGGCAGCACGTCGGCCGATATTCAGATACCGATGGTCAAAGGTGATGTGTATGAGCACAGCGAAAGCTTTACGGTAACGCTTTCCAGCCCCAACGGCGCCACGCTGGGCGCCAGCTCCTGCGAGGTGACGCTGAGCGATGACGACCCGATGCCCAGCATCGGCTTGTCACCGGAAACGTTTGCCGCGGGCGAAGGCGATGCAGCCGCCGCGGTGACGGTGGCGCTGTCCGGCCTTTCGGCCTATAGCGTGTCCGCCAGTTATACGACCAGCGATGGCACTGCCACGGCCGGGGAGGACTATACCGCCAAAAGCGGTACGGTCACGATTCCGGCGGGCAGCACTTCGGCCAGCATACCGATCGATCTGAGCGCAGACACGGCTTATGAGGGCAGTGAGAGCTTCACGGTGACGCTGTCCGACCCGTCGGGCGCTGTGCCCGGCACGCTGAGCGCCACGGTGACGCTGGCCGATGACGACGCCGCGCCCGTCGTGGGCTTTGCCGATACAGAGATAACGGCCAGCGAAGAGGATGGGTCCGTATCGCTTACGGTGAACCTGACAGGCCCGACCACGCGGGACGCCGCAGTGCAGTATTTCACCGCGGACGACACGGCGTTGGCGGGGCAGGATTATGTTGCCCAGGCGGGCACGCTGACCATTGCCGCCGGCGAACCCTCCGGCACCATACAGATTCTCCTTAGCGCAGACATGATAGACGAGGGGGACGAGTCCTTCACCGTAACGCTCGTCAGCCCCTCCGATGCGACGCTGGGCGCCAGCAGCGCCACCGTGACGCTGACGGACGACGACCCACAGCCGTCGGTCGGCTTCGGGGATCCGGCTGTGGCTACGGTGAGCGAAAGCGATGCCAGCGTATCCTTCGAAGTGGCGCTGTCCAGCGTCTCCGGCAAGGCTGTGACCGTGCAGTATGCGACGAGCTCCGGCTCGGCCGAGGCGGGGGCCGACTTCTCGGCTCAAACCGGCACGCTGACGATACCGGCGGGCAGCGCCAGCGGGACCATCACGGTCCAATTGAACGGCGATGCGCTGGATGAGGCGGCGGAAACCTTTACGATCACGCTGTCCGACCCGTCCAACGCAACGATGGGGCAGAGTACCGCCACCGTGACGCTGACCGACGACGACCCGACGCCCACGATCGGCTTGAGCGATGCTACCTACACCGCCAATGAGGGCACGGCAAGCGCGACGCTCACCGTGCAGCTGTCCGCACCCTCCGGCCTGGATACATCCGTGCAATATGCCACGATGGACCTGACGGCCTTGGCGGGAACGGACTATACGCTTTCCACCGGCACAGTGACGATCCCGGCGGGCAGCACCACGGCTTCGATATCTGTATTGCTGACCAATGATGGCATCTATGAGTGCAGCGAGACCTTCCGTGTGGACCTGTCCACAGCGCAGAACGCCATGCTTTCGGGCAACACAAGCGCCGTTGTGACGATCCAGGACGACGAGACCCTGCCTACGATGGGCTTTTCGGCGGAGGAATACACCGCCGTGGAAGGCGAGGCAACGGTAGAGCTCACGGCGGTGCTGACCGGCCCGGCCAGCACCGACATCACCCTGGAATATGATACGCAGGATGGCACGGCGCGCGCCGGTCAGGACTATACCGCTTCCACCGGCACGGTAACCATCCCTGCGGGCGAGACCTCGGCGACATTTACGATCCCCCTGCGAAATGACGGGACCTACGAGATCGGCGAATCGTTCACCGTGGATCTGTACCGGACAGGGTGGGCGGCCATGGGAACCGCCGCTGCCACGGTCACGATAGAGGACGATGAGACGGCGCCCAGCGTCGGGTTCGAAGACGCAGATGTGACCTTTGATGAGGACATGGGGTCTGCCTCGCTCACGGTGCAGCTGTCCCATCCTTCCTATGCGGAAGTCACGGTAGAGTATGCGACATCCAACGGCACGGCCCTTGGCGGTGAAGATTACACCTCCGCTACGGGCACGGTGACCATCGCCGCAGGCAGCACAGAAGCGACCATCGACATTGGCCTGACGGACGACGCGGTGTATGAGAGCGCAGAAGCCTTCACGGTGACGCTGTCCGGGGCGGCCGGGGCTACGCTGGGCGTGGACATCGCGTCGGTGGAGATCACCGATGATGAGACGGCTCCCGTGCTGGGCTTTGCCCCCGCGGCGCTGGACGCGGACGAGGACGATGATGAGGTGACGTTCACACTCACACTGTCCGGGTGGTCGGCCAGCGACATCACGGTGCAGTATGCCACCGGCGGCGGCACGGCCGCGGCGGGGCAGGATTATGTGGCTTCCTCGGGCACGGTGACGATCCCGGCGCTTGCCACATCGGCGAGCTTTACCGTTCCGCTGCGCGGGGATGACGTCTATGAGGGCAACGAGACCTTCCGGGTGACGCTGTCCAGCCCCACCGGGGCTGTGCTGGGCGCCGGCGTGGCCACGGTTACGCTGCTCGACAATGAGTCCGTGCCCGTGGCGGAATTTGCCGCTGCCGCCGTTGCTGTCTCGGAAGACGCAGCCCAAGCGGCGATCACGTTGTCTCTGTCGGGACCTTCCAGCACCGATGTAACGCTGCAGGCAACCACCGGCGATGGCACTGCCCTGGCCGGGTCTGATTATGCCGCCCGGAGCAGCGTGGTGACGATTCCGGCGGGGAGCATCACAGCGGAGCTGCGCATCGATCTGAGCGACGACGAAGTGTATGAGGGAGACGAAAGCTTCACGGTCTCGCTGTCCGACCCCCATGGCGCCACTCTTGGGCGCGCATCGGTCACGGTGACGCTGCAGGAGGACGAGCCGCTGCCCACCATCGGTGTGCAGAGCACTACAGTGTCGGCTCAGGAGAGTGCCGGCACTGCCACAGTCACGGTACGGCTGTCCGGCCTCTCGTCGGCAGACGCCGCCGTGCAGTACGAGACCGTGGATGCAACAGCCGTCGCGGGGACCGACTATACGGCCAGTGCCGGCGCCGTCACCGTTCCCGCCGGCAGCCTTACCGCCACAATCTCCATTCCCCTCATGGATAACGCCCTCAATCAAGCAAACCGCTCCTTCGCTGTCGCGCTATCCGGCCCTTCCGGCGCGGCGCTGGGCGCGGCGAACGCCACGGTCACGATACAGGACGACGACCCGCAGCCGAATGTAGGGCTGGACGCCACCAGCGTCAACGTTCAAGAGACGGATGCCCAGGCCGAGTTCGTAGTCTCGCTGTCGGCGCTGTCCGGCAAAGAAGTCACGGTGCATTACAGCACGGAGGCCGGCACGGCGCAGCAGGGCAGCGATTTCGCTGCGCAGACAGGCACGCTGGTCATACCGGCGGGCAGCCGCACCGGCGCCATTCGCATCCCCCTCAGGGATGACGATATCCGTGAGGGTGTGGAAACGTTCGGCCTTGTGCTGACCAGCCCCAATGGCGCTGCGTTGGGCACGGACCGTGCCATGGCGCTGATTATGGACAGCGAAGCCGTGCCGACCGTCGCATTTGCTCAGACAACGTTGCGCGTGTCCGAGGACGACGATGTCGTTATCTTGGCCATTCGGCTGTCGGGTAAGGCGGCTTACGACGTTGAAGTACACTATCGCACACAAAATGGCACCGCCGCTTCCGGTTCGGATTTCACCGGGGGCGCCGGGGCAGTGACGATTGCGGCGGGCCGGCAGGCCGCAGAGGCCAGCATCCCGATTCTGGACGACAGCATCCATGAGCCCACGGAGAGCTTCAGTGCCAAGGTGCTCAGCGCGGCGGGCGCCGCGGTGAGTACGGCTCAGGTGTCTGTGACCATTGAGGACGATGACGCAGTTGCACCGACAGCCACGCCCACACGGACGCCGACGGCCACGCCCACGGCGACGGCCACGCCCACACGGACGCCGACGGCCAGGCCCACGGCGACGGCCACGCCCACACGGACGCCGACGGCCAGGCCCACGGCGACAGCCACGCCCACGCGGACGCCGACGGCCAGGCCCACGGCGACAGCCACGCCCACGACCACGCCTACGGTAACACCAACGGCGACGCCGACAGCCACGCCTACAGCGACGCCCACGGCAACACCGGCGGCCACACCCACGGCGACACCTGCAACCGCACCGACGGCAACGCCCAGCGGCACTGGAGTGGTCGTGGTGGTGCCGGATTCTGCGGTTCGCCTGCAGACGGAAACGGTGGACGGCTCCGACACCATTCTGACGGTGGCCACGGTCGATGATCAGCAGATCAACACGGCCATCGAGGAGGCCGTGCAAAGTGGCCAGGGGAACGGCGGCACGCTGAAGCTGCCGGAAATCAGGACGGAAGATGATTCTCAAGGCGTGAAGCTGGATCTGCCCGCATCTGCGGTGGCATCCGCTGCCAACGCCGGAATGAGCCTGGAGGTGCAAATGAACGGCGTGGGCTTCCAGATTCCCGCCGACGTTCTGCAGCAACCGCAGGGGACGGGCGCCAGCACGCTCTCCCTGATCAGCAAAACCGTGGATGAGCAAGTATCCAACTTTGCTATAGACGATGGGGACGGAGAACAGATCGCTAACTCCTATAGCTTTGAACTGATCCTGACCCAGGCGGACGGAACACAGCAGAAGCTGACGCGCTTTGACCGGCCGATGGTCATCTCGGTGCAACTGAGCGAGGAGGAAGCCGCGAAGATACGCAATCCCGATCGTCTGAGGATGTGCTACATCGACAGGGAAACCGGAGCAACAGAGGTGCTCACCTCGCAGTACGACCCCGCCACGCGCATACTGACGTTCACGACCAGCCACTTCTCTGTCTTTACGCCGATGGAGATCGTGCCCAAGGGCATGTCGGGGTGGATATGGTTGGTGCTGATCACCGGCATCCTGGCGCTGGCGGCCCTGGTCTTCTTCCTTGCGAGGAAGAGCAGAAAACAGCATAGATAATGTGTTCGGTGGAGAAGGCTCCGCTGGTCAGGCGGAGTCTTCTCCTTGCTCCTTGACATTTTTCCGGAGTGTGTTATAATTTTATCAAACTTAGTTGCGAGAATCCTCTTTCAACAAAGTGATTGGATCATCATACTGACACGAAGATTCGTTCTGAGTGAAAGGCACGGCAATCGCGATTATCAGTCGATGCATGCGCTTTTCTAAAGCGCATTTTTTTTGTTTTTTTTAGGGAGGTTGTCACATGGATACCAGAGTGGCCGTCATCGCCATCATCGTGGAAAACCCCGACTCCGTGGAGAAACTCAACGCGCTTCTGCATACCTATGCGGCGTACATCATCGGCCGCATGGGCATCCCCTACCGGGAAAAGGGCGTGTCCATCATCAGCGTGGCTGTGGACGCGCCGCAGGACGCCATCAGCGCACTGTCCGGCAAGATCGGCAAGCTGCCCGGCATCGCCGTTAAAACAGCCTATTCAAATGTGGGAGCGAAGAATGAAGCCTGAGACCAAAGCGCTGATCGACCGCCTGGAAGCGAGCCGGGGCCTGGACCGCGCCGGTTATCTGGCACTGCTGGCAGACCGTACGCCCGAGGCGGCGGAATATCTGTGCGAGCGCGCGCGGGCGGTCCGGCATCGCGTGTATGGCCATGACGTCTACATGCGCGGCCTCATCGAGTTTACCAATCATTGCAAGAACGACTGTTATTATTGCGGCATCCGCAGGAGCAACCGCGACGCCCAGCGATACCGCCTGACCAAGGAGCAGATACTGGAATGCTGCTCCAGCGGCCACGGGCTGGGCTTTCGCACCTTCGTGCTGCAGGGCGGGGAGGACCCGTTCTTTACCGACGACAGAATCGTGGACATCGTGGGCGCAATCAAGCAAAACTACCCCGACTGCGCCGTGACGCTGTCCATCGGCGAGAAAAGCCGCGAAAGCTATCTTGCCTACCGCCAGGCTGGCGCAGATCGGTACTTGCTGCGCCACGAGACTGCCAACGGCGAGCATTATGCCAGGCTGCACCCGCCGGAGCTGTCGCTGGACAACCGCAAGCGTTGTCTGTATGACCTCAAGGAGCTGGGCTATCAGGTGGGCTGCGGGTTTATGGTCGGCTCGCCCCGCCAGACCAACGAATGTCTGGCGGAGGATCTGCTGTTCATCGGGGAGCTGCAGCCGCACATGGTCGGCATCGGCCCCTTCATCCCCCACAGGCAGACGCCCTTCGCCGCGCAGCCCGCCGGTTCGCTGGAGCTCACGCTGTTCTTGCTGGGCATCCTGCGGCTGATGCTGCCCGGTGTGCTGCTGCCTGCCACGACGGCGCTGGGTACGATACACCCGCTGGGGCGGGAGCAGGCCATACTGGCCGGCGCCAACGTCGTGATGCCCAACCTTTCGCCGGTGGGCGTGCGAAAGAAATACATGCTCTACGACAACAAGATCTGCACCGGCGACGAGGCGGCGGAGTGCCGCCGCTGCATGGAAGGCCGCATGGAGCGCATCGGGTATCAAATGGTCGTCTCCCGAGGCGATCACAGGTCAATATAGCAGCAACATCCACCGACTAACGGGGAAGTATGTCTGACCCGAAAGGAAGGAACGCCATGTATAACCCCAAGTCCTTACAAGCAGAGGAGTTCATCTCCCATGAAGAAGTGCTGGACACGCTCACCTATGCCCAGGCGAACAGGCACAATGAAAAGCTCATTGATGCGATCCTCGCGAAGGCCCGGCTGCGCCAGGGGCTGACCCACAGGGAAGCCGCCGTGCTGCTGGATTGCGGCATCCCGGAGAAGAGCCGGGAGATCGAAGAACTGGCTCGGCAGATCAAGCTGGATTTCTACGGCAACCGCATCGTGCTGTTCGCGCCGCTTTATCTGTCCAACTACTGCGTCAACGGCTGCGTGTATTGCCCCTATCACCTCAAGAACAAGCACATCGCCCGCAAGAAGCTGACCCAGGCGGAGATCGCCCGGGAGGTCACGGCGCTGCAGGACATGGGGCACAAGCGCCTGGCCATCGAGGCCGGCGAGGACCCTGTAATGAATCCCATCGACTACATCCTGGAAAGCATCGGCACGATCTACGGCGTCCAGCACCGCAACGGCTCCATCCGAAGGGTCAACGTCAACATCGCCGCCACGTCCGTGGAGAATTACCGTAAGCTCCGGGACGCCGGCATCGGCACCTACATCCTCTTTCAGGAGACCTATCACAAAGAGAGCTACGAGCGCCTGCACCCGACCGGCCCCAAGCACGACTACGCCTACCACACCGAGGCCATGGATCGAGCCATGCAGGGCGGCATCGACGACGTGGGACTGGGCGTGCTGTTCGGCCTGGAGCGGTACCGTTATGAGTTCGCCGCGCTGCTGATGCACGCCGAGCACCTGGAGGCGGCCCACGGCGTGGGGCCGCACACGATCAGCGTTCCCCGCATCCGGCGCGCCGACGACATCGACCCCACCGTGTTCGACAATGGCATCGACGACGACACCTTTGCCAAGATCGTCGCGTGCATCCGCATCGCCGTGCCCTATACCGGCATGATCGTATCCACCCGAGAGAGCCAGGCCTGCCGGGAACGTGCGCTGCACCTGGGCGTCTCCCAGATCAGCGGTGCATCCCGCACCAGCGTGGGCGGGTATGTTGAGCCAGAGCCCGAGGACGCCAAGTCCGAGCAGTTCGACGTAAGCGACCGGCGAACGCTGGACGAAGTCGTGCGGTGGTTGATGGAACTGGGGCACATCCCGAGCTTCTGCACCGCGTGCTACCGCGAAGGCAGAACCGGGGACCGCTTCATGAGCCTTATAAAGAGCGGGCAGATACAGAACTGCTGCCATCCCAACGCCTTAATGACGCTCAAGGAATACCTGATGGACTACGCCCGCACCGATACCCGGGCCATCGGCGAGGCACTGATCGATGCCGAGATCGGCAACATACCCAAGGAAAAGGTCAGGGAGATCGTCCGTGACAACCTTGCGCGTATCCAAGCCGGCAACCGGGACTTTCGCCTTTAGGGTTTCAGGGCGAAGCCTTGAAAACACGATAGCCCGAAACAGGAGGTTTCAATGGGACTCAATGACACTCCCAGCGCCAACCGCGTGCACATCGGCATCTTCGGCCGTCGCAACGCCGGCAAGTCCAGCGTCATCAACGCGATCACCGGCCAGGACATCGCCATCGTGTCCGAGGTGCCGGGAACGACTACCGACCCGGTGTATAAATCCATGGAGCTTCTGCCCATGGGGCCGGTCGTGATCATCGACACCCCCGGCATCGACGACGAGGGCGCGCTGGGCGAGCTGCGCGTGCGCAAGGCCAAGCGGGTGCTCAACAAGGCCGATGTCGCGCTGCTGGTTGTGGACGCTGCGCTGGGGCAGACCCAGGCAGACCGGGAGCTGCTGCGCCTGTTTGAAAGCAAAGGCATCCCCCACATCGTGGTCTGGAACAAGTGCGACCTGCTGGCGGAGACCCAGCCGGCCAAGGCCAGCGAGATTTATATCAGCGCCAGGGACGGCGTCAACATCGGGCCGCTCAAGGAGAAGATCGCCGCGCTGGCTGCCAGCGGGGAGCCCAAGCACAGGATCGTCGGAGACCTGATCGGCCCGTCGGATTTCGTGGTGCTCGTGACGCCCATCGACAAGGCGGCGCCCAAGGGCCGGCTGATCCTGCCGCAGCAGCAGACGATACGCGACATCCTGGAATCCGACGCCGTCGCCATCGTCGTGAAGGAGCACGAACTGCGCGAGACACTGGAGGGCCTGCATAAGAAGCCCCGGTTGGTCATCACCGACAGCCAGGTGTTCGCCAAGGTGTCCGCCGATGTGCCCAGGGACATCCCACTGACGTCCTTTTCCATCCTGTTCGCGCGCTACAAAGGATTGCTGGACGCCGCGATACAGGGCGTTGCCGCGCTGGACACGCTGCAGGATGGCGACGCCGTGCTGATCTGCGAGGGGTGCACCCACCACCGCCAGTGCGACGACATTGGCACGGTGAAAATTCCCCGGTGGATCAAGGGCCACACCGGCAAGCGGTTGGAGTTCGCGTTCACCTCCGGCAGCGAATTCCCCGAAGACTTGGAGAAATACAGACTGATCATCCACTGCGGCGGGTGCATGCTCAATGAGCGGGAGGTCAAATACCGCCAGCAGTGCGCGCTGGATCAGCGGGTGCCCATCACGAACTACGGCATCGTCATCGCCGCCATGCAGGGAATATTGAAACGCAGCATCGCCGTGTTCCCGCACCTGCAGGCGCGGTTGGGGGGCTGACATGCGCACCGAGAAGGACATGCTGGGCCAGATGCAGCTGGAGGATGACACGCTGTATGGCATTCACACGGCCAGGGCGGTGGAGAACTTCGCGCTGGGCGGCAGGCGGACCAACCTGCGCCTGATCCACGCCATGGCGCAGGTGAAAAAAGCGGCGGCGCAGACGTACCTGAAGCTGGGTGTTGGAAAGGAAGGCGTGTACCGCGCCATCGCCCAGGCCTGCGACGCGGTGCTGTCCGGCGCGGCGGACGACCAGTTTGTCGTGGACGCGCTGCAGGGCGGCGCCGGCACCTCCGCCCACATGAATGTCAACGAGGTCGTGTGCAACCTCGCGCTGCACATCGTTGGCAAGCCCCCCGGCGAATACGATGTGATCCATCCGTTGGACGATGTGAACCGGGGGCAATCCACCAACGACGTCTACCCCACGGCGCTGCGCATCGCCGCCATCGGCCTGCTGCGGGGTTTGAGCGACGCGTGCGCCAAACTGCAGGAGGCGCTTCAGCACAAGGAGGCTGCCTTCAGCGACGTCGCCAAGCTCGGGCGGACCGAGCTTATGGACGCGGTGCCGATCACGCTGGGCAGCGAGTTCGGCGCTTATGCCCAAGCCATCGCCCGGGACCGCTGGCGGCTGTACAAGGTGGAGGAGCGGCTGCGCCAGGTGAACATCGGCGGCACCGCCGTGGGCCTCTCGCACGCGGCCCAACGGGAGTACCGCTTTGCCGTCATCGAGGAGCTGCGGGAGCTGACCGGCTACGGCCTGGCCGCTGCGGAATACCCGATGGACCTCACGCAGAACAACGACGTGTTTGTGGAGGTCTCCGGCCTGTTGAAGGCGCTGGCCGTGAATCTGATGAAGATATCCAACGATCTGCGGCTGATGAATTCCGGCCCCCATGGCGGCTTTGGAGAAATCCGCCTGGCCCCCTTGCAGGCCGGCAGCTCCATCATGCCCGGCAAGGTGAACCCCGTGCTGGCGGAGATGGTGTCGCAGGTCGCCATCCGTGTGATGGCCAACGACACGGCCATCGCCATGGCCGCCGCCCACGGCGAATTCGAGCTCAACGCCTTCCTGCCGCTGATCGCCGACAGCCTGCTGGACAGCTTGGCCATGCT
This sequence comes from Bacillota bacterium, assembly GCA_023410875.1. Taxonomy (GTDB): domain Bacteria; phylum Bacillota; class Clostridia; order Christensenellales; family UMGS416; genus JAEYRA01. The sequence continues at coordinate 43,120 of JAEYPH010000056.1, read as the reverse complement.
GGAGCGGGCGGTCACGCTGTTCCGCACCAGGTGCATCCAGCCGCTGGAGGCCGACCGTGAGCGGTGTGCCGAGCTGTTGGAGCGTTCCTATGCCTTCGCGACTTCCTATATCGGGGCTCTGGGCTACGACGCCGTCAGCCGGATCATCCGGGAGAATGAAGGGGACACGGACAAAATCCGCAGCGCGCTGGCAGCCCTTTTGCCAGACGGTTAGCCCGCGGCCTGTGAGCGCTGCGCGGCCTGCGCCGCGGCCAGCACCTTGGGAACGGACCACGGGAGTGTTTTGTTGAAAAACAGGGATCGTTGCAGTATCATGAAGTACCAGCCATCAAGATTCGGAGTAAACAAATGATCAAATCGCTGTCTGCGCCGGACATACGGGATCGCAACTATCGCATCGTCTTCAACCTGGCCAGGCGGCAGGGCGAGCTGCTCCGGCCGGACATCAGCAAGCAGACCGGCATGACGCCGCCCACCGTGCTCAAGATGGTGCAGGCCTTTGTTGCCAAGGGCCTGCTGGCGGAGGCCGGCGAGGCAGACACTTCCCTGGGGCGCAAGCCCATGCGCCTGCGCTTCAACCCAAAGGCCGCGATGGCGGTCGGCATTCTTTTTGAGGGTGGCGAGATGCACGCGGCATTGTCCGATCTTTCCGGCAACCTGTCGGGGAACATCCGAATCCCGATGGAGCATTCGTTCAACGATGCGACGGTGCCGGTCATCATCGACACCATCACGAGATTGCTGGATGGCGTGCAAGCCCCCATCCTCGGCGTGGGTCTTGGGGTGCCGGGCGTGGTGGACAGCGAAACCAACGTGATCAGGTTCGCCCCTTTGATCGGCATCGGCAGCCCGATGGATTGCTCTGGCATTACCCGGGCGATCACCGCCAGGACAGGCCTGCCCGTGCGGATGGAGAACGACGTAAACGCCGCCGCCGCCGGAGAGTTCGTTTGCCGCAAGCTCAATGAAGATGAAGATCTGCTCTACATTGCCGTGGGCACAGGCATCGGCGCGGGGATCATCATAAACGGCAAACTGCGCCGGGGCAGCCGGAACTTGGCCGGCGAGCTGGGCTATGCCGTGCAGAACAGCAGCTATGTTGTGGATTACGCGCGCCAGGGCTGGCTGGAAGGGCAGATCGGCATGGACGCCCTGCGCCATCGCTTCCACTGGCAGGGGTATGAACAAGGGGACGCAGCCGTGCCCGAAGGCCTGATCGAGTATCTGGTGGGCCATCTGGCGCCTGTGGTGGCCAACCTTGCCACACAGCTGGACATTGGTCTGCTCGTGCTGGGCGGCCTGGCCCTGGACAGCCTGGGCGATCCACTGTATCAGGCGCTGGCCCAAAAGGTATCCCAGCTCTCCTTGGAGCCGGGCATCTGCGAGCGGTCCGTAAGCTCGGACCCTGGCGTCGTCGGCGCGGCGATGCAGATCATCGAGATACAGCTGGACACGTGGCTGACCGATCAGAGAGTTCGTTAACCAACCACTCTATGAGTACAACCCCTTTACGGAGGGGTTGTTTTTCTGTCATGACTGTGCAGAGAGGTCTTGCGCTGCTCATTTTGTGGTATCATCTTGAATTGAGGAAACCGCCGTTGCAAGATGTAAAGGCACGGACCATCAAAGAAAGGATGAGCCCCGCAGCGTGAAGAAAGATTTGCACAGCTTTATCAAGGAACTGGAAGCGCGGGGTGAGCTCAAGCGCGTCGACGCTCCGGTGTCGGCGGAGCTGGAGATCACGGAGATCACCGACCGCGTCTCCAAGGCCCACGGCCCGGCGCTGCTGTTCACCGATGTGCAGGGCTCCCGATACCCGGTGCTGATGAACGCCATGGGCAGCTTTGATCGCATGAGCCGGGCTTTGGGCGCTCAAACGCTGGATGAAATCGGCGCGTCAATCGCGCATTATCTGGACCTGAGCAATTACTTTTCGCTCAAAAAGCTCGTGGGCAGCATACCGCGCCTGCTGCGGCTGCTGTATGCGCTGCCCATCCGCAGCCCGTTCCGCGGCGCATGCCAGCAGGTCATCGAACGGGAGGTGGACCTGTCCACGCTGCCGGTGCTCCAATGCTGGCCGCAGGACGCGGGACGTTTTGTAACGCTGCCGCTGGTCTTCACGAAAGACCTGGACTCCTCCCGGCAGAACGTGGGCATGTACCGCCTGCAGATATTGGACAAGACCAGCACCGGCATGCACTGGCACAAGCACAAGGACGGCTCTCAGATGTACCGGCGGTATTGCGACAGCGGGCAGGTGATGCCTGTCTCCGTGGCGCTGGGGTGCGACCCCGCCATCACCTATGCGGCCACCGCGCCGCTGCCCGCGATGATCGATGAAATGTTGCTGGCAGGGTGGCTGCGCCGGGCCAACGTCAGGATGGTCAAATGTGTGACCAACGACATCTATGTGCCGGCCAACGCCGAATTCGTGTTGGAAGGCTATGTGGACCCCAGAGAGGACCTTGTGTTGGAGGGCCCCTTTGGCGATCATACGGGTTACTATTCGCTGGCGGATTTTTATCCGCGGTTCCACGTCACGTGCATCACCCACAAGCGCAATCCCGTCTACCCGGCCACGGTCGTGGGCAAGCCCCCCATGGAGGATTGCTACATGGCCAAGGCCACCGAGCGCATCTTCCTGCCCTTCCTGCGCATGCAGATTCCCGAGCTCCTCGATGTGAACTTCCCGCTGGAAGGGGTGTTCCACAACTGCGTGCTGGTGTCCGTGCGCAACCGTTACCCCGGCTGTGCCCGCAAGGTCATGAACGCCATCTGGGGTATGGGGCAGATGATGTACACAAAGCTCATCGTCGTCGTGGACGACACGGTGGATGTGCAAAACCTGTCGCAGGTGCGCGACGCGGTGCTTGCGCGCGTGACGCCGGAATGCCTGGTGCTGTCCGAGGGGCCGCTGGACGCGCTGGACCATTCCTCGGCCCGGGCGCTGTACGGCACACGGCTGGGCATTGACGCCACCGCGGAGTCCGGCGAGAGGCAAGGCAATGTCTGCGACACCTATCGCATCATTGCCGTGCGCAAGCAGAACCCCGGCCAAGGCCTGGAGGCGTTGCGGGAATATATGGAAGGTCATGACGACCGGTTCGCGATCGCCGTGGACGAGGGCGTGGACCCGCAGGACCTTTCCGCCGTGATGTGGAAGGTGTTCAACAACGTGGACGCCAGCAGGGATATCGTGCCCCTGAATGGCAAAATCGGCATTGACGCGACGAAAAAGACAAAGGATGAGGGCTTGACACGGGACTGGCCCGATGACATTGTCATGTCAGAAGAAATCGTGCGCAGAGTCACGCAAAGATGGAGCGAGTATGGCATTGACTAAGTTGATCCACAAAATCAAAGAATACGGAAAGCTCGTGATGTTCTCCCACACGATCTTTTCGTTCAGCTTCGCGCTGGTTTCCATGGTGCTGGCGGCCAGGGGCATTCCGAAGATTTCCACATTGATCTGGATCGTTGTGTGCTTCATGGGCGCGCGCACCGGCGCCAACGCGATCAACCGCGTCATTGACGCGGAGATCGACGCGCGCAACCCCCGCACCGCCGGCCGGCAGATCCCCCAGGGCCAGTTCAAGAAGAAGGAAGTCATCGCCTTTTCGGCGGTATGCTTCCTCGTGATGCTGTTTGGCGCATGGCAGCTCAACTGGCTGTGCCTGGCACTGTCGCCGGTGGCGCTGTTCCTGCTGATCATCTATTCCTACACCAAGCGGTTCACCTTCCTGTGCCATCTGGTGTTGGGCGTCACGTGCGCGTGCGCGCCGGTGGGGGCGTGGCTGGCGGTCACCGGGGAATTCGCGTGGACGCCTTTGCTAATGGGGGCGGCCAACACGCTGTGGGTCGCGGGCTTTGACATCATCTATGGCTCTCAGGATTATGATTTCGACGTCGCCAACGGCCTGCACTCCATCCCGGCGAAGTTCGGCGTAAAAAACGGTTTGAGAATCGCCATGGCATTTCACATCCTGACCTTGGTTTTCCTGGTCGGCATCGGCTTGCTGGCTCCCCAACTGGGGATCCTTTATTTCATCGGTGTGGCGCTGATCGCCGGCCTGTTCGTCGCGGAATACGTCATGGTGTCTCCAACCAACTTAACCAATGTCAATATCGCCTCCTACAGCGTCAACCAGCTGGTCAGCATCGTGCTGCTGGTGTTCGGGCTGGCGGACGCGTTTCTATGAGGGGGTAGCGGATGAAACGGATCATCGTGGGCTTGACAGGGGCCAGCGGGAGCGTGTATTTTTTACGACTGCTGGACTTCCTCGTGCAACAGGACATGCACATACATGTGGTTGCCACCGAACATGGCCGGCAGGTGCTGGCGCACGAAACCGGCGCGGACCTGACCCGGCAGTTGGAGTTGTGGAGCGGGCAAAAGGCTTCTGTTACGCTGGAGGACAACGATGATCTGTTCTCGCCGATCGCCAGCGGCTCCTACCGCAGTGACGCCATGGTGATACTGCCGTGCTCGATGTCCACGATGGCGGAGATTGCCGGCGGCATCACGAGGAATCTGCTGACCCGCGCCGCCGACGTTATGATCAAGGAGCGCCGCCGCCTGACCATCGTGCCGCGGGAGACGCCGCTGTCTGCCGTGCACCTACGCAACATGCTGACGCTGGCCGAGCTGGGCGTGACCGTGCTGCCCGCGATGCCGGGCTTCTACAACCGCCCGCGGACGCTGGACGACCTCGTGGATTTCGTCGTGGGTAAGGCGCTGGACAGCGTGGGCATCGAGAACGAAGTTTTACAAAGATGGAATGGCAAAATTTAAAGGATAGGATAAGGTGAACCGCCCATGAAACACAAACTCATTTTCCTGGCGCTTGCCGTGGCGCTGCTGATGGGCTGCTCGGCCCAGCGCACGCCGCAGACCGCATCCCCGAGCGCCACCGCTTCCAGCGCCGCCGCCGCGGAAAAGACGGCGCTGCGCATCGGCATGATGTCCTCCTCCGACGTGATCCCCTATGTGCTGATCAACGACAGGAAGCTGGACGAGAAATACTCCTTCCGGCTGGACCTGCAGGTGTTCACCTCGGCCAAGGACCGCGACGCAGCCCTGCAGGCCAAAGAGCTGGATGGTGTGTTGACCGATTACATCGGCGTGTGCATGTATCAGAACGCCGGCTTCGATGTGAGGATCACCGGCATCACCGACGGCGATTATCTGCTGCTGGCCGGCAAAAATACCGGCATCACCGCCATGGACCAAATCAAGGGCAAGAGCATCGCCATTTCTGAGAACACGCTGATCGACTACACGCTGGACCGCATTCTGCAGAACAACAGCATGGCGAGCGCCGACGTGGCCAAGGAGATCGTACCGCGCATCCCCGACCGGCTGGAGCTGCTGCGCAACGACAAGATCGATCTGGGCCTGATGCCGGAGCCCTTTGCCACGCTGGCGCTAAACTCCGGTTGTGTGCGTCTGGGCAGCGCCAACCAGTTCGGGCTGTACCCCGCGGTTTCCGCGTTCTCCAAGGCGGCGCTGGACACAAAGGAGCAGGCCATCCGCGACCTGTACAGGGCCTACAATGAGGCGGTGGACTACATGAACGCCACCGACGTGCGCACCTATGAGCAGACGGTCATCAAGGCGGTGGGCTACCCCGAGGAGATGATCGGCAAGATCACCGTGCCGAAATTCCGGACCAGCGCATTGCCGCCCAGGGGAGATGTGGAGGCGGCCGTGCAGTGGGCCAGCGCCAAGGGCCTGTGCACCCCCTCGCTGACCTACGAGCAGATGACGTTCGACGTGTACACCCAGTCCAAGTAGCGGCCTGCAAGCCATGCTTTCGCTGGAGAACGTTACCGTAGGGTACCGTATAAAGAAAGAGATCATACCGGTCATACAAGGCCTCTCCTTGCGCGTGGAGCAAGGGGAGGTTCTCGCGATCCTCGGCCCTTCCGGCTGCGGCAAGTCCACGCTGATCAACATGCTTGCGGGGACCATTTCGCAAAGCGGCGGCAGCGTGGAGTTCATGAACGGCGGCCAGCGCCTCCCGCTCCATCCCAGGACGCACAAGATCGGCATCATACCGCAGAACTGCGGCCTGCTGCCATGGAAGCGCGTGCGCGCCAACTGCGTGCTCCCTCTCGTGCTGCGCAGGGAGCAATTGACCGAAGAGCGCCAGCGGGACATACAACGGATTCTGGAAGATTTGGGCGTGGACGGGCTGCAGCAGCGCTTCCCCAAGGAATTGAGCGGTGGCCAGGCGCAAAGGGTGGCCATCGCCCGGGCCTTCATCCTGCGGCCCGATGTGCTGTTGATGGACGAGCCCTTCTCCTCTCTGGACGCGATCCACCGCGAGGAGGCGGCCAAGCTGTTCCTGCGGGTATGGAAGCAGACCCGCCCCACGACGGTGCTGGTGACCCACAGCATAGAGGAAGCGCTGTATCTGGGGCACACGGTGCTGGTCATGGGCCCCCACGGCGGCGAGGTCAGGCACCGGATGCAGAATCCGTATTTTGCGCACCTGCACCCCGAGGATGCGTCTTACGCCGCGACCGCGCGGCTGCTGCGCCGGCAGCTGATGTCCGCCGGTGAGGGGGAAGGCGATGAGTAAGCCGCATCAAAAAATCCTGGTCTTCGCCCAGGGCTTTCTGCTGGTCAACGCGCTGTGGCTGCTGGCCCATCTGCTGCTTCGGACCAATGTGATCCCCAGCCCCATCGAAGTCTACCGCCACCTGGGCGATGCCTGGGGGGATAACGTGATTCTGCACATCCTCCACAGCCTGCGGCGCATCGCCTTTGGCCTGGCGCTGTCGCTGCTGGCGGGTGTTCCCATAGGCATGCTGATGGCCTACTCCGCGGCGTGGAACAAGGTGCTCTATCCGCTGGTGTACTTTACGTACCCGATCCCCAAAACGGCGCTGCTGCCGGTGGCCATGCTGCTGTGGGGCATGCATGACGGCTCCAAGGTCGCGATCCTGTTTCTGATCATCGTGTTTCAGGTCATCGTCGCGGTGCGAGACGGCGTACGCAACATCGACGCCACGCTGTATCAGGTCGTGCGCAGCGCCGGGGCCAATCAGCGCCAGATGATTCGCCATGTCACGCTGCCCGCGATACTGCCGGAGCTGCTGACCAGCATCCGCGTGGCGCTGGGCACCGCCGTTTCCGTGCTGTTCTTCGTGGAAGGGTACGGCACCCGGTATGGCATGGGCTATTACATCTTGGACGCGTGGTCCAGGATCAATTACATTGACATGTATCTTGGAATTATCGTGATCTCCGTGGTCGGCTTCGCGCTGTTCGTGCTCATCGACTTCGCATCGGACAGGCTGTGCCGGTGGAACCGGACTTTGGGATAGGGGGAGGATTTGCCATGCAAAGAGAAAACCCGTATTCATCCCAGGACATCGACCTGTGCGGACCGTGGCGCCTGGCGTGGTGCGACGAGGCGGTGCAGGCGGCCTGCGTGGAGGAGGCCCAGCGGGCCGGGCTATCCTTTTATGACTGTGCGGTGCCCGGCAACTTCGAGTTGGACCTCTTCCGTCTGGGCCGGTTGCCGGACCCGTTTTTCGGCATGAACCCGGTGGAGGTCAGCCGGGCCACCGAGCGATGCCATGTGTACTACGCCCGCCGCTTCGACGCGGCGGAGGTAGTGGGGGCATCGCCGTGGTTGGTGCTGGAAGGCGTGGATTGCTTCGCAGAGGTGTATCTCAACGGCGCCCACATCGCCTCGCTGGACAATATGTTGGTGGAGCACGCGATCCCCATTGAGGCCAGCCTGAGACCGGGGTCCAATGAATTGCTCCTGCACATCCGCCCGGCCTATCTGGAGGCGATGCAGTACGAATACCCCCAGTTGGTCAGCAGTCTGGCCACCAACTACGAATCCATCTACGTCCGCAAGGCGCCCCACATGTACGGCTGGGACATCATGCCGCGCTTCCTGTCGGCCGGCCTGTACCGCCCGGCCCGCGTGGAATACCGCCCGCGGGAGGGCATCGAGGAGCTGTATCTGAAGACCGTGGAGCTGAGCGCCGACCGCAAACGGGCGCGGCTGCTGCTGCACTACAAGGTGAACTGCGCCATGGGCGGCGAATACAGCCTGCGCGTGCGCATGCGATGCGGCGATTCCGTGGCCGAGGCGTACTCGCGGCTGGGCTTCATCGCCGGCAAGGTGTCGCTGACCATCGACGACCCGGCGCTGTGGTGGCCCAAGGGCAGGGGAGCGGCCAACCTGTATGATGTGGAGGTCGCGCTGTTCAAAGGCGACGCCGTGCTGGATGCCCGGCGCTTTGCCCACGGCATCCGTACCGTGGAGCTCAAGCGCACGGCGCTTACGACCTCCACCGGCGAGGGTGAGTTCGTGTTTCTGGTCAACGGCGAGCGGGTGTTCGCCAAGGGCACCAACTGGGTGCCGGTGGACGCCTTCCATTCCCGTGACCGGCAGCGCATTCCGGCGATCCTCGATATGGTCAACGAGCTCAACTGCAACATGGTGCGCTGCTGGGGCGGCAACGTGTATGAGGACGAGCTGTTTTATGACATCTGCGACCGTTCCGGCATCCTCGTGTGGCAGGATTTCGGCATGGCCTGCAGCGTATATCCGCAGGACGACGCGTTCGCCAAGATGCTTGCCGACGAGGCTGCCGCCGTCGTGCGCCGGCTGCGCAGCCACGCGTGCGTCGCCCTGTGGTCCGGTGACAACGAGTGTGACTGGTCCTATCTGTGGGGGGATTCACGCACCGACCCCAACACCAACCGCCTGACCCGCAGGATACTGCCCGAGGTGCTGCGCCTGCACGACGGAACCCGCCCTTATCTTGGCAGCTCGCCCTATTTCGACGCCGGCACGCTGGAGAAGGGCATCGACTACCTGCCGGAGATGCACCTGTGGGGGCCACGGGACTATTTCAAGAGCCAGTTCTACCTGACGTCGCTGTGCCATTTCGTCAGCGAGATCGGCTATCACGGCTGCCCCGCGCCGGAATCGGTGGCCAAATTCATCTCCGCCGACAGACTGTGGCCGTGCACGGACAATGAAGAGTGGCTGCTGCACTGCACGTCCCCGGTGCCCGAGGCCCACGCCTACGATTACCGCGTGGAGCTCATGCGCAAGCAGATCGCGGAGCTGTTCACCGAGGTGCCGGATAACCTGTATGATTTTGCCCTGGCCAGCCAGGTGGTGCAGGCAGAGGCCAAGAAGTTCTTCATAGAGCTGTTCCGCATGGCCAAGTGGCGGCGCACCGGCATATTGTGGTGGAATGTCATGGACGGCTGGCCGCAGTTCTCCGACGCGGTCGTGGACTACTATTTCCAACGCAAGCTGGCCTATTTCTTCATCCGGAACAGCCAGCAGGATGTGTGCGTGATGCTGGACGAGCCCAACAGCTGGGTGCAGAAGGTCGTTGCCGCCAACGACACCCGCGAGGACAAGGAGATTCACTGCCAGATTACGGACCTGTGCAGCGGTGAGGCGGTCTTTGAAGGGACTTACGCCGCCCGCGCGGACCAATCCACGGTGATCGGGCAGATCCCCTATGAGCGCAACCGCCAGCGCTTCTTCGTGATCCGCTGGCACGGCGAGGCCGAGGGCCGCAACCACTATCTGGCCGGCCAGCCGCCCTTCGATCTGGCCACCTATCGAAAGTGGCTGCAGGAGTCCGGGCTGTATGACGAGGCGCTGTGGGCTTTCAACAGGTGAAATAGCGTCTGCGAGGTAAGAAAGCGGGACAGGCGTCGGCCTGTCCCGCTTTGTGTGCGGCAGTTTACGGACAAGTGATTCCACATTCTGAAATGTAATCCAGGCTCTCTTTGGCGCACACAAAGGCATCCTTCTGCCAGCTCTCCTGCTCCGCCAGGCCCCACTTCACCCCTGTGCGGTGGCACGCCGCGAAGACCGGCGGCCAGTCGATCCGCCCCTGGCCCACGGGCACCAAAACCTCTTTGCCATCGGGGAGCAATACGGAATCCTTGAAGTGGCAGATCTCCACCCGGCCGCTGTACCGCTCCAGCAGGGCTACCGGGTCCTGCCCGGCCCGCATGGCGTGGTACACGCACAGCGTCAGGCCCACATCCTGTGGTAGCAGATCCATGATCTTGTCCACGGCGCTCGCGCCGTCCACCGGCTGGAAGTTGTACCACAGCGGGTGGAAGGTCAGGGAGATTCCTTGTTCTCCCAGCGTCCGCGCGATCCTGCCCATCTCGGCGGCAAAGTCCCGAAGGCCTTCCGGCGTCATCTGCTCCTGGGTCAGCGTGCTTATGCACAGGGACTTGCTGCCCCACAGCCGGTTCATCTTTACGAAGTAGTCCAGATGATCCCGAACTTCCCGGAAGCTGTCCTGGGTTGCGATGCACGTAAGGCCGGTCTCCCGCAGGGCATCGGCTGTGTATTCCAGCGGAACGGCCTGGTCGATCCACTGCAACTGCAGGTGCCGGTAGCCCATGCCCCGCAGGCGGCGGAAGGTGGACAACACATCTTCGAGGGTCGTAAGGTAGGCCTTGAGGCTGGAAGCCTGATAGCCCAGGTATGTCATAGCAGCGTCACCATGGGCGTCGTCAGCACGCCGGCGGGGCGCAGGCGGTATTCGTAGCACCAGCTGTCGCCGCTCGAGCGCCACGCGCTGGGGCCGGCCCAGGTCATGGTGCTGTCGGCGTTGTGCAGCGCGCCGAAGCTGTTGTGCCGCGTGCCGTACAGCGTGATGTCCAGCCGGTGCTCACCGGGGGCCACATCGCGGAACACATGGTCATAGGGTGCGTAGACGATGCGGGCGCTTTCGCCCCCATCCAGCGTTACCCGCAGCAGCGCGCCGCGGTAGTTGGGGATGTGCACGCGCACGTCGCCGCCTTCGCATTGGAACGCCGCGTGGTAGGTGATGTTCGCGCCGTAGAAGGGCAGGCCCTGGGTCGCACTGTCGCCGAAGGCCAGCGTCGCGGGCTGGGCTGTGAGCACCGCGTCGCGGCCACTCAGGCGCACGCCGAAGCTGCCCAGCACATAGCACCACTCGATGTTGGCGCGGCGGCTGAAGGGGATTTCCGCGATCAGCGTGTTCTCCCCCGCCCGCAGCGCAGGCAGCGCCACGGTCTGGATCGCCTTGTCGGTGAACCAGCCGTTCACGCGGCTTTCCATCGGCTGGCCGTTGAGGGTCAGGCGCACGCGCTCGGCGTCCTCTATGGCCAGCTGCGCGCCTTCCAGCGCCAGCTCGCTTAGGATCGTGAAGCGCAGCGACACCGTGTGCTGCGCGGGCTCGTCGGGCACCACCCAGGGCTGGGCAACGGAGCTCTGGCGCGAGGGCCAGTTAAGCTGGGCGCGGATGTGGTTGTCGGCCCGCAGCAGCTCTTCCGCCGGCATCCATGGGCCGTCGTCCAGGCGGCTTTCGGCCACGTCCAGCAGCAGCACGTTGGGCTCGCTCAGCGTGTAGGGCAGGTTGTGGCCGATGGCGATGGGCTGCCCGGCGTCGGCCTGCGCTGTCGCAGCGTTGGCGGTTGCAACCTCGCCGGGCTCCAGAAGCACCAGCAGGCTGTCGTGATCCCAAAGACCGTGAGCAATGATGGTGCTGCCGCCGCGGTGCTCGCAGGCCAGCGGCACTGTCTGCCCGCTGATCGTGTCATAAAGCGTGGGTTTCCACAGGCCCTTTACGGTGATGCGGATGTCTTGGCGGCGGGGAATGTCCTTGTTGGCCGGGGGCTCGCCGTGGGCGATGAACAGCCACTTGTTGAGCCCGTCCGCGCGCAGCTGCGTGATCAGGTTGCCGGTCATGCTGCCGTCGGCATTGCGCAGGCCCACGACGCGGTTGCTCTCCAGGCAGTTGAGCAGCGAGAGCTGCTCATAGGGCAGGCGCACCGCGCTCTGGGCCAGCTGCAGCCCCGCGTCGCCGGGCTGTGCGTCCACCAGCGCGGGCGCTTCGCCCAGCACAATCAGTTTGCCGCCGGCGGCCACGAAGCCGGCCAGCAGCGCAACCGTGCTGGAGCGTATCGTCTGCAGCGCCGGCAGTATGATCACGTCATAGGCCATGCGCCCCACCCGCAGAGGCGCGCTGCCCCGCTCGCACTGCATGGGCAGCAGCGATTCGCCGATGAAGTCGAAGTCGATACAGCCTTTGAGCAGCCAATCGGTCAACTGTTCGAAGTTGCGGTCCATCTGGCCGCGGGCCAGCTCGGTCTGCTCCTTAGGGCCCCAGTGCAGCCAGTAGCTCTCCACCGGGTGGATGACACCCACGTGCACCTCGGCTTGGCCGCGGGTCAGCGCCGTGTTGACACGGGCAAAGTGATCCTCCACGTAGCGATATTCCTTGTGCCACGGCGACTGGTAGCTGATGGACGCCGGGTAGTCGCGCTTGGCCTCGCCGGCCATGGACACCCAGGACAGGTGGGGCACCCGCACGGTGACGCCCAGCGCTGCCTGCCAGTCGCCTTGCAGCTTGTGGCCGCGGAAGTCGAAATCCCAGTTGGTCACGCCGTAGAGCTCCGAGAGAACGCCGGGGTAGCCGAACTGGTTGGTGGCCGACTGCGCCTGCTTGGCCGTCGTGAATTCGTAGCGGTCACACAGCATGTCGATGCCGGGCAGGCCGAAGCCGCGGTAGCTGCGCATGGCCTCACCCAGCGCCGCCGTCTGGCTGAAGAGCGTGGGCTCCTCCATCATGTGACCGGTCAGCATCAGGCCGTGCTCATCGCACCACTTGCCGCAGTTGTCGGCGAAGGCGGCGGCAAAGCGCTCGGCGATGTGGTCATGGTAGCGGTAGCGCGTCACGGAGACGCCGCCCTCGGGCAGTTCCCAGATCAGCTCCGGCAGGTGCGCCAGGATGTCGTCGCCGTAGGCGGCGGCATAGGTTTCGGGGATGTCGTCGGTCCAGGGCAGTATCACATCGCTCACATCGTGGGCGAACTTCAGCGTGGTCTTGTGGGCGAACTGCGGCTCGTCGGTGAAGATCGCCGGCACGACCTTGCCGAACTCGTCGCCGCAGGTGTTTAGATACGCGTCATAGGTGAGCTCTATGAAGCGGTCGATGGCGCGCTTGTCCAGCGTGTTCACATAGGTCTGGTTGTTGAACCAAGGGCTTTCCTTGGGTGTCTCCAGCCAGGCGCTCCAGCGGCGGCCTGGGCCAGGCTGGCAGGGCTGGTCGGGCTGCACCCGCCGGTAGCTGCGCAGGCTGCCGTCCTCATGGAGCACCACATCGTAGCTTGCCACCAGCGTGCCGTTGCCCGTGCGGGCGGCCCGGGCAGAGGAGTCGTCCATGGCGAATTGCTCCGGGCCATAGGGCTGCGCGGTGAACACCAGATAGCGGGCCCGGTATTGCGGGTCGCGGGTCACCAGTCCCCCGGCCGCGCCCGAGGGCCAGCGGTCCTCATCGTACAGCCAGGCCAGCATGCGGTTGGCCTTGGCGTGATCCACGCAGTCGCGCACCAGGCGCATGTGCTCGTCGCTCAGGTATGGCGTGGCCATGCCGGTGCGCACGTGCATGTGGAAGCCGCCAAAGCCCATGTCCCGCAGCACATCGATCTGCTCCAGCAGCGTGGCGCTGTCCAGCGCGCAGTTCCAGGCCCAGAAGGGCGTGCCGCGGTATTCCGCCGTGGGGTGCTCAAAAAGCGCCCTGCTGAGCTTATCCGTGCGGTTGTTCTCGTACATCATTTCTCTCCTCGCGCGATGTCGTTATGCCGGGCGATACCAATTGCATTGTTTTATTTCATTCGCCGCGCGTCGCCCAATTCCTACCGGTTGTTTCTATGGCATTTTCCTTCGCAATGCAAACCAATAACGAATGTGTTGGGCTACTATGCACACGGTGTGCATATGCATGTACAGCGCGTAAGCACAGCAACAAGCGCGCATTGGCACGACAACGACGACGGGAGGAGAGATTTTCATGAGGGCGAAACGAAACGTTTTATCCATGCTGGCAGTGCTGCTGATCGTGGCATTGCTGGCCGCGTGCGGCCGGACAACCGGGGCGCAACCGGCGCCCACGCCTACGCCTGATGCCATCGAAGCAAGCCCTGCCACCACAGCAACGCCAACCGAAGCGACCCAGACCAGTGAGGCGCCTGCTGAGACGCCCGCCCAAACCGGCGGCTGGATGGAGCCTTACCCCGAAACCGTGTCCGTCACCATCGTCAACGACGAGATGGTTTCCGCAGTTTTCCCCGAGGGCGAGGACATCTACAACAACATGTGGACCAAGGCCTGGAAGAAAGACTTCAACATCGACGTCAAAACCCTGTGGGTCTCCAGTGAATATGAGACCAAGCTGAACCTCGCGATTGCGGCCAAAGACCTGCCCGATATGTTCTACTGCAACACCGTGCAATTCGACCAACTGGTCGCGGCCGATATGTTGCAGCCGCTGGACGATGTCTATGCACAGTATGCTTCCCCCAAGGTGCACCAGATGATGGAGGCGGACGACCCAGACGTTTTCAACACGGCCAAAAGGAACGGCAAGCTCATGGGCCTGCCCCGGTTGCATTATGGCTATGAGTGCTACACGTATTACATGTGGATCAAGAAGAACTGGTATGAAGAGGCCGGATCGCCGGAAATCAAGACGCTGGACCAGTTCGAAACCCTCATGAAGAACTTCATGCAAAAATATGGCTCTACCTACGCCATGCCGCTGTCCAAGAACCTGGAACAGTTCTATTTCATGGCCCCCACGTGGCACGCCTATCCCAAGATCTGGGTGGAAGATGCCACGGGGCAGATCGTCTTTGGTTCGACCATGCCGGAAATGAAGACGATGCTGGCCAAGTGGGCGCAATGGTATAAGGATGGCATCCTGCGGCCGGACTTTGCGACGCTGGACTTCGACACCATGGAAGCCGACGTCCTCAACGGCCTTGTCGGTGTACAGCCGGGAGAAAACTGGTACAGCTGGGTCATTTCCGACACCTATAAAAACACCGGCGACGGTACGTGGCTGGAGGCCTACGATCTGCCCTCCGCCGACGGCAACCAGGTGAAGTACCCGATCCCGTTCCCCAACAACATCTACAACGTCGTAAACAAGAGCGCCAAAAACCCCGAAGTTCTGGTCAAGCTGGTCAACTACTACTCCTATATCCTCAATGAGGCGGTGGCCACCGGCGAGAAGACCATCGAAGAGGTGCTGCCATTCTCGGAAAACAACCTGCACCACACCACGGGCCCCTTCAAGGTGGAGTTCCGCTCCTACTACGACGTCAAGGAAGTTGTTGCGGCTGTGAAGGCCGGCGAGAAGAGTCCGAAGTTCTCGTCGGGGTACGCGTACAACTACTTCAACGAGATCATGAAGTGGTACAACAGCAAGGACCCGACCGCTCTGGGCCGCACGCTGCAGATGGGCCAGGAACGGTCCTCTCTGAACCTTGGGTGCGGGTATGTGGACAGAGACCTGCTGGTGAAATCCAAGCTGTGGGGCGCCACGCCGCAAGCCCTGCTGGACTACGGCACCAACCTCGACGAGCTGCTGAAGGAAGGCTTCACGAAGATCATCATGGGCGAAGAGCCGGTGGATTACTTCGATACGCTGATCACCGAGTGGAAAGCCGCCGGCGGCGATGAAGCGACGGCTGCCATAAACGAAATGTACGGCAAGAAGTAACCGGAACGTTCCGGTTACGCTCAAACAATCGGCCGGCGCGGCGGGTGCAGCCCATGCGATTTTGGGCGCCCCGCCGCCATGGCCTGAACAGGAGAGTGGTTGGATGAGGTCGTTCGTGCGAAAACTCGGCATGCAATGGCAGTATCACGTCATGTTGATACCGGCTGTCATTCTGGTATTCATATTCAGCTACATCCCGCTGTATGGGCTTATCATCGCTTTTCAAAAGTACAACCCCGCCATGGGGTTTGCTTCCCCATGGGTGGGATTGGGCAACTTCGTATATTTGTTCAATCAGCCCAATTTCGTTCAGACCATATGGAACACGTTTTATATCGCGTTTTTCAAGATCATCGGCGGCATACTCGTACCGGTAACCTTTTCGCTGCTGCTCAATGAAGTGTCCAAAACGTCTCTGAAGAGGTTTTTCCAGACCGTTGTATATGTCCCGAACTTTCTGTCGTGGGTCATCATTGCCGGCGTGTTTATAGACATTCTCTCGAACAACGGTTTGGTGAACCAGTTTCTCGGTGTTTTTGGATTGGCGCCGATTTCGTTTTTAGGGAAGCCGGAGCTTTTCCCATGGACAATGATCGTCACGGACATCTGGAAAACCTTCGGTTTTGGCACCGTCATCTATTTGGCTGCGCTGACCTCCATAGACCCCGGTTTATATGAAGCCGCCGTCGTGGATGGCGCCAGGCGGTGGAAGCAGACCGTACATATCACCCTGCCCATGCTGATGCCGATGATCATTTTGATGCTGGTTTTGTCGCTGGGCAACGTGCTCAACGCTGGCTTTGATCAGATCTACAACATGTATTCTCCGATCGTCTACAAGACCGGCGATATCATCGACACCTATGTCTATCGCCTGGGCATCGAGAAAGCGCAATATTCCTTTGGCACGGCCGTAGGCATGTTCAAATCGGTGGTGTCCGCCCTGCTGATCTGTCTGTCGTATTTTCTGGCTGACAGGCTTGCGGGCTATCGCGTGTTCTAGAAGGGAATGGTGGAGTTATGAAGTTCCGGTCACCGGCTCAACGGGTTTTCGCGGTCTGCAACATCGTGTTTCTGATTTTGACATGCGTGGTCTGCATATTGCCCTTTTTGAATTTGCTGGCCATCTCCTTTAGCAGCGGTTGGGCAGTAAAGGCCAACAAGGTCACGTTTTTGCCCATCGACTTCACCTTGACCGCCTACAGCTTTGCGTTCAAGGGCGGAAGGTTCCTGACCGCGCTGTGGATTTCGATACAGCGGGTGGTGCTGGGCGGGGCGGTCAACCTGATCCTGATTATGCTCACGGCATATCCTTTGTCCAGATCCAGCAGCAAGTTCGCCGGGCGCAACGTTTACATGATCTACTTTGTTATCACGATGATCATCAACGGCGGGCTCATTCCCACGTATCTGCTCGTGACCCAATTGGGGCTGCTCAACAGCCTGTGGGCGCTGGTGCTGCCGGGCGCGCTGCCGGTGTTCAGCATGATCATATTGATGAACTTCATCCGCGGCCTGCCGGAGGAATTGGAAGAAGCAGCTATGATCGACGGGGCCACGCCCATCATGGTGCTGTTCCGTGTGCTTCTGCCGCTTCTGGCGCCATCGCTGGCCACGGTGGGCCTGTTCTCCATCGTGGCCCATTGGAACGACTGGTTCGGCGGGCTCATTTACATGCAGAACAACATGCGCTATCCCCTGCAGACCTATCTGCAGATGCTGCTGCGCAATTTCGAGCGCATCATACGCCTGGCCCAGGGGGACTACGCGCAGATCATCCGCATGATGGACGTGCGCACCGGGCGCGCCGCGCAATTGTTCATGGGCGCGCTCCCCATCATGCTGATCTATCCGTTCCTGCAGAAGTATTTCACGACCGGCCTGGTGCTGGGCAGCGTGAAGGGCTGAGAGCGCCCGGAAATGGCAGTTGGCATTTTGCTCTGGGCATCGTATCATATGCGTATACGGTAGGGGTTGCTCCTAAGGAAATGCGAGGTATGCATAGGATGGATTTCACCATCAGCGCGGCGGAGAAGAAACATCTGCGTGAGCTGGCCAAGCGTCAGCGCGAATACGCGAACCTGCCGGTGATGGCAGAGCGGACGCGCCTGTGGCAGCTGCACAACCGGCTGCAGGGGGAGCGCCCGATGGTCGTCATGGAGGAAGGCACCTTTCTCGGCGAACTGCTGCCGCCGCCGCAATGCGAAAGCCCCGCGGCGGCCATGATTGAACGGCAGCTTGCGCACAACATCGCCGTGCACGAGCAGATCGACGACGACAAGGTGATTCCGGATTTCTTCGACGTGAGCTTGGGCATCGACGTCACGTGGTTCGGCCACACGCCTCAGAGGACCGTAGCCAGCGAAGGCCTCGGGTTCCATGTAGACCCGCTGATCGAGCAGATCGGCAGGGATTTCCACAAGCTGGGCCCTTCGGTTTTCCGATATGATGCGGAACATACCGACGGGTTCGCCGGCGCCGTGAACGAGACCGTCGGCGACATCCTGCCCGTGCGGGCAAGAACCACATCAACCATTGGTGCTTCGGCATCACGCAGCACCTGGTGAACCTGATGGGCATGGAGAACATGCTGTGCGCGATGATGGATGAACCCGAGGAGTTCCACCGGCTGATGCGCTTCATCACCGACGAGCTGCTGCGCTTCCTGCGCTGGCAGCAGGAGAGCGGGTTGCTGCTGCTCAACAACGGCAACGACTACATGGGCAGCGGCAGCTATTGCTTCCACGACGGCCCGCTGGCTGAGCCCATCTCCGGCCCCGTGCGCAGCGTGGACTTGTGGGGGCACCTGAATTCCCAGGAGAGCGTGGGCATATCCCCGCGTATGTACCGGGAGCTGATCTTCCCCTATTACGCTGAACTGGCCGCGCAGTTCGGCCTGCTCTATTACGGCTGCTGCGAGCCCGTGAACGCCATATGGGACGATTGCCTGGCCCATCTACCCAACCTGCGCAAGGTGTCCATCTCAGCCTGGTGCGACGAGGAATTCATGGCCCAGCGGCTGGCCGGCAGCCGCACGATCTATTCACGGAAACCCTCTCCGAATTTCATCGGCGTGCACCCGGCCTTCGACGCCGACGCCTTCCGCGCCCACATACAGAAAACAGCAGACTTGACCAAGGGGTGCAAGACGGAATACATCTTCCGTGACATCTACACGCTGTCCGGCAACCCCGGCAAGGTCAAGGAAGCGGTGCGCATCACCCGGGAATTGACCCAACGCGCATGATGCATCCTGTATGCCGCAGTCGCAAAGGAGAGGGGGATGCGGCTTGGATAAGTTCATTTATGGCGAAAACAATCCGATATTGACTTCGTTTCAATCCGTCTTCGGCGATGAGCAGCAGCTTTTCCAGGTGGCGGAGTTGTTTCCCATTCCCATCCAGATTTTCACGCCCGACGGCAAGGCTGTTTTTGTGAGCCGTGCGGTGCTGGAAATGTGGAACATCTCCGATGCGTCGCAGATCGTAGGGAAGTACAATTTGCTGGAGGACCCTTTGGTCAACGAACAGTACGGTTTGCGCGATTATGTGCGGCGGGCCTTCCATGGCGAGATCGTATTGGTGCCGGATGTCAGGGTTCCGCTGGAGGACTTCTGGAAATGGTATCAAACGAGAAGCCCCGATTACGCCATCAAATCCATGTATGTGGACATTTTGAACTTTCCCATCTTTGACGAAAACAAGAGAATGACACATGTCGTCAGCATGTTCATAACCAACAGAGTGTATGCCGGCAAACCCGATGTCGCGGTGGCCAGGGAATACATGGAGAGCCATTGGCTGGAAGAATTCGACATGGATAAAATCGCTCGTGCCGTCAACATGAGCCGGTATCACTTTGCGCGCATGTTCAAAAAGGAAACCGGCACAACGCCGTACGGCTATTATCAGGATATCAAGATCAGAAAGCTCAAGGACGCGCTGCGGGACACAAATCTCTCCGTGACCCAAGCATTCGCTGCCTGCGGCGTGGAATACAGCGGCAACCTGGCCAAGGTGTTCAAGGAGAAGGTTGGCATGACGCCAACCCAGTACAGAAAAACGCTTTGATTGCCATGCTTATTATTTTGGAGCATTATTTTAACTAAAGTTCACCGCTGATCGCTATTCTCTTTGCGCTTCCTTTTGTAGCATACAGAATGCCCGCACGGCCGATTCTTTTTGCCGTGGCCGGGGGCATCTTTATGGAAAGGATGATGACATTGAGACGGATATTTTGTGTTGTGTTGGTATTGGCGGTATGCTGTACGGCTCTGGCGGCCTGCGCGCAGCAGCCCGCCCAGCCCACGGTGTCGCCATCGCCCAGCCTCAGCGCCACACCCAGCCCGTCTGCCGAGGCGACGACGCCAGGCGCTCAGGGCGGAACGCAGGGGGGTGTACCGGGCGAAGCGCCAGGGGAGCAGCTGGCGGACGCGACATCTGACCAGGGGAAGAACGACCGCCTGTATGACCCGAGCATCTATGTCATAGAGGCCACCGGCCAGTGGCGGCAGGAGATCGCCGAAGGGTACTGGGTGGACTATGAATGCGAGTTCTATCTGGATAAGATCGATGCCAACGACAACCGCTCGTCAGCCGGTGCCTACAGCGGCTTCTTCTGGATGGGCATGAAGCTGGACGCCGGGGACTATCTGCAGGACTTCCTCAAGGACGTGCCCGTGGACATGAGCTTCAACGCCGGCGGTGAGGGGATTTGCGACAATCTTGTCTTCAGCCTGAACACCCGCGAGGACTGGGAGCGGGACTCCTACGCCCTGCCCATGCTGGATGGAGCCACGCTGTCGCCAAAAATCGATGTGCCCGTGGACAAGGGCAGCTTCATCGTCGTCGCCACGCAGGCTTATCTGAACGCCAAGGCAACCGGCAAACAGGGCGAGACGCTGGAGCACGCCGATGACAAGACCGAGGATGTCGAGATCTCCTACATCATCCACATGCAGCCCGACAAATATGAAAAAGGGACCGAGCGGAACGTGTCGATTTATCTGAGCGACGGCAAAGGCCTTTCCACGATGATATTCGGTAAGATGCACCGCCTGCCGGGGTACCCCGACGACGTGACCCAATATACGCAGGATGCCCCCTATCAAAAGGCGCTGGACAAGCACTTGCAGCAGTAACGGCCGGTGTTGACCAACGCCCAGCGCCGTGTTAAAATGCAGCGAACAGAATAAAAGGGGAGCTTGTGCAGCAGGCTGAGAGGGAGTCCTTCAACTCCGACCCGTACAACCTGATTTGGGTAATGCCAACGTAGGGATATATTCATTGAATTGATGTAATTTGGTGGGATATGCCGCGCGGCATATCCCACCATTCTTTTATAAGGACGGTATCCCATGGAGAAGGGCAAGACATCGATTTTGGACAACGGGCTGCTGTGGTTCGGCGCGGCGGTCTCTATCGCGGAGATCATGGCGGGCACGCTGATCGCGCCGCTGGGCCTGGCCCGAGGCGCGGCGGCCATACTGCTGGGGCATGCCATCGGCTGCGCGCTGCTCTATCTGGCCGGCATCATCGGCGCCAAGAGGGGCATCACGGCCATGGAATCCGTGCGGCTTTCCTTCGGTGGCAAGGGCGCCATGCTGTTCTCGCTGCTCAACGTGCTGCAGCTGGTCGGCTGGACGGCGGTGATGATCGCCGGCGGGGCCAAGGCCATGGGCGTGATCGTCGGCGACGGCATCTGGGGCGGGCAGGGGTTGTGGAGCGCCGTCATCGGCGCGCTGATCCTCGTGTGGATTGCCGTGGGTATCAAGAACCTGGGCAAGCTCAACATCGTCGCGGTCGGCGGTCTGTTGGCGCTGACGGTGGTCTTGAGCGTCGTCGTGTTCCGGGGCGCGCCTGCCGCCGTTGCCGAAGGGGCCATGAGCTTCGGCGGGGCGGTGGAGCTTTCCGCCGCGATGCCGCTTTCCTGGCTGCCGCTCATCGCCGACTACACCCGGCAGGCCCAAAAGCCCCGGGCGGCCACGCTGGTCAGCACGCTCTTTTACTTCGTCGGCAGCTCGTGGATGTACATCATTGGCCTGGGCGCGGCCCTCTTCATCGGCAACCCCGACATCGCCGCCGTGATGGCCGCAGCCGGGCTGGGTGTGGCCGGCATGCTGATCGTGCTGCTGTCCACGGTCACGACGACCTTTCTGGATGCCTACTCGGCGGGCGTGAGCTTCCAGAGCATCGCGGGCAGGGTCAGCGAAAAATGGGTGGCCGCCGCCGTGGGCGTGGCGGGCGTGGGGCTGGCGGTGTTTGCGCCGGTGGAACGGTATGAGGACTTCCTGTACCTGATCGGCTCGGTGTTCGCGCCCATGGCCGCCATCCTGATCACCGACGTCTTCATTCTGAAGAAGGATCACTCCGGTCGGGCGTTCTGCGTGCCCAACCTGGTCCTGTGGGCGCTCGGCTTTGCCGCCTATCGCCTGCTGCTGCCGGTGGAGACCTTTCTGGGCATCACACTGCCGGTCATGGCGCTGACATCCTTGCTTTGCATTCTCGTGGAAAGAGGTAGAAAACTGTGTTTGAAGAAATCCTGAGCAACGTCCGCACCAAAGCGCCGCTGGTGCACGCCATCACGAACTATGTCACGGTGAACGACTGCGCCAACATCCTGCTGGCCTGCGGCGCTTCGCCGATCATGGCCGACGACGCGGCAGAAGTGGAAGAGATCACGGCCATCTGCGCCGCGCTGGTGCTCAACATCGGTACGCTCAACGCGCGCACGATCGAATCCATGCTGCTGGCAGGCAGGAAGGCCGCGGACCTTGCGCACCCCGCGGTGCTGGACCCGGTGGGCGCCGGCGCTTCCGCGCTGCGCACGGGCACAGCGCTGCAGATTATGCAGGATGTGCGGCCCTGCGTATTGCGCGGCAACATCTCGGAAGTGAAAGCCGTGGCCAATGCCGGCGGCAGCACCCAGGGCGTGGACGCCGCCGCCGCCGACCGCGTGACCGAGGACAACCTGGACCAAGCCGTGGTCTTCGCCCAGGGTTTCAGCCGGCAGACCGGCGCTGTCGTGGCCATCACCGGCGCCATCGACATTGTGGCCGACGGCAGCAAGGCTTATGTGATCCGCAACGGCACGGCGCTGATGTCCAGGGTCACCGGCACGGGCTGCATGCTGTCGGTGCTCATCGGCGCGTTCTGCGCCGCCAACCCCGACCACCTGCTGGAGGCCACGGCGGCGGCGGTGGCCGCCATGGGCCTGTGCGG
This sequence comes from Bacillota bacterium, assembly GCA_023410875.1. Classification (GTDB taxonomy): domain Bacteria; phylum Bacillota; class Clostridia; order Christensenellales; family UMGS416; genus JAEYRA01. The sequence continues at coordinate 20,354 of JAEYPH010000056.1, read as the reverse complement.
GGAACTGGCCCAGCGCAGGCTGCAGCAGGTGGATGGCGGCACCGCGACCTACCGCACGCTGATCATCGACTGCATGAGCAAGCTGGACGGGGCCACGCTGGCCGGAGGGGCAAAGGTTGAAATTCGATAGGAAGGCCTTGTTGCTGTACGCGGTGACCGACCGCGCGTGGCTGGGCGGCCGCACGCTGGTCGACCAGGTGGAGGACGCCCTGCGCGGCGGCGTCACTTTTGTGCAACTGCGGGAGAAGGATTTGCCCTTTGACGAATTTGTCGCGCAAGCCAGACAGATCAAGCGGGTCACGGATCGGTGGGGCGTGCCCTTCGTGATCAACGACGACATCGAGGTCGCTCTGGCCGTTGGGGCCGACGGCGCCCATGTGGGCCAGGAGGATCGGGACGTGGCCGAGGCCCGCGCGCTGCTGGGCGAGGGCCGCATCCTGGGCGTGTCCGCCCAAACCGTGGAGCAGGCGGTGCGGGCCCAGCGGGAAGGCGCCGATTATCTGGGTGTGGGGGCGGTTTTCCCGACCGGCAGCAAGCCGGACGCCGAAGACGTCTCGCTGGAAGTGCTCAAGGAGATCTGCGCCAGCGTGACGATCCCTGTCGTGGCCATCGGCGGCATCTCGGAGCACAACGTGCTGGGGCTCACAGGCAGCGGCATCGCGGGCATCGCCGTGATCTCGGCGCTGTTCGCCCGGCCGGGTATCACCGGGGCCGCCAAGGCGTTGCGGGACCTGTGCGGCAAGGCGGCCTTCGCATGAGGATGGCCGGCGCGATCTTCGATCTGGACGGCACGCTGCTGGACAGCATGCCCGTATGGCAGCGGTTCGGCGCGCTTTATCTGGAATCCCGCGGCATCGGCGCGCCGCCAGGCTTGACCGAGACGCTCAAGACCATGAGCCTGCCCCAGGCCGCGGCGTTCTTCCGAGAGGCCTTTGGTTTCGAGGAAACGCAGGAGGAGCTCCTGGCCCAGTTCGGCGAACTGCTGGCCCGGCAGTATCGGGAGCGGGTCTCGCTCAAGGGTTACGTGCTGCCGTTCCTGTGCAGGCTCCGGAGCGCCGGAGTGCGGATGTGCGTCGCCACGGCTACGGACAAAGCCGCCGCCGGTGCGGCGCTGGAACGGCTGGGGGCAGCAGAATTCTTCGACTTTATACTATGCTGCGCTGACGTGGGCTGCGGCAAGGAATCTCCGGCCATCTATCTGGCGGCACTGGAGCGGCTGGGCACGGCCAAGGCCCAGACCGTCGTGTTTGAGGACGCGCTGCACGCAGCCCGAACGGCCAAGGCGGCGGGCTTCCCGGTCGTCGGCGTGTTCGACGCTTCCTCCGCCGGGGACCGCGAGGCGCTGACCCGGCTGGCGGACCGCTACATCGAGTCGTTTGAGGAATGGGAGTGGGAAAAGGATGTATAAGGTATTGACCATCGCGGGCTCCGACAGCTCCGGCGGGGCGGGCATACAGGCGGACATCAAGACGATCACCGCCCACGGCATGTACGCCATGAGCGCGATCACCGCCCTGACGGCGCAGAACACGACCGGCGTCTATGGCGTTGTGGAGACGCCGGCGGAATTCGTGGGGCTGCAGCTGGACTGCGTCTTCCGGGACATTCGCCCCGACGCCGTGAAGATCGGCATGGTCGCAAGCGCCGGCATCATCCGCGTCATTGCGGAGAAACTCAGGGAATACTGCGCATCCAACATCGTCGTGGACCCGGTCATGGTGTCCACCAGCGGCAGCAAGCTGCTCAACGCCGACGCTGTGGACGCGCTGGCCCAGGGGCTCTTCTCACTGGCGGATGTGCTGACGCCCAACATCCCTGAGGCGGAGGCGCTGTGCGGCTTCGCCATAGAGGATGCCGAGGGCATGCTGGCGGCGGCTAAGCGCATCGCCGCGCTGGTGAAGGGCGCGGTGCTCATAAAGGGCGGGCACTTGGCCGGCCGTGCTGACGACCTGCTATTGGAGAATGGCAGGGTGCACTGGTTCCGCTCACCCAGGGTGGACAACCCCAACACCCACGGCACCGGCTGCACACTGTCCTCGGCCATCGCGTGCAACCTGGCCGCCGGGCGCAGCGTGGCCGCCAGCGTGGAGAACGCCAAGAAGTATGTGACCGGGGCGCTGATGGCTGGCTTGGACTTGGGGCAGGGGAGTGGTCCGCTGAATCACTGTTTCTTAATCAAATCTAGCTAGTATTTGTACATAGTCGCAACTATCCAAGATTTGGGGCCGAAGGTTTCCAAAGGGCGATCGGAAAGCCCTTTGGCCTTTGCGCCTGGATGGCGCTCAGCCCAGCGTCGCCTTGTGCGGCTTTGCCGCACTCGCCGACCGGATGTCGGCGAGGCGATGCGCAGGGCGCGCCTGAAGGCGCGAAACCCCATCCGAGTGATAGCCTTTATATAAAGCTAAACTGCTCAAATGCTGGTTCTTGCCTTCGAGCATAGGTGTTTCCTCTTGCCAGGAGCTCCTCCGGCAGATCGGCCAAAAACGGCGACGGAGTGGGAGAGGTCAAGAGAACCAGTTCGTCCTGCGCCCGGGTCATGCCCACATAGAACAGCCGCCGCTCCTCCTCGGGGTCGCACGCGCCAGCATAGTTTTGCAGAGGAATCATCCCCTCGTTCACGCCGCACAGGAACACCACCGGGAATTCCAGCCCCTTGGAGCCGTGCAGCGTCATCAGCTTCACCGCGTCCGGCGTGTGGCGGCGGGCGCCGCTGCGCACGACGTCGCTTTCGCGCCCCAGCGCCAGGTTGTGCAGCAAGGACGGCATGTCGTCGTGCAGCACGGCCGTGTGCAGCAGCCTTTGCACCGGGTCGTTTTCCAGCGGCGCGTTCTCCTTGAGCCATAGTTCCAGCAGCTTGTCCGGCTTCTCCGTGGTAGCCAGAGGTTCATACTTCGTGAGCATCCCCGCCAGCCCCTGCGGGGCGTCTGTGCGAGCAGGCAGTTCCAGCCCATTTAAGACGCGGCACAGAGCAGGGATGCTCTTTTCGGCGTCGCTCCACCGCTGCATAACGCCCTGCATGGCATCCTTGGGCACGCCCGCCTCCCGCAGGCAAATGCGCAGGGAGACCGGGTCCGCAGGGTTGAGCAGCAGCCGGAAGAAGGCCAGCGCCCGGCGCACCTGCAGGTCGTTAAGGGTTTCCTCCCGCCCGGCCACCGCGTAGGGGATGCCCTCCGTGGCCAGGCATTGCTCCAGCGCCTCGGCCTGGCGGTTGGTGCGATACAGCACAGCGATGTCGGAAAAGCCACGCATATTTCCTTGGGGTGTTTGCCTCTCTTTGGAGGCAGGCGAAGCCTGCGCGGCCAGCATATCGATGCCGCCGACCATGCGGTTGATCTCCTTGGCCACGAACACCGCCTCGGAGAAGGCGTCGCCGGCTTCCAGCAGGCGCACCATGGCGCCGCTGTCCCGCCGGGCTTCCAGCGGGAAGGCCTGCCCCTCGTGCTGGGCCTGCACCACGGGCTTGGCGCAGCCGACGATTTGCGGCGTGGAGCGGTAATTGTGGGCCAAGGCGACCCGCCGAGCCTGCGGATAATCCTCGAAGAAGCGCGCGAAGCAGTGGGCGTTGGAGCCCCGGAAGCCGTAGATGGACTGGTCGGGGTCGCCGATGACGAAGAGGCCGGCGCTGCCGGCGCTCCACCGCCGGATCAGCAGGTACTGTATCGCGTTGATGTCCTGGAACTCATCCACCAGCAGGTGGGTGAAGGCGGCCGGCACGCCGTCGGGTTCGCCATCCAGCCGGGTGAGCACGTTCAGCAGGATGTCGTCGTAATCCACCACGCCGTATTGCGCCAGCCGCTGCCGGTACAGATCATAGACGCCGGAGGGCACGTCGGCGCTCTCCTCCGGGGCCGCCGCGCCGTTCTTGATCAGGGAAATCCCCCGCAGCACATCCCTAGGCGCGTCCTTGAGGCCCAGATCGCCCAGGATCTCCTTGATGAGGGAGAGCGCCTCGGGCTCGTCGATGATCGTGACGGCTGTCTTTCCTTCGGGGCCGGCCAGCAGCTTGAGGCAGATGGAGTGGAAGGTGCCTATGGACATTTCTTGAACGATGTGAGAATCGCCAAATTGTTGATCCAGCCGGGCGCGCATCTCGGCGGCGGCCTTGTTCGTGAAGGTCACGGCGGTGATGTGCTCGCCTGGCACACCCTGCTGCACCAGGTGGGCGATGCGGCTGACCAGCGTTTTGGTCTTGCCCGTGCCCGGCCCGGCGATCACCGCCACGGCGGGCTCCTGGGCGCACACGGCCTCCCACTGCTCCCGGTTCAGCCCATAGGGCAGGGCTTCAGCCTCCGCGGCCTCGGGCGCGCCACGCTGTCGGTCAGCGGCAGTGGAAGCCGGCGGGCCGGATTCCTTGCGTTTGCGCGTACCCTTGGGGGCAGCGGAGCCAGCCCCCTGCGCCTCGCCCAGAAAGCTGACTTGGCCGCTCAGCCGTGTGATCTCTGCCTTGTCCAGTATGCTGATCTTGCCGTATTCCCCGTCATAGCCGGGCTGTATGCCCACCTTGCCCAGGCGCAGCCGGCGGATGCCCTCGGCGATCAGCGGCCCCGCCTCGCGCTGGATGTCCTCGGCGGCGGCCTCCCGCAGGATGAAAAGCTCCGGCCCCAGGCGGCGCAGCATGTCATCGTATTTCTCCCGCACCCTGGCGCTGGCGGTGGTCATGCCCATGGAAGCGGCGATGGCCTCCTGGAGGGGCACCAGGCTTTCATACTGTCGGGCCGCTGACGGGACATGGCCCTCGGGGCGATCCGCCAGCGCCTCCACGCGGTGCAGCACGCCCACGGTGATCCTGCCGCCGCACACCGGGCATACGCCCCCGGTGGCCAGGGTTTCCGCGGGCTTCTGGCACACCTTGCAGGCCCGGTGCCCGTCGCAGTGGTATTTGCCCTCCTCGGGGAAGAATTCCAGCGTGCCGCGGAACGCCCCGGAGCCGGGGGCGCTCAGCGCCTGCGCAACATGCCCGTAGCTCAGCTCCGTGTCGAAGACGTTGGCCTCTCTGGCCAGGTTGGCCGGGGAGTGGGCATCGGAATTGGACACCAGCACAAACCGATCCAGTGCGGACAGCCGCCAGTTCATCGGCGGGTCCGAGGACAACCCCGTCTCCAGCGCGTGGATGTGCCCGGTCAAGTCTTCGAAGCATTCCTCAATGGTGTCGAACCCGGAATAGGCCCCGAACAGCGAAAAGTGGGGCGTCCAGATGTGGGCGGGGATGAACAGCACCTCCGGGCACACGCCCAGGGATATTTCCAGCAGGTCCCGGCTGTCCAGGCCCAGGATGGGCCGGCCGTCGGAATGCAGATTACCGATGGCCTCCAGCCGGTGGGACAGGGCCTCGGCAGCCTCCAGGCTGGGCAGCAGGATCAGGTTGTGAACCTTGCGCACCCGGCCGTTCTTCTTGTAGATGGAGCTGATCTCGGCGGACAGAATGAAGCGCGGCTCCAAGCCTGGGCCGGCCACATCGCCGGGCTGGCGTAGTTCCCTTTTGAGCATATAGAGCCCGTCTTCGGCGGGTGTCAGTTTCTCTTGGAGCTCCTGGCGCCAGGCAGGGTGGGTGAAGTCCCCGGTGCCGATGAGGCCCAGGCCCTTGCGCCGGGCCCACAGGTCCAGCACCTTGGGGACGCAATCCTTGCTGGTTGCCCTGGAATACTTAGAATGGATATGAAAGTCGGCGATGAACATATACACACCTGTGTTTTTTATGAACTGCATCGAAGATCATACCACAAAATGCGACAGAATTTACCGGCGTGTCAGAAAGGACAGACTGCGCACTCAGCTGCCGGTGCTCTGATAATGCCGCACCCCGACCCGCCAGATGAGCAGCGAGACGCCCAGAAACAGCACGCCCGCCGGCAGGGCCAGGTAGCCCAGCCACGGGGGATAGCCCCAGCCGCACACCACGGCCGCCGGGTAGAAGCTGATGAACAGCATCGGCAGCAGGAAGGAGAACATGCCCTTGAGGATGCGGGGCATGTAGGGCTCTGGGCAGCGGGTGATCTGGTAGCTGGCGTTGGTCAGGATGTAGATCCAGTCCAGCCCCTTGATCGTGAAGAACGCCAGGCCGGACGTCAGCACAAACACGCCGCAATACATGATGCAGCCGCCGGCCAGCGCCATCAGCAGGATCAGCGCGCGGGCGAAGGTGAAGGGCACGCCCATGGCGTTCAATGCCCACAGGGCCGCGCAGGTGCCGGTGAGCGGGCGGACCAGCCGGTGCAGATGGAAGAAGGACGCCGCGACCTGCGTGAACAGCGAACGCGGGCGCAGCAGCAGCCGGTCGAAGTTCCCGGTGCGCAGCATGTGCCACGGGAAGTAATCGAACCCCCGGCAGAAGCTCTCGGCCAGCCCAAAGGAGGCCAGTGCCAGCGCGTAGATCAGTATGATGCGCTCCACCGACCAGACGCCGATGGAACCAAAGCGCGAGAACAGCAGGATCGTCGGCAGCGGGTCGGTGACGACGGCGAAGAGCACATGCAGCAGCATCAGCCACCAGCCCTTGTATTCCATGCCGGATTTCAGGTGCATCCGCAAATATTTGGTGTAGATTCTGCCCTCGGCAGCCAACGCTTTCATTTCAACCTCCCTGTATGATGACGGTTTTGAGCCTGTGCCGCAGGATGGCGCGACCCGCCGCAACGAAGACTGCCGTCCACACCAGCTGCACGGCCATGGCGCCCAGCGCGTCCCCCGGCGACATCGTGCCCACGTAGAGCTGGGCCGGCGTGTCGGCGAAGCCGGCGAAGGGCTGCAGGCGCAGCAGCGGCTGCAGCGCCTGGGGCCACAGGCGCAGCGGCAGATAACCGCCGGACAGCACGCCGCTCAGCAGCATCAGCATGTAGGTGGGCCCGTCTCCCCACGTGATGTTGACGCGGATGGCAGTGACGAACATGCCGAAGGCCGAGCACAGCGCGAAGGCCAGCACGGCCGTGAGCAGGAACAGACCGAAGCCCGCCGCCGAAGCCGGCGCGCCCAGGCCGTAACCGCCGGGAATCAGCAGCCCCACGACCAGCGTGAGCAGGCCGCGCATCCACGCGATGCCCAGCTTGCCGGCGGAGGATTTGGCCAGCCAGTGGGCATAAAGGTCCAGCGGGCGGCACAGCTCCACGCCGATGTCGCCGGTCTTGATCTTACCCAGGATGTCGTCGTCGATGTTCATCGTCAGCATGGCCCACAGCCCCTGCAGCAGCCAGATGTAGGAGATCGTCTGCGGCAGCGACATGCCGTTGTTGTTCCAGGTGTTCTGGCTGTACTTGAAAAAGATTGTGTAGACGACGCATTCAATGAGGCTCCAGAACACGCTGATGAACACGCCGGAGATGGCCGCGGTGCGGTATTGCAGCCCCTCGGCAAAGCGGATGCGGAACAGCGACCGGCAAGCTTTGAAAGTTTGTCGTATCTTCACGTTCGCCTCCTACGCCAGCGAAAGATGGCTGTACATCGCGGCTATCATCTCGTCGGTGTTCACCTTCATGACGACCTGCGGCGCATATTGCTGCTGCAGGCCGGCCAGCCGGCCGTCGTACAGCAGCCTGCCGTGGCCGATGACCATGACGCGCTCGCACAGCGCCTCGATGTCGTCCATGTCGTGGGTCGTCAGCACCATCGTGACGCCGTGCTTGCGGTTCTCCTCCTTGAGGAAGGCCCGCAGAGACAGCTTGGAAACCGCGTCCAGCCCGATGGTCGGCTCGTCCAGGAACAGAATTTTGGGGCGGTGCAGCAGCGCCGCCACGAGCTCGCAGCGCATGCGCTGCCCCAGGGAGAGCTGCCGTACCGGCGTCTTGAGCAGATGGTCCACGCCGATGGCCGCGGTCAGCTCCGCCATCCTGCTCCTGTAATCCGCCGGGGAGATGTCGTAGATGTCCTTGAGCACGTCGTAGGAATCCGCCACCGGCACGTCCCACCACAGCTGGGAGCGCTGGCCGAACACCACGCCGATCTGGCCCACGTGGGCCACCCGCTGCTTCCACGGCGTGCGGCCCAAAATTGCGCACTGGCCCCCGTCCGGTGTCAGAATGCCGCTCATAACCTTGACCGTCGTGGATTTGCCCGCGCCGTTGGGACCGATATAGCCCACCAGCTCCCCTTCGTCGATCTGGAAGCCGATGCCGTCCAGCGCGTGCACCTCGCGCACATTGCGCATGAACGCTCCGCGCAGCAGCCCCCATTTGCCCTCCGGGCGTTCGTATACCCGAAAGGTCTTCTTGATACCGTCCAGCGTGATCTGCATATGCCCACCTCCTTTGCGCAGCAAAGGATATCGTTCGGGGGCGCGTTTGTAAAACCGCCGATCCGGCGCTGCGGAGGTTTTTCTGCCTTGACTCGTGTTTGTGCCTCTTTTGCGCTCTCTTTCTCCTATATTTGCTTGACAACCGGCGGTTTTGGTGCTATGGTATAACCATAATTGGTGCAGGTCACCAAGGCTTTCTTTCCTAGTATCTCATAGTGTTTTCGACCGGCGTATATCGCCGGTCTTTTGTTTTCCTATGCCAGCCCAAGGAGCCGGGCAATGCTCGCCACAAGGAAGCATATGGCCATACCGGTGGCGGTGGGCACGGCGAAGGATAGCGCCGTCCACTTCCAGCTCTGCGTCTCCTTGTGGATCGTCATGCATGTGGTGCCGCAGGGCCAGTGCATCAGCGAAAAGAGCATCGTGCACACGGCGGTCAGCCATGTCCACCCGTTGGACACCAGCAGCGCGCGCAGTTGGTCCAGCGAATCCAGTTCCAGCAGGCTGCCGGTGGCCATGTAGCTCATGATGAGGATCGGTACGACGATCTCGTTGGCGGGAAAGCCCAGCACGAAGGCCATCAGGATGTATCCGTCCATGCCCAGCAGCTGGGCAAAGGGATTCAGCAGGTTGGCGCAGGCCGTGAGCACGCTCACATCCCCGATGTGGATGTTTGCCATGATCCAGGTGACCAGCCCCGCCGGCGCGGCCACCGTGACGGCGCGGCCCAGCACGAACAGCGTGCGGTCCAGCACCGAGCGCACGATGACCCGGCCGATCTGCGGCCGGCGATAGGGCGGCAGCTCCAGCGCGAAGGAGGAAGGCAGCCCCTTGAGGATGGTCCCCGACAGCAGCCGGGATATAAGCAGCGTGACGACGACGCCCAACACGATGACGCCCAACAGCATCAGCGTGGACACGACGGATTGCAGCGGCGCAATGGCGATGCCGGCGAAGAACATCGTGATGATGGCAATCAGCGTAGGGAATCGCCCGTTGCACGGCACAAAGTTGTTCGTGATCGTGGCGATCAGCCGCTCCCGGGGCGAATCGATGATCCGGCAGCCGATGATGGCGGCGGCATTGCAGCCAAACCCCATGCACATCGTGAGCGCCTGCTTGCCGTGGGCGCAGGCCTTCTGAAAAAACCTGTCCAGATTGAAGGCGATGCGGGGCAGATAGCCGAAATCCTCCAGCAGCGTGAACAGCGGGAAGAAGATGGCCATGGGCGGCAGCATGACCGACACGACCCATGCCAGCGTGCGATACACGCCCAGCACCAGCATGTCGTGAACCCACCGGGCTGCTCCGATGCCCAGCAGCGCACCGCTCAGGCGTGCCTCCACCCAGAACAGCAGGTCGGCCAGCTTCTGGGAGGGGACGTTGGCGCCGGTGATCGTGAGCCAGAACACCAGGCCCAGCAGTGTCAGCATGATCGGGATGCCGAACACCCGGGACGTGAGCACTTTGTCGATCCGGCGGTCGGTGCGGTTGTATGCCTGGGTCTCAAAGACCACGGCCTTCTGGCAGATGGCCTCCGCCCGGCGGACGATGGAGGAGACCACGCTGTCCCGGAACTGGTTGGCGATGCCCCCGGACTGCAGCATGTCGCGGGCTTGCCGCAACGCCGCCGCCACGGCGGGGTCGGCTTGCAGGTCGAAGCCCAGCGCCCCGTGCATGGAGCGCAGCAGCGCCTCATCGGGGTCCAGCAGCTTCAGGGCCACCCAACGGCTGCCCAGCCAGGGTGGCAGCGCCGCGCCGATGGCCGGCTGTACCACGGCCAGCGCCCGTTCGATGGGCGCGTCATACTGGATGGCCAGCGCATTGGAGCGCTCTTGCTCCGCCAGGTCCGCCACGGCGTCCATCAGGGCTGTGAGCCCCACGCCGCTGCGGGCGCTGGCGCCGATCACCGGCACGCCCAAACATACCGACAGTTCATTCAAGTCGATACGAATTTGCTTCTTTTTGGCCTCGTCCATCAGGTTCACGCACACGACCGCCCGGCGCGTAATCTCCAGCGTCTGCAGCACCAGGTTCAGGTTGCGCTCCAGGCATGTGGCGTCGGCCACGACGACGGTCACGTCCGGCCGGCCGAAGCAGATGAAGTCGCGGGCGATTTCCTCTTCCACAGAACTGGACATCAGCGAGTATGTACCGGGGAGATCGACCAGCGTGAAGTCGATCCCTTTGTGCCGGTATTTGCCCTGGGCGTTGGAGACCGTCTTGCCCGGCCAGTTGCCGGTGTGCTGGTTGAGCCCGGTCAAGCCGTTGAACACCGTGCTCTTGCCCACGTTGGGGTTGCCGGCCAACGCGACGACCCTGTCTTGCGGAGCCTGGCGCTGGATTTTTGGCTCCAGACTGGCGGTTTGTGCGCCGGAACAATGGCATGGCATGCCCATGGGAGTACCTGCTTTCCGCTATTTTAAATTTCCACGAGGACTTTGCTGGCGTCGTCGGAGCGCAGCGCGATCACGGCGCCGCGGATGCAATAGGCGGTGGGGTCCCCGGACGGGCTTTTCTGCAGGGCCTCCACGACGGTATCCAGGATCAGCCCCAGGTCCAGCATTCTCCTGCGGGCGGCGCCGTCGCTGGTCAGCTGCTTTACCAGCGCGCTCTGCCCGATGGGCAGGCGGTGCAGGGGGATATATCGCTTGCTGTCCATTTCAAACCTCCGAAAATGGCTGCGCTCCGCCATGTTAGGCGCGGGCAATCAAGTTTCCCTACACCATATGTCAAATAAAAAACGGGTGTTCCGAATATAAATGGAGAAAGCGGTGTACCGGAGACGCAGGAAATGGAGAATCACGAGTTTCATACCGTGCGCGGCTATCAGCTGCTGGAGCAGAACAAGAAAATATTGACCTCCGCCCTGGAGGACTATCTGGAGATGATCTACCGCAACATCGACCGGGAGGGCTTTCTGCGCATCAACGAGCTTGCGGAGCTGTTGCATGTGCAGGATTCCTCGGCCACGAAGATGGCACAGAAGCTGGGCGCGCTGGGATTGATACGGTACAGGAAGTACGGCATGATCTTCCTGACCGACGACGGTAGGGAGCTGGGGAAATACCTTCTGGACCGGCACAACATCATAGCGGCGTTCCTGAAGGCCCTGGGCGCCACCGGTGACCTGCTGGTGGAGACCGAGCTCATCGAGCACCACATCAGCACCGATACGCTGGGCCACATGAACCGGCTGGTCCTCTTCTTTGAGCGCTACCCCGACGTGGCCGAGAGCTTCCGCCGGTTTGCCGGCCCCAAGTAAGAGCATTTGAACAACAATTTTTTGCAAATTTCGTTCTTGACTTTAGAGCAACTCGAAGGGTTACAATCTCAATAGGTATATGTGCTTGTTTTCATCACTTAGGACGACGAGCGGAAAGGAACATCAGCATGTTGAATTTCGATTTTCAAAACGCCACCCGCATCCTCTTCGGTAAGGGAACCCAGCGCTCCGTGGGCGAGCTGCTCAAACCCCACGGCAGCAAGGTGCTGCTGCACTACGGCGGCAGCAGCATCAAAAAGAGTGGCCTGTATGACGAGGTTGTGGCATCCTTGCGGGCCGCCGGCGTGGATTTTGTGGAGCTGGGCGGCGTGGTGCCCAACCCGCGGCTGACCTTGGTGCATGAGGGCATTGCCCTGTGCCGGCGGGAGGGCGTGGACCTGATACTGGCCGTGGGCGGCGGCAGCGCCATCGATTCGGCCAAGGCCATCGCCATGGGCGTGTATTATGACGGCGACGTTTGGGATATCTATGAGCAGCACAAGCCCATACAGCAGGCGCTGCCGGTGGCCACAATACTGACGATTCCGGCGGCGGGCAGCGAGGCCAGCACCAGCACCGTGATCACCAACGAGGCCAAGAAGATGAAGCTGGGCTATGGCAGCAACCTGCTGCGCCCGGTGTTCAGCATCATGAACCCCGAGCTTTTCTTCACGCTGCCCAAGAACCAGATCGCCAACGGCGTGGCGGACATGATGAGCCACATCTTCGAGCGCTACTTCACCAACACGACGCACACCGACCTGACCGACGGCCTGTGCGAGGCCACGCTCAGGACGATCGTGAAGAACGCGCTGATCGTGTCGGCGGACCCGGCCAACTATGACGCCTGGTGCCAGGTGGGCTTCGGCGGCACCATCGCCCACAACGATCTGCTGGGCCTGGGCCGCGCGCAGGATTGGGCGTGCCATGGCATGGAGCATGAGCTCAGCGCCATCTACGACGTGGCCCACGGCGCGGGGCTGGCTGTGCTGACCCCGGCGTGGATGCAGTATGTTTACAAGGCCAACATCGATATGTTCGTGCAGTTCGCCGTGAACATCATGGGCGTGCAGGGCAGCTACCGCGAGCCCGACGCCATCGTGCTGGAGGGCATCGCCCGCCTGCGGGAGTTCTTCCGAAAGATGGGCCTGCCGGGAACGCTAACCGAGCTGGGCATCGACGGCGCCAATCTGGAGATCATGGCCAAGAAGGCCACCGGCGAGGCCTATGGCAGCGAGCACGGCATCGGCGGGCTCAAGCGCCTGCTGTGGCAGGATGTGCTGGAAATCTACAAGCTGGCGAAATAACAGAGTACGCCGACAATTCTTTCCGGGTCGGAGTTGTCTTAGGGCTGCATCAGCAGGCCCAACAGGGCGCTTCCATCCACCGATAACCCCGCGGCAGCCGCGTGGGCCTCGGTGAAGCGCCGACCGTTCCCGCTTTGGCCCTTTGTGCTGTCATACAGCACAAAGGGCACGGGGTCGGGCAGGTGTTTGCCGGTTCCCGTGGACGTGAAGTGATCGGAAATCAGCAGCACCCGGTGGGGCTGCTGCCGCTCGGCCAGCCCGGCCAGCAGCTCGCCCAGCATGGCGTCGGCCATCTCGATGGCGCGCACCTTGCCTTGCGGGTCCTGCTCGTGGGCGCATTCGTCGGGGGCTTCCAGGTGCAGCAGCGTGAAGGGGTGCGGCGACGTCAGCGCAGCGGCCACCTTGGAGCGCCAATCGGTGTCCAGCCGCCCTGTGGCGCCGGGCACATCTATGACAGCCAGCCCGGCCAGCCGCGCGACGCCGTGCACCACGGGCACGGCGCTGACGCAATCGCCGCTCAGGCCAAAGCGATCCTCCACCCGCGGCAGCTTGGGGGCCGGGCCGCCGCTCCAGGGCCACAGCGCGGTTACAGGGCGCTCCAGCCCCAGCGCGCTGGAGCGCTGCCGTAGCACATGCGCGGCTCTGTTCAATAAGTTTGCCCATACATCCGGCGCGTCCGGCGCGGGCTCGCCCAGGTGATCGTGGGGCGGCCAGAAGCCCGGCCAGCGGTGCTCCGCGGCGATCAGATGGCGAAAGCCCCTGCCCGGCAGCAGCCGGGCGCCCAGCGCCCGCAGGCAGCCGCCCAACTCGGCGTCGCCCAGTAGGGCGTCCAGCAGTTCCGCAGCCGGTTGGTCCCCAATATCGAACCCGTTGTGGGAGAGCAGCATGCCGTCGCCGGATATGGAAACCAGGTTGCAGCGCAGCACATTGGCATAGCCGCTCGTGTCCACGCCCAGGCCTGCAGCTTCCAAAGAGCCACGGCTCCATTGCGGCCCGCCGGCATAGCCGAACAGCGTCAGGAACGCCCCGTCGGTGCCGGCGGGGAAGCCTTCGGGTATCGTGACGGCCAGCCCCAGCGCCCCGGCGGATGCCACAACGTCCATGGCGGGGCAGCGCGCCGCTTCCAGCGGGGTCCTTCCTTGCAGCGCGGGCAGTGGCATGTCGGCAGCTCCATCCACAACAAATAGAATGTATTTCATATCTGCTCCCTCATCGGCCTGACCTGTTGGTTTCCTATCCAATCCAGCAGGATTAATATGGTTATAGCATCCGCCCTGGCCGGTGTCAACCGAACCATGGTTGGCCGCCGGCGCGTCCGGCGCTGGTTTTTTGGGCCGGCATCGGTTAAAATCCGGTGAGAAGACTGGAGGATTTTGGATGGAACGCAGTTTCGGTTTTGCCCATGTGTTTTCCGACAACATGGTGCTGCAGCGGGACGCAGCCCTCCCCGTGTGGGGTTGGGCCGACAAGGGTGACCGCGTGCGGGTGGAGTTCTGCGGGCAGGTTCGGGAGGCGGCCGTGGTGGACGGCCAATGGCGCGTGGACTTTTCCCCGCTCGCGGCCGGCGGCCCGTACACCTTGACGGCCTCCTGCGGCGGGCGGCAGATCGCCCTGGGCAACATCCTCATGGGCGAGGTGTGGCTGGCCGGCGGGCAATCCAACATGGATTACACGCTGCTGCTGACCAGGGACGGTTATGAGGAGATCCCCCTTGCCGATTACCCCGGCATACGGCACTACGCTGCCCCCAGGATCGCCTTTGAGCAGCAGCCCGGCATGCTGCGGGCCGACCCCGAGCAGCCGGCGTGGGCGGTGTGCACGCCGCAGGCGGCGCCCGGCTTCACAGCGGTGGGCTATCACTTTGCCAAGAACCTGCACCGGGCGCTGGGTGTGCCGGTGGGCATCATCAACTGCAACTGGGGCGGCACGTCGGCCTCCTGCTGGATGAGCCGCGAGAGGCTGCAGCGGGGCGGGGACATCCGGGTTTATCTGGACGAATATCTGCAGCTCGTGTCCGGGCAGAGCCCGCAGGCCTATGCGGCGGAGGAGGCCGCCTACGCGGCGGCGGTGGCCGTCCAACAGCAAGCCATGGCTGGCGTCCCCTTTGATCCCACCGATCTGGATGCCTATTTTGCATCCGAGGCGGAGCATCCCTACCCATGGCCGCCGCCCATGGGCCTGCAGTGCCCCCTGCGCCCCGCCGGTTTGTACGATACCATGCTGAGGAAAATCGTACCGTACGCCATCCGGGGCGTCATCTGGTACCAGGGAGAGAGCGACACGGTAAAAGCCCCGCTGTACCGGTCGCTGTTCACCCAAATGATGGACAACTGGCGGGAGGACTGGCAGGCGCCCCGGTTGCCCTTCCTGTTCGTGCAGCTGGCCGCCTACGCCGCAGACAATGACCCCGACGGGGAGAGCTGGGCGCTGCTGCGGGAGCAGCAGCTGCTGGTATCGCAAACCGACGGCAGCGCTGCCATGGCTGTGGCCATCGATTGCGGCAACAGGACCAACATCCACCCCTTGGACAAAGGCCCAGTGGGCGAGCGGCTGGCGCTGCTGGCACGGACTCAAGTGTATGGCGACTCGGTGGAGTGTTTTGGGCCGCGCCCGGTGGCGATGCGAGCACAGGGCGGCAGCGTTGTGCTGACCTTTGAGCACGCCGGACAGGGTCTGGCGGCCAAGGGTGGCGAGCTCCGGGGCTTTGCGCTGTGCGGCTGCGACGGCATATACCATCCAGCCCAGGGAGAAATTGACGGGAACACGGTGACCGTGCGCAGCGAAGCCGTGCCGCAACCGCTGGCCGTGCGCTACGGCTGGGCCAACTACACCGAGGCGAACCTGTACAACTCCGCCGGCCTGCCGGCGTCGCCCTTCCGCACCGACACGCCCTATGACGAGCTTAAGCTTGATAGGGCATAAACGATGTTAGTGCTCTTTTCAGTGAATTTCGTGCACTGTTTTTGAGAGAGGCGACTGTTTTCTGGGTATATAGAAGAGGTGAAGCATGGGGCGCATCGGTCATACGATGCGCCCGTTAGCCTTTGCGATATCGTCTGGCGTGAGGGGGATGGATGGACTCCTTTGAGCTAAACGTCGGGGCTATGTTGATAGTCCTCATACTGGGCCATTTCACAACAGGGATTCTCGTCATCGCGTATACGGCGAAGCACCGCAAAAGCACAGCGGTTAACATGCTCTTGCTGGCCAAGTGGTGCCAGATGGCGGCGTGGGTCTTGCTTGGGCTCAGGGTGGCTACGCCCAGTGTGATGCTGAAAGCTGCCGGGAATGCCGTGCTGCTCGCCGGCGCGGCCGCAGAGCTCATCGCCTTGCTGATCCTGAAAAACTGCTATACGAGATTCCAAAGAAGGGCGTATGTCGGCGTGCTGATTGCCTGCGTCATGGTGTTTTTCCTGATGGTGGCGTTCGAGACAACGGAAAGCACCCGGA
Organism: Bacillota bacterium; assembly: GCA_023410875.1. Classification (GTDB taxonomy): domain Bacteria; phylum Bacillota; class Clostridia; order Christensenellales; family UMGS416; genus JAEYRA01. The sequence continues at coordinate 4,108 of JAEYPH010000056.1, read as the reverse complement.
TCGCCATGGCCTCCGTCGTCGCCGCGGTGATGATGGCTTTCCCGGTATATGTGCTCTGCGCGGACAGGAACGCCTCGCCGCTGCAAAGGGTCATCGCGATGTTTTATGGCGTCACGGTGCTCTTCTTGCTGTGCAGGGCTTATGTGGCGTTCACGACGGATATGGACCTGAGCTTATCGTCCACCAACTTTTTCAACACCGGGTTGCTCCTGCTGCTGTATCTTGTGATGATGGCCGGCAGCGTCGGCTTCATCCTTCTGGACAAGGAAAAGATGGACCGGGAGCTGCTCCGAGCGGCGTCCTACGATGGCTTGACCAACATACTCAACCGCAGCGCGTTCATCCAGCGCGCCAAAGAGGCCATCTCCCTGTTCGCCAGGAGGCAGGAGCCAGTCTCCTATCTGCTGGTGGACATCGACGACTTCAAGAAGATCAATGACGAGCATGGGCACTTTGCCGGCGATATCGTATTGGTGCGCTTCGCGGACACCATACGCAGCATTCTGAGGGATTACGACCTGTTCGGGCGGTATGGCGGCGAGGAGTTCGCCGTTTTGCTGCCTGGGACCGACGGGGAAGAGGCTCTGGAGATCGCCGAACGGTTGCGCAAGGCCATTGGGGCATCCGCGATAATCGTGGATTCGGAGATCAGGTATACGATAAGCATAGGCGTTGCCACCATGATACCGGATCGGGAGACCACCGTAGATATGCTCTACAAATTGAGCGACAATGCGCTCTATGTGGCCAAGGTGCAGGGCAAGAACCGCGTTGCGTGTGGCGTGAGAACGCTTGAGAGCATCCTATAAGGAGATCGAAGGCTTCTGCGCCAGTGAAGCAGAGGCCTTTTTCAATCTCAAAGATGCGTAAAAAGTACACCGGATTCGTGAAGAAAGTTGAATCAACGAAAGGCTCCGTTTTGCTAAGATGGATATGCGAGACCATATGCACGAGCAGGATGAGGTGCCGATGAATCAAGACCATCTGTTTTTCCATGTTTCCCCCGAAGGCGATGACAATTGGAGCGGCAAAACGCCCGTTCCCGGCGCGGGAAACGGCCCCTTTGCCACGCTGGGCAGGGCCATAGAGGCATCCCGCCTGGCCGGTGCGAGCCGCGCCAGAACCATCCTCATGGGCGGCGGCAGCTATTACGGCGTATCTGTGACGCTGGGTCCGGCGGATTCGGGGCTGACCATCGAGGCCGCGCCGGGCGAAGCCCCGGTGCTCTATGGCGGTCAGAGGATCGAGGGCTGGCAGAAGGAAGACCAGGGCGATTTCTGGTATACCGAGCTGCCCGCCGTGGCAGCCGGGGAGTGGGATTTCCGGCTGCTCTCGGTAAACGGCAGGCTGTGCGAGCGCTCCCGGCTGCCGCAGGACGGCATGTTTTCGCATGAGACCATCTTCGATGTGGAGTGGCTGAGCACCAGCGCCGGCGGCTGGGCGCGCAAACCCACCCTGGAAGAGCATTCCACGATGCAATACAAGCAGGGAGACCTGGGCCCGTGGCTGGATGTCCGCAACGCGGAGATTACCGTTTACCACAAGTGGGACGAATCCACCGTGGGCGTCGCCTCCCACGACCCGGCCAGCCGCATGCTGCGCTTTGCGCAGCCCTGCGGGCACCCGCCGGGAGCGTTCAAAAGCCAGAGGTACGTCCTGTGGAACACGCGGGAGGGCTTAACGAGGCCGGGGCAGTGGTATCTGGACAAGTCGGCGGGCCGACTCGTGTATTGGCCGTTGCCCGGCGAGGACATGGGCGCCGCCGTGGCAGTCGCCCCCATCGCCGACAGCATTTTCCGCTTCTCCGGGGCCATCTGGGATTTCTCGCTGAAGGGGCTGCGGCTGGAGGGCACGAACGCGCCGCTGCGGCCGGCGGGGTTCGGGGCCTATGAAATGCCCGGAGCCATCGAGGCCGAGGACGGCATGGACCGCTGTCGCTTCGAAGGTCTGGCCATCCGCAACACCGGCGGCCACGGCATCAAGTTATACGGCCCCAACAAGAACGTGGCGGTCGTGGATTGCGACCTGGAGTACACCGGCGCGGGCGGCATCGTGTTCCGCACCCGGGCCCCTGGAGGATGCAGGGTGGAGGGCAACCGCGTGCGCCACGTGGGCATGCTGTCCACCTCGGCCATCGCGATCTCCGCGCACTGCTGCGACGTGCTGGGCAATGAGGTTTCCGACGCGCCCTATTCGGGCATCGCCTATGCTGCCGCGCCGGAAAGCCGCTACACCGACACCGGCGCGCGCATCGAGGGCAATACCGTGTCCAGGGTTATGCGCTTCCTCAACGACGGCGGCGCCATCTACGTCACATTCACGCAGAACGGCATGGTCCGCGGCAACGTGATCCGCGACATCCAGCAGGGCAGCGAGCCGGACACCGGCCGCAACGGCATCTATCTGGACGAGCAGACCGAGGGGTGGGTCGTGGAGAAGAACCTCGTGCTGGACTGCACGCACCCGACGCTCAACCACATGGCCAGCCGCAACGTCTTTCGCAACAACGTGTTTGCCAGCAGCACCTGGCTCAAGGTGAGCGCCATCCGCTGCGCGCAATATGTGTTCGAGCGCAACGTCTTAAGCGCAAAGGACAAGCTGATCTTCGCCGGAAACCCCGACGCCATCACGGGATTCTCCAACAACCTGCTCTTCAGCCGCACCGGTGAGTATGAGCAGCACTGCATAGACGAAGCCTACCGGCAGTACGATACACAGCCGCTGGACCTGCGCGACGGCGCCATCGCCGCCGACCCGCTGTTTGCCGATGTGGCGGCGGGGGACTACACGCTGCCGGCGGGGTCGCCAGCGTTCGGCTTGGGTTTTGAAGCATGGAGTTATTTAGAAGGGAGCAAACAACAATGAACGTACAAAGGTATTCGGGCAATCCGCTGATCCAGCCCAGGGACGTGAAGCCCTCGCGTCCGGATTTCACCGTGGAGTGCGTGTTCAACGCCGGCGTGATTCGGTTCCAGGGCGAGGTGCTGCTGCTGATGCGCGTGGCCGAGAAGCCCGTGAACAACGACCCCAACGTCGTGCTGATTCCGTATTTCAGCGAAGTGACCGGTAAGATTGAGATCAAGAGATTTGACAGGTCTCTGCCCGGCCTTGACCTTGCAGATACCCGTTTCGTGCTGGCCCCGGGGGAGCGGTGGCTCACGTCCATCTCTCATTTCCGCATCGCCAGGAGCGCCGACGGCCTGCATTTTTCCATCGACGAGCGCCCGGCCATGATGCCCGCCAACCAGTATGAGACCTTCGGCATCGAAGACCCCCGGATCACCTGGATGGATGGCCGCTACTGGATCAACTACAGCGCCATCTCGCCGACGACCGGCGTCACGACGTGTCTGGCGTCCACGGCGGACTTCCGGGATTTTACGCGGCACGGCGTCATCTTCACGCCGGACAACAAGGACATCGCGATCTTCCCTGAGAAGATCGGCGGCAAATACTATGCCTTCAACCGCCCGGCCTCCGCGGAATATAAGATGCGGGACATGTGGATTTCCGAATCGCCGGACCTTGTGTGCTGGGGCAACCACCGGCGGCTCATGGGCTGCAGGCCGGGCATGTGGGACGACGGCCGCATCGGCTGCAGCGCTGTGCCTTTCCGCGTGGATGGCGGCTGGCTGGAAATTTATCACGGCGCTTCTGCCAGCGACCGCTATTGCCTGGGCGCGGCGCTGCTGGACGCCAACGAACCCTGGAAAGTGCTGGCGCGCAGCCGCAAGCCCGTGCTGGAGCCCGAGGCCGAGTATGAGCTCAAGGGCTTCTTTGGCAACGTCGTGTTCAACTGCGGCGTGCTGTATGAAGAGGGGCTTGTAAAAATTTACTACGGCGCGGCGGATACGTGCATGGCGTATGCGCAAACCAGCGTCAAGAACATCATGGACTTGCTGGAATAGGGAAGATAGGGGTTGTCGCAGTAAGCGTATATAATGCATATCTCGTGCTAAGAAAGAGGATCTCGCGCCTGCTGGCGCGACCAAAGGGCTTTCCGGTCGCCCTTTGGAAATAATCATGCCAGGCGGGCACCACAAAAAACGAAAACAAGGTAGAATGGGAGAACGGCGACAAGTTCGACCAAGGTTGCTCAAAAGAGCGG
>JAEYPH010000041.1 GCA_023410875.1 Bacillota bacterium | reverse complement strand
CCTTTTGCCTTTCGGCTGGACAATCCGTGGTTCAACGCAGAGGCAATCTCAATTTCCAAACCGCTCTTTTGAGCAACCTTGGTCGAACTTGTCGCCGTTCTCCCATTCTACCTTGTTTTCGTTTTTTGTGGTGCCCGCCTGGCATGATTATTTCCAGAGGCATGATCTCCTCGGTGCTGCCGCTGATCTGCAGGCGGTTGCGGTCAATGAGTGCGGTCAGGTTATCCAACCCGAACTTTGCGGCGGACATAACAGCCTCCCAAACCGCACCCTCGGCCTGCTCGCCGTCTCCCATCAATACATAGATATGGGAGGAGCTTTTATCTGCCTTGAGTCCGACCGCCATCCCGACGCCCACGGAGAGCCCGTGCCCCAGTGCACCTGTGGCTACCTCGACGCCGGGCACCTTCTTGGTGGGGTGCTCAGCTAAGATTGTGTCAAAAGCCGCGTAGGTTCGAAGAAGCTCCTTGGGGAAGAATCCCTTATCAGCTAGCACCGTGTACAGAGCCTCTGCACAGTGTCCTTTGCTGAGAATGAAACGATCACGCTCAGCTGCGCCTGCGTGTATCATGTCGGTGTCCATGATCTCATAATACAAACTAACCAAAATATCCATACAAGACATACTGCCGCCGATATGCCCTGTTCCGGCAGCTCTCACCATTTCGAGCACGTCGAGGCGGCGGTTAAAACTGATTCGCTTTAACTGATCCGAGTCCATATGCGTTTCCCCCTATAACGGCTACATTATGCAAAACTTATACCTTAATTACAATGCATTATTAAGCGATTTTTACTTAACTTTTGCTTAATTGTTTATCGACTTCATTGACATTTCCAGCTGAGCAGGTACACTCAAGAGCGGAGGAACACCTGATGACAATCACAGCAAAAGAGCTCGCCAAAAAACTTAATCTCTCCGCCGCCGCGGTGTCCATGGCACTGAACAACAAGCCCGGCGTAAGCTATGAAACCCGACGGAAGGTTCTCAAAGCCGCGGAGCAATACGGTTATGACTTCACACGGCTCTGCGAAAAACGGACCAACGGGGGCAGCGTCTGCTTTATACTATATAAACGGCAAGGCGCAGTGGTCGGTGATACGCCCTTTTTCGCGCGCCTATCCGAGGGTATTGAGACGGGCTGCAAGAAAGCCGGTATTAAGCTGCAAATCCGGTATTTGTACAAGGGCGATGATGTAGCACGAGAACTGGATACCATCGTGTATTCGGGCTGTTCGGGTATCATTCTGCTGGGAACAGAAATGCTGCCGGAGGATTTGGCGGCATTTTCAAAGCTGCCTATTCCAATGGTACTTCTGGACGCCTATTTTGACACGGTGGCCTGTGACTGCGTATCGATCAACAACGTGCAAGGGGCTTTTCTCGCGACGAACACGCTGATTGCCAGAACAAAGAAGCAGCCCGGCTACCTGCATTCCGCATACAACATCACGAACTTCGAAGAGCGTGCGGACGGTTTTTACAAAGCGGTGCGGTATCACGGGCTATCCACGACGAAGACGATCGTCCACAGACTCACGCCCTCTGTTGACGGCGCGTATGCCGATATGCATGCGCTGCTCGACGCAGGGGAGGATGTGGCGGGCTGCTACTTTGCGGATAATGACTGGATTGCCATCGGTGCGATAAAGGCGTTCCAAGCGCGGGGGAAAAAAATACCCGACGATGTATCCATAATTGGGTTTGATGATGTTCCATTGGCGGGCTTCATCGACCCACCGCTAACGACGGTTCACGTCCCCACTCGTTTCATGGGCGAGACCGCAACCAAGCGACTCGTGGAGATCATAAATGACCGGACACAGCCACAGGTGAAAATCGAAGTATTGACGAAACTGATAGAGCGCGGCTCCGTATAAGGAGCCTTTGCGCCTTTAAAGTGCTCATCATTTGCATAATGTCTTGGAACATGGGTTACCAATAATGATGCAAAGGAAGTATGAAAAAGAAAGGAATTTTATAATCCAATGGATAAAAAAATAATTGTGTGCGACTGTATGCATGTGTCAGCAGGAGACATTGAAAATGCAATAAAAGGTGGGACAAAGTCTTTTGAAGAGGTACAAAGCTTAACCAGGGCTGGAACCTGCTGCGGCAAATGTGCTGATCGTGCAAAGGAATTGGTGTCAAAATTTATTTCTGAAATAAGTACCGAATGAATGGCAGTATCATCTGGCGAAAACCCCAGGAATCGCAGGATTCCTGGGGTTTCTGCCGATCACAAAGCGATTGAAGTGTGCAACCTCAGCAACTCTCTGCTCCCCTTTGCTTTTCCATTACCAGCACCCAGTCCTGAAAGGCGGTTACCCGCGGGCTGCGCCAAGTCCCCTCTTCATCGGGCGTCACAGAGCCCAGCCGCCTTTCGTCGCCATTGATGGGATTAAAATAGAACGCCTCATACCGCACATCCTTCTCCAGGCCATATACCAGGTCTTCACCAAAGAATGCTCCGCCAAGGAAGGGACGGAAGATCACGCGGACCTCGCCGGGAATCCCTGCGGCGAAGTACCCGTTCAGATTGTCCAGCGAGCAGGCAGACTCCGTCCACTCTGGATGAAATTCGAAGCGCCACCAGTCAAACCGGCTCAACAGCTTTTTGCCCAATCCAACCTGTTCAGACCCCGGCAGCCGGTAGGCCTGCTGCCATGGCGTGTCGCCCCATGTGGCGCCGTGGGGGGAAGGGCCGTAAGGCCGTCCTTCATCGTTGAGCTGCCAGATGCCGTTGGCGCCGTAGGTGTGCCCGCAGCAACCCAACAACATGCAAGTCCAAAACACATAACGCTGTACATCCGCTCCGTTTGAGCCGCAGATACCCTCGTAACAGACCTCCGCATTGATGACCGGCAGGGCTTTGCGGTCCAACGCCGCCTTGACCTGCCGGAGCGTGGGCAGCAGCGAATGGTATGAGCTGTGCCCGGTCTGCAGCATGTCCAAGTCCAGCAGCGTCTCGTCCTCAATCTGCTCGTGGCCGTTGCTGGTGGGGTGTATCGTCACCAGCCGTTGGAAGGGATCCTTGAGGCGCACATGGCGGGTCATCTCCGTCCAGTCCTTACGAGACTGGGCGGCATAGTCCTTTCGGGAGATTCTGCCGCTATTGACGTCCTCATCATTGTAAAAGGGCATATTGGCCTCACCCGCCATGCACCACGCCACAGGATAGGCGCCCCAGCGGGCAATCAGATATTCCCAATGCTTGGCGATCACGCCGACGCCCGCAAACTTGGCGAAAAAGCCCCAGCAAGCCACGATGCACGGCAGCAGGCCGCTGTTGACGAGGCACTGTATCTTTTGATCGGCGGCGTCAAAATAAGCCGGATTGATCGTATGGAACTGCTCATCCCAGGGGAAGCCGGCCTCGTTTGCGCCTCGGGCATCGAAGGGATCCATGTCCGGATAGAGCCCCGCGACGATTTGCACCGCGGTAAACCCCTTTTGCACACGGTCTTGAGCCAGGGTCTGGAACCCTTGGGGCCAGCTCAGCCTGCTCGTCAGACCCATCCACCATGTGTCTGCCAGCCAGAAGAACGGTGTGCCGTCGGCGTGCTGCAGATACCGGCCATCGGCGGATTTTTGGATACCACCGTGTAGCAAAAGGGGGTTGCTGCCCTCATAGGGCGTAATTTCGATCTCCCCTGTGCAACCGTGCAGCGTGGGATTCTCCGCATCCGAACATACCGTCCGCAAAGTGTGTGTGCCGGTCAGCGCTGAGGAATAGCGTATGCGCCAAGTGTTGCCACCGCCCCAGAACGCTGGAACACGCCGAAGGTTGCCTGCAGGGTCGGTAACTTCCGCATGGAGCGAAACCTCATGGAAGGGATTAGCATACTCTTTAGAGGATGTCATTGCCCATTCGGCTACACAATTTTGCATAACAGAGATCATGAGTTCCCTCCTATGGTCAGGTTGATGAAAACCCACTAAAATTTGCCCTCCAGCAACTGCATCTTGCGCTGTATGTAATACTCGAAATTCTTAAGCGATATGTCCGGTGACACGCAGTGGTCCACCGTCGGTATGAAACCGCCTTCCTCGACCAGCGGAGCCAATTCGGCCAGGTGCCTGTCAGTGGCTTCCTTCCCCTTGGCCAGCTCCCGCTTGTCCACGCCGCCCCACAGCCTCAAATCCTTACCAAACTGCCTGCGAATCCTTATAGGGTCCATGTTCGAGGCCCGTTCCAGCGGCCAGATGCCGTCCACACCGGCGTCCATGAGCATCGGAATCAGCGCTTCGCAGTTGCCGTCCGTATCCACCAGCACATACCGGGAACCGTTCTGCTTGAAGAAATCCACCAGCCTGCGCATATGCGGAAAGATGAACTCCTTGTATAGCGCGGGGCTGATCAGCGGCCCGTTCTTCATGGACATGTCCTCGTTGAGGAACACATAGTCCACATCCGTTTCCGCCAGGATGGGCTTGGAGACTTCGATCGTGAAGTCCGCGACGAACTCCATCATCTCGTGCATCAGCTCCGGCTGGTCGTACCAGGCATAGCAGACACCCTCGGTGCCCATCCACTCCCTAGCCCGCCAGAAGAAGCCCAGCGTGCTGCAGTTCTCGCCCAGCACGAGCACATGGTCGCGGTTCTTCCACTTGGGCAGCAGGTTTCCCTTCCAGGCTGCGGGATACCTTTCCTGCAAACCGGTACGATAACGCTTTTTGATCTCCCGAAAGCTCTCCCGGTCCGTGACCGGAAAGCTCAGGTACTGGTCCATGCTGGCGCGCATGCCGCCGGAACTGCCCTCTTTCAAAGCCTTTGTGACGACGCCGTCGCCGTGGCGGACGATTTCATACCGGTCCGTTTCCTCCAGCACCTGGTACTCGAAGGGCGGAATCATGCCATAGTTGACCTGGATGTACTCCCTATAGTCCATGTTGTAGTATTCTTCGCCCCAGAACCAGCGCCAGTGCAGCTTGTCGGTGTCCAGCCCCTCGGCCTTCCAACAGTCTATCGTCTGCGCCCACACGCCGACCTCGTGGTTGGGCACGCGATCCACGCTCTTGTACTCCATGAGGTTCAAAAACCGTTGGCGCTGTGTCATCTTCGTATCCGTAAACATGCGGCATCCTCCTGCTATTGTTTGTAGGTATGGGCCGTTTCGACCATGGCTAGTATGTTTTCCACCTTGACCGCCGGGTGGAGCTCGGTCGTGGAACCCAGGAAATACCCCACGCCTCCGGCCTCCCGTATGGCCTGGACGCAGGCCTCCCGCACCTCATCGGGCGACCCGAAGGCCATCAATTGGCTCACGTCGATGCCGCCGGTAAGGAACAGCCTGGGCCACCGCCTGCGGACCTCGCCCACGCTCATGCCGGCCATCGTCTCGATGGGGTTCAGTCCGTCGATGTCGGCGGCCACCAGGTCGTCCATGACGCTCATCAGGTTGCCGTCGGAATGGAACAGGCACTTGACGCCGGCGTTCTGGTAGGTGTTGTTCAGTTTCTTGAGCCTCGGGAAGAACTCCCTCCGGTAGAAAGTCGGAGAAAAGATCGGCCCGCTCTTGTAAGCGATGTCGGTATAGGTCAGCATGACCGGCACCAGACCCGGATCGGCGATGGCCTTGGCGCGGCGAATCTCCGCATCGCTCAGCACCTCCAGCCAGTCGGACAGCAGCTCGGGCTCCTCCACCATGAAATAGCTGAACAACTCCAGCCCCGCCTTGTGCTTGGCCTGGTCCAGCCCCACATCGCTTTCCACGACGATCACGGTGTCGTCGCCGATGCCCTCCCGGCACCGGGCGATGTACGCGCGATACGCTTCCACGTATGCCGCACCGGGCTGCCACCGCCGTTTACGGTCGATGTCCTTTTCCACCCAGCGCTTTAGGCCTTCCACGTCATCGAAGGGCCGGTGCACCAGCCAGGTCGTGTTTTCGTCGCTCATCGTCACGAAGCCGTCTTCGTCGGTCGTCCGCTTGCCTGGCTCGAAGTTCGGTATCATGATGCCTCGAGTCATGTCCAGCGCGCCGCGGATCGCAGCGAACTCATACCGCCAGGCGTTGTCCGCCGTGAGCTTGCCGCCGCCATAATACTCCCGCATGGCGTTGTTATCCACCAGGTCATAGACCGGAATCCTGTCGGTTTCCTCAAAGCGGATCGTTCGCAGCACGCGCTCCTTCTTCGTCATGGCTTTGTTCCTCAATCATATACGCCAAAATCATGGGCGGCCTGATACATGGCAAGCACATTTTCCGTTGGCGTGTTGTCCTGAATGGCGTGCGTCGGTGCAAAATGGTAGCCACCGCCGGGCATCATCACAGCCAGGGTATCCTTCACGGCGGCAACGATATCGTCTTTTGTGCCGAAGGCCAATGGGCCGGCTGTGGAGATGCAGCCGCGGAACGCCAGGCGGCCACCGAAATGCTCCTTGAGATACCGCGGGCTCATGTTGTGGGCCTCGGGCTGCAGCGTATCCACGCCCGTGACTCCCATCTCGATGAAATCTTCATATACCCACGAGGAACTGCCGCAGGTGTGGATGATCGTCGCAATGCCATAGGCTTTGGCAAGATCAACGAACTTTTTATGTCGCGGTTTGAGTACGCGCCGGTAAAGGTCGAGCGAGATCATCGGCGCGCGTTGTGTGCCAAGGTCTTCGCCCAGCCACATGAAATCGATCCTCCCGCGATACTTCTCCAGAGTCCGTTCCATCACCGCAAGCTGCATGCTGATCCTGCGATCCAGGAACGAGAGCGCCGCCTCATTTTCCATGGCGAGGTGGACGAGGATGTCTTCCATGCCCATGATGCGCCCATTGGAATTGATGATGTCCGGCACGCCGGCGCTGCCGATGTATACGGCATAATCGCAGTGCCTGGCCAGTTGCTCCGCGACGCAGTCATAGTCAAAATGGTCGGGGTCCGGCACGGGGTAGTTGGCAATCGTCTCGTCGTCCGCACCCTTGAGCGGGAAATCGCAAAAATCCCAATACCCGCCGGTCTCATGCTCGACCCAGCGCATGTAGCAGCCCTCAAGGGCGTTTACATGCCGGTCAGGCTTTTCTTCAAAGAGCAGCGGCCCCCGGTAGCTCGCCCCGATGGGGCGATAATCGACACCCAGCGCCTGCAACACTGCCTCGTCATCGCCGTTGGTTATTCTCAACGCGTTGGCCAGGCGCGCATGAACGGCCGGATTCGCCTCATACCCGATGGTAACGCGGTCGGTCTTTTCGTGCGCGAACGTTTTGCGGACCCGCTCCTTTGCCGTCATTGTCTCACGGGCTTTGCGAATCATATGGCTGCTCCTCACTTGCGTATTTTCCTTACATGGTTTCTTGATCATAGCATGCGTTTCTGGTAAATTACATGCAGAGCATAAGCGGGTTTTAGCACAATATAAACATTGCGAGGAAGCATTCCCATGTTTGAGGAGCTTGCGTGTATGCAGCCGAAGCTGCATGCCTTCAACTATTTGCAGTGCCCCGCCGGCCTCTACAGAAAGCTGACCGCTCCCATGCCCTATTTTTTGTATGTGCACACGGGCAAGGGGCGGTTCATCGTAGCCAATACGGAATATGACTGCAAACCTGGCGATCTGTTTTTTTGCCCGTACGGCGTACCCAATACGATCATCGCCGATCAGAGAGACCCGTATCTGCTCTCGGGCGTGGAATTCGAGTTGCAGGAGAACATGCCGGCCCTTCCGATGCCTCCGATGTTTGTTCCCCGCTTCAACATCCGGGACAACGCTCAGTTTATGTGGATCACCATGGAGCTCGTGGGCTGCATGGCGAACGTTGCCCCCGGCATCGAAGCCTACGCAAACGCCCTTTTTAAGGCATGGATGCTGCTGGTGGCTGGCATCGTCGCGCAGCCGCGCGAGTCGGCGCTGGCCGAAACGATTGCCGAATATCTGGCCTCCAGGCTGCAGGAACGCGTGACGCTCCGGGAGCTTTCCGCCAGGTTCCAGTACCACGCCAATCACATCAACCGTGTTTTCAAAAAAAGATACGGCGTCCCTCTGATCGCTTATCAAGAAAATCTACGCATTCGTGAAGCGCTGAGGCTCCTGTCGTATTCCCAGCTTTCGGTGGGTGAAATCGCCTGTGCATGCGGCTTTCATGACGCGAACTATTTCTCCCGGATTTTCAAACAGAAGACCGGGCGTTCACCGACCGATTACCGGCGTCCGCCGGATGTGGAACGCAATACCTGACGGGGATGCGACCGCAGCGGCACGCCGGCGCCTCGCTGTCGCGGTTGGCTCAGCTTGCGAATACCCGCTTCACGGCCTCCAGATAGCCGTAGCCGTACAGGTCGTCGGGCTCCAGATAGCTCGTCTCCGTCCACTCGTTCCAGCTGTTCACAGTGATAAGCGGCGACTGGCCGGGGCGGCTGTCGGCGTAGGCCTTGGCCATGCGCAGCGCCTGTTCGAACTTCTCGGGCTCGTTGTTCTTCACGATGCCGGGGCGGAACTTCAAAAAGCGGGGGTTATTGTCCCAGCCGACGGACACGTGGGGGAAGTACGGCACGCTGTAATCCTTGCCCACGGCCTCCCACTCGTGCTTTACATCCTCCATGGCCGTCATATAATCCCGGTCGATGTTCACGAAATGGCAGAACTGGTAGTGCGTCAGCGAATCGAAGGCCAGCGCGTCGATGACGTCCTTCTGCGTGCCCACGTTGTCGCCGGCCACGCCAGTTACGTTATAGCCCATGTGGCGGCGCAGCGTCACCTGCAGGTGAAGGCCTCCCAGGCCCGCGGCCGCGGCCCGCCCGCGGAACCAGTCCAGCGCCTCCCGGGTTTGTTTGACGCCGCCCAGGCCCCGGATCAGCGTGTCCAGGTCATAAATCATGAAGACCGGCTTGCCGTCGATGCGGTAATAGCTGGGGTGCGAAAAATACTTATCGATGAGCCGGTCGCAGATACGCTCAAACTCCTGCCGGTCCTGGCTGCCCTGCCACACGATGCGGTCGCCCCTGTCACTCAGGCGGATGTCCCACAGCGTGGATGCGTCATGGTTGGCCCACATCAGATAGAACTTGACGCGGTCATTGTTGGGCGCCTTGAGGTAGCCGTCGTTCAGGCAGCCCTCCAGGAAGGGGCGGCGGTCGTACCAGTACCAGTCGTAGATGAACACATTGACGCCGTGGTCCGCCGCCGCGTCGATCTGCATGCGCATGACATAGGGATCAGCCTCGTTGACCGGCCCCCACAGCGGCAGCCGAGGCTGCTGGTGGCCTTCGAATTTGGGCTTGTTCTTGAGCACCGTCTCCCACTCGCCTATGCCCATGGGCCAGAACTGCCGGGCGCGCTCGTCCGGGTGGTAGGAAGGCCAGATGTAGGCCGCGACATCATACTTTTTCATGTTCCTTCTCCCTTTTATCGTTGTGTTAATGCTTTGTCAGCTCTGTCCAAGGCAAAGCGACAACGTGCTTATCCCTTGACGCTGCCCAGCACAAGGCCCTTCATAAAGTATTTCTGCAAGAACGGATACATCACCAGCACCGGCAGCGCGGCGATGAAGATCTGCGACGCCTTGAGCGTCCGATCCGAAACCTTGGAGAGCATTTCCAGCGTTTCCTTGGAGGCTGTAGCCAGCGTCGTGGTGTCGCGTACGACGACGATGGACTGCAGATAGGTCTGCAGCGGGTACTTCTCCGGCGATGTCATCAGCACCAGGCCGCTGAACCAGTCGTTCCAGTGGCCCACGACCGTAAAGAGCGTGACCGTGGCCAGCGAAGGCAGCGACAGCGGCAGAAATATCCTGACCAGAATCGTCAGGTGCCCGGCGCCGTCCACGACGGCCGATTCTCCGATCTCCTTGGGTAGTTGCTTGAAAAAGTTCATCAATATGATGACGTTGAACACAGGCACCGCGCCGGGCAGCACCAGCGCCCACAGCGAATTGATGAGCCCCAGCGACTTGATCGTGATGTACCACGGTACCAACCCGCCGCTGAATATCATCGTAAAGAAAAAGAACCACGCGTAAAGATTGCGGCCGCTGAGCTCATCGCGGTTCTTGGACAGCGGGTAGGCCGCCAGTATCGTGCACAACATATTAATGGCCAGCCCCAACAGCACCCGCTGCACCGATATCCCGAAGGAAAAGACGAACTGCGGCTTGGTAAGCGCGTAGCGGTAGGATTCAATGTTGAAGTCGATGGGCCACAGCTTGACCAGGTTTGCCGACGCCGCGGCCGAGCTGGAGAAAGAAATGGCCAGCACGTTGATGATGGGCAGGACGCAGATGAACGCCGCAAGCGCCAGTAAGGCGTAGTTGAACACATCGAATATGGGGCTTCCCAGTCTGATCCCTTTGCCTCGTTTTGTCGTTTTCATTGTTCCCTCCACCCCCTCAGAACACGCGATAATCGGCGTACTTATAGGCCAACCAATAGCCGGTGGAGATGAACAGGAACGACACCACCGATTTGAACAGTCCCATTGCCGTGGCAATCTCATATTTGTTGCTTTGCAGGCCCAGGCGGTACACAAAGGTATCGATGATGTCGCCGGAGCTGTAAACGCTGGCGTTATACAAGTTCAGTATCTGGTCGAAACCGGCGTTTAGCACATTGCCCAGGCTCAAGGTGGCCATGAGCACGATGATGGGTATCATGCCCGGAATCGTGATGTGCTGCACCTGACGGAACCGGTTGGCGCCGTCGATGATCGCGGCCTCATACAGCGCTGGGTCGATGGACGTGATCGCCGCAAGATAGATGATCGTGCCATAGCCGAAATTCTTCCATACGTCGGTCGCGACCATGACATAGGGGAACAGCTTCGCGTCCCCTAAAAAATAGAGTTCTTTCATCCCCAGCGATCTGATGACCATGTTGACGATGCCGTTGGAGGGCGACAGGATATCGATCAGGATGCCCGAAAGTATGATCCACGACAGGAAATACGGCACATAGATGATCGTCTGTACGGTCCGCTTGAACGCCTGCCGCTTGATCAGGTCCAACAGTATGGCAAAGACGGTGGGTATCACAAGGCCCGCGATGATCTTCATGAACGAGATGTACACTGTGTTGAAGATGATCTGCCAGGTGTTGGGCATTTTAAAGACATAGATGAAGTTGCCCAACCCGATGAGCTTGGAGCCGAAAAAGCCCAGGCGGGGGTTGTATTTTTCGAAGGCTACGATGATGCCCGCCATCGGGTAATAGCTGAAAATCAGCACCAGAATGACGCAGGGCAGCAGCATCAGGTGCAACGGCCATTGACGGGCTGCTGCGACCCTGAACTGCTGGGCGATGGGGGGGCGCTTTGCTTTCTGAACGAGCGATGTCTGCATGGTATGCTCCCTGGCAAGAACTAAGATTGCGCCTTGCGATATCGACTGGTACGCCAGAAAGGGCAGGCGTGCCCACCCTTTCTGTCATACCTTGCAGATGCTTTGGTTTTACTTGCCTATGGCCTTGTTTACCTCTTGAGTGATCTGGTCACCACCCAGGCTCTTCCACTGCTTCACGAAATTGTCGAATTCATCCACGGAAACCTGGCCCATGATGATCTTCGTGAAGGTTTCCAGGGCCAGTTGGTTCAGCGTCGTGTTGTACTGCACCATACCGTCGGTGGACCCCATGATATAAAGATCCTGCAGCATCAGGTTTTTCGTGTCGTAGGAATCCACCACGCTGAAGCCGGAGCCCTCGGGGCCGGACCAGCGGTAGGCGCTCCACTGCGTGCCGTTGCTGGCGGCATCAGCCAGATACTTCTCGCTGGCGAGGGCATTGTCGTTGATCCATGAGTTTTCGAGTTGGGTCTTGTCGCCGGCCAGATACTTCATGACGCCACGGTGGATGAACAGGTTCTGCATGGGATAGAAGGTCTTCACGATGCTCCACTCGTAGGATGCCTCGGGGTGTGCCGCTTCCTCGGTGCCGGGAATGTGGAAGTTGCGGTCATACTCCGGGCTGAGCGCGCAGTCCTTCATGTAGTTGTAGTTATAGAGCTTGACGGCCGCTTCAGGATACTTGGTATCCACGTTGACCGCGTAGAAGCCGCCGGCGCTGCCGTGAATCATGGACATGGCAGGGGTACCATCCTTGGAGGGGATGGCAACCGCGATCCAGTCGGCGTTGGGGTTCAGGTTATGGCCGTCCTGCAGGGGCCAGAAAGGCACCCAGTGCTGGCCGAAGAACATGCCGACTTTGCCGGCCACCAGGTCTTCTGCAACCTTGGAGTTGTCCTTGGTGTTGAACTCCTTGTCCATGTAGCCATCCTTATACATCTGCGCCAGCAAGGCCAGGCCATCCTTGATCTGCGGTTGAATGAGACCGAATGCCGCCTTGCCGTCTGAACCCTCGATCCAGCCGTTGGGGTTGACGCCGAAGCTCTCGAACAGGCCCGTCATGTCATTGAGACCACCAGAGTAGATCGTGTTGTTCATGGCGATACCGTAGGTATCAGCCTTGCCGTTGCTGTCAGGGTCGTTCTCGGTGAACGCCTTGGCCAGCGCCATCAGCTCATCGATGGTCTTGGGCGTCTTCAGGCCCAGCTTGTCCAACCAGTCCTTGCGGATCCACAGCATGTTCACCCCGTCCTTGTTGCCGGAAACGGAGGGCAGCGCCATCAGCTTGCCATTAAAGGTCGCCTGGGAAAGGGCGACGTTGTTGTCGGCGTCCATCATCTGCTGCGTAAAGGGCGCGATATTCTTGGCAAACACATCGGTCATGTCATAGACCATACCGGAATCCACCAGCGTCTTGAGCTGCGTCGCGTTGACGTTCACGACGTCCGGCAGATCGTTGGCGGCAATCTGGCTGTTGAGCTTCTGCTCGTACTGCGCGCCGGGCACCGACCATAGATAGGTCACGTTGATGCCCAGATCGTTCTTATAGCCATTGATCCAGTTGTTGTTCGTGAGCACGTCGGGCTTGGTACCGATGAAGTTCTGCATTTTGTCCGAAAGGCTGATGACCGTCGTAAAGTCGATGGGCGGGTCGTATTTCGCCATGGGGGCGGAAGAGGCGTCAGCGGGCGTGGATGTTGCTTCGCTGGCCGCCGAGGATGCCTCGGCGGACGGCGCCTCCGGTGCCGGAGCTTCCGAAGCCGCAGCCGGGGTGGAGGCCTCGGGGGCCTGCGAGGTGGCGGTCGGGGCGCCGCTACACGCCGCCAGCGACAGCAGCATCACCGTCGCGCAGAGAATGGCCAGCCAGTGCTTGGGTTTCATCATGGGTCCATTCCTCCCTTTTGTTGTGTGTTGTCCACCCCATAATCCTACGGTTTGTTGTGCATGTTTTATAGAAAAAAGTTTTTACTTTTATGCAAAAATCTTTACATATAGCGGCTCTGCCTCAGAACCGCATGTTTTTCTCCCGGTATTCCTGGGGTGTGGAGCCGTAGGTCCTGCGAAAGACCTTGGCGAAATAGGCGGGGCTATCGAACCCCACGCTGCGGCCCACGACATAGATGGGCTCGCTGCCCTGCGAGAGCATGCGCACAGCCCTTTCCAGCCTTTTTTCCACGATGAAGCTAAGCAGGTTTCCGCCGGTCAATTGCTTGAACATGCGCGATAGATAGGAAGGATTGTAATGCAGCGCCTCGCTTATGGCAGTGAGCGACAGGTCGCCGGCGATGTTGCACTCGATATAGCTCTCGATGCTGCTGATCAGACCGGACTTTCTGTGCTGCGGCTCCCGGGACTGAGCGGCGTCATCCCAGGGTTGTGTCGGGAAGGAACCCGGGCACGTCTGGGGATCGTTAGGGTCGTAAAGGACGACCCTGCCCGTTTCCAGGCCGGCGTTCAATCCCGTATTCTTGATCAACACGTCCAGTTCGCGGGGGACGTCTTGCCAGCTTACGCTGCGTCGGGCTATGGCAAAGCTCACCGGGACGTCCCAGTGTTGGCAGCAGGCGTCGATGATGCGGTCCGATGCGCTGCGCAGCTGCGCGACCAGCTCCTCCTGGGACAGCGCCTCCCTCTCCCCCGTGCTCTGCGCCAGCCACAGCACGATGCTCTCGCTGGCATCCGCCTGCAAAAAAAAGACCCGGTTGCACAGGCTGTCTGCCATGATGTGCTCGATGCCGGCGTACAGATGAAATCTGCTATCCTGCGGTGCGTCCAGCCTGGCGGCCATCAGCGCCACATCCGCCTGCAACCTGACGCTGGGGGCCACGGATGCGAGCTTCTCTGTAAGCTGCGCGTAGGGCAGCCGTTGGGCGGCGTAACCGGCCACGATGTCGCGGTATTGCAGCAGGCGCAGCAGGCTGCGCTGCAGGTTGGTCGTCAGTATCGCCTGGTTGCGCTGGTTAATGGCCTGCACCGCCTGCTCCACCGCGGCCAGCAACACGTCGTCGTCCTCGGTCTTGAGGATGTAGCTGACGCCCTCCTTGGCGATGGCGCTGTAAACATAGTCGAACTCGTCATACCCGGTCAGGAAGATGATGCGCGTATCCGTCCAGTAGGCGCGGATGTATTCCATGAGCTCCAGCCCGCTCATCCGGGGCATGCGGATGTCGGAGATCACGATATCCATGCGCAATCGCTCCAGGCAGGCGATGGCCTCCAGCGCGGAATACGCCTTGTACACCTCGATCTCGTGGGCGTTCTGCTCGCTCAGCAGCTCAAAGATCGCGTTCACGACATGGGGCTCGTCATCCACAACCATGACCTTATACATTCTTACCCTCAGACGCTCCTTGCAGGGGGATATAGAGCAGAACCTGCATGCCGCCCAGGGCGGAACGGTTGATTTCCAGCCTCCCCCGGTCGGGGAAGGCGGCCTGCAGGCGCCGATGTATGTTGAGCAGCCCGATGCTCTCGTTCATCCGTATGTCGCCGGCGTCCAGGTTCTCCCGGAGCCCCTGTATCTTTTCGTCGGTCAGTTGGTCGCCGTTGTCCTCCACGTCGATGATGAGGTATTCCGGAGCGCTGGCAAAGCGCACCCGCAGCACACCATCGCTCAGCTTATCGGACAGCGCGTACTGGAAGGCGTTTTCCAGGATAGGCTGCACGATGAGCCGCGGCACCAACACACCCTCGAATTCCTGGGGCAGCGGATCGAACTGAATCGTGATGCGGTTGACAAAGCGCATGCCCTGTATCTGCGTATAGATGCGCGCGTGCTCGATCTCCTTGCACAGCTGCACGCTGCTGCCCTTGCTGCGGGTGATGAACTGGAAATAGGTACCCATGAGCCGGGAGAAATACACCGCGTTTTCCTTGTCGTCGCTTTTGACCATGTGGTGCAGCAGGAAGTAGCTGTTGTAGATGAAATGGGGGTTGATCTGCGCCTGCAGCTGATCCAGCTCGGCGTTCTTGAGCAGAAGCTTCTGCTCGTAGGTATGCGTGATGAGCCGGTTGATGCTCGCGAGCATGTCGTTGAAATGGGCGTACATGGACTTGAACTCATCCTGGCGGCGCACTTGCAGCGAGAAGTTCATATCTCCGCTGTCCACGCGCTTGAAGGCCTCCATGAGCTCGTGCATCGGCGCCTGTATCGTACGGTAGACGAAATAGACGAACGAGGCCGTGATGATGGCCGCTATGCACGTGAGCACCCACACGATGTAACGGTTGGTGCGCGCCTGCCGGTAGATTTCCGATTCCAGAGTATAGTTGCCCAGCGTGTACCCCAGATAGGCGGAGCGGGCATAGGTAATTAGGTAGCGTTTGCCGGCGATATCCGCAGAAAAGGCGCTCTGGGCCGCCACGGTCCGGGCGTGCTCCTCGATCTGGGCGATCACCTCGTCGGTAACCGACGGATCGCTGCCGAAGCTGGCGACGGACGGAAAGCCCTGAACGAACAACACCGAGCCCGACCCGGGGTAGATGTCAAACTGTTGCAGGCTCTTTTGCATCTCCGGCAACGACAAGTGTGCCTGTATCGCATAAAAGACCTTCTTCTTGCCAGTCAGGCCCGAATAGGGCGGATAGCTTAAGTTGATGTACAGGTTGACGCCGTCGGTGCTCAGTGCCGCATTGGAGAGTGGGACTATGGCCTGCATCGCCTCGATATCCGCAGGGCTCATCTCGTCGTACCCGGTGGAAGCCCGTATCTTCCTGCCGATGGCAGGCATGAACACGACGACATCCTGCAGGTAATTGGAGCTGTTCTTCAACGCGACCATGTTGTCCTGCACCCGCAGGGCGTAATATCCCCTGTCGTAGACGGAAGTGCTGTTGTAGGTGTTGACCAGCCAGCTGATCTCGCGCCCCATAAGGTACCGTGACTGCAGCGTCTTGATTTGGTCCACTTCCTTTTGCAGGCTGTCAAAATAGACCTGGAGCTGTGCAATGCTTCGGTTGACCGTCTCCGCCTGCAACGTGTTCACGCCCCAGGTGTATATCATGATCCCCGTGATGTAGATGGGCAGCATGCTGACCAGAAAAGCCATCAGGAGCTTGGCGAATATGGTTCGTTTCAGGGAGACAGCGTCGATCACCCGAGAAAGTGACATTTTCATCGCAAACCAACCCCGCAAGCATCGGCAAACAGATATATAACGACAGATGCTCTAAAAATATACCATCTGCTTTTGTGAAAAGCAAATAGAACCACTCCCTGCTTCTCCATTTTCAGCACATCCAAAAATTCTCAGTTGATTTTTACTTCGCACAGCATATAATACGCTATACGGGAACATACGTTCTTATTATGCGTGGTGATGTGTTGTGCCAATCATAAACCCTCTTTGGAGGATCATCCTCCATATAGATTTCAACTGCTTTTATGCGAGCGCCGCAGCCTTTGTCGATCCGAGTTTGCGCGGCCTGCCGGTGGCCGTCACCGGCAACCTGGGCGAGCGCTGCGGAGTCATACTGGCCAAATCGTACGAGGCCAAAGCCTATGGCGTGCGAACGGGTGAGACCCTATCGGAAGCAAGGGCGAAATGCCCACACATAAAGACCGTCGCCGTAGACTTTCCCCTATACTATCAATTTGCCGATGGCCTGTTAGGGCTTTGCCTGGCCTATTCTGACCGGGTCCAATCTGGTGGAGACGATGAAGCATATGTAGAGCTCACCGGCTATGTTATGTCGTTTGAGGAGGCCGTAAAGATTGCCGATGAGATCCGCCGCAGAACCAAAGAGGAGTACGGCGTCCCATGCTCGGTGGGCGTGTCGTTTACACGCACGTTCGCGAAGCTGGGGTCGGACCTAAAAAAACCCGACGCCACCAGCGTAATCTCTCCGGCAAATTACAAAGACGTCGTCTGGACGCTGCCGGCGGAATCCATCCTAGGTGTTGGTGGTAAGACCGGCTATAAGCTGCAGCAGATCGGCATTAGGACCATCGGAGACATCGCCAACCTTAACCGCCATGAGATGGGCGCCCTCTTCGGAAAGAATGGGAATTCGCTCTGGCTGGCGGCAAACGGACTGGACCGCGACCCCGTTCCGTATATCTGGGAGATAGACCCGGCCAAAAGCGTGGGTAACTCCAAAACTCTGCCGCGCGACATCGTCACGCGCTCGGAGGTCAAGGCCGCATACTATACGATAGCCGAAAACATCGCCTCCCGATTGCGGGACATCGGCGTTGCTGCACGCACCGTGCACGCAAGTCTGCGCTCAAGCAAACTCCAGTGGGCCTCGAGGCAAACGACGCTGCCGGCGCCGACCCAGCGATCTGACGATATTCTGGCGGCAGCCATGGCCATCTATGACCAGGCCAGCCCGCTGGGATACGACATCCGCAGCCTGGGCATTTCCTGCTGTAACCTCGTGGATCTTCGGCACAATGTGCAGGGCTCCCTGCTGCCTCCGGATCCGGCGGTGGAAAAGGCCATGGCCCTGGAGCGCACCAAGGACAGCCTCTGGCAGCGATTTGGTCGCCTAAGCCTGGCCAGGGGGACCGAACTTGAGCACATTGATATCACTGCTCTAACTTTCAAAGAGGACCGGAGCTTGGCAGGCCGTGGGCTGGACCTGAGCGACCGCCCCGATGACCTGCCTGGCATCATATATATAGATGCATTGGTGTACTATCCTGCCAATGGAGACTCCCCGCAGCCGCTTACCTTCTCTTGGGAGGACTCCCAAATCACAGTCGATCATGTTATCGATATACTGCCGGCGCATGCACTCAAGCTCAACAGTCCGGGTGCGAGGTATGTTTGCTCCGCCGGCGGCGCGATGACAACGCTCATTTATGATGAGAACCTCTTCAGGTGGGGCGTAGCCCGGTCGGGCTCTGCGCCGAATGGATCTTCCCACGCCACTGCGCCTCGGCAAGGTCGAATCATTGAACACGAAGGTAAGGCGTATGTGGCAATCGAGGCACTGTGCCATACCGACGGCCGTCCGCCTACTCCCCGCAAAATATGGTGGGAGAATGGTCGTTCGTATGATATTCAAACTGTGCATACGGTCTGTTGGGCCGCCAGCGAGCGCGCGGGTGCCGTCGGCCACCGATACACCTGCCTTATCAATGGACGGATTAGGCTGCTTTACTTGGAAGCGGCAACGCGCCGCTGGTTTGTTGAGCGGCCACAGGTGGTACAGGCCGAAGGATACGATGATGAGGGCGCTCCTGTCATGGCCGGCTTTGCCTTCCTGTCGCTCGAACAGGTAGAAACTATGCTAGCGTATGAAAACCAACAACCACAGCGCAGATCTCATGGGCCGATGCAGCCAACTAGGATTTCATCGCGTCCCAGCGTTACCAAGTGAGCCATGCTCGGGAAAACTTTGCTTTTACAGGGCACTGCGCTATTGTATAATGGCTAAGGATATGTAAATGGAGGGTACCGCGATGCCTCGGACGGCATTTCGACCATCCAGATAACGCCAGAAGGCTTGGAATGGACATTGGGACAGCTTTGGGATCACGCCTCCGGCGAGTATACTGGCGAACTATTAGACCAATTTGTGATCTGGCCTATGCTGTAGCGCGCAAGGAGTAATCAGCATGTGTGGACGATATAACATCGCGATAGACAAAGCAAGTCCTGAGATGCAGGAAATTTTCAAGGATCTGGCGCAGCAATATCAAGACAATGACCAGCGAGCCGAGTTGGCAAAGGTGAAAACCGCTGAGGTTGCCCGTACTGACACTGCCCCCGTGCTTATTATGGTTGATGATGCCATACGGCCCGTGCTCATGTCCTTTGGCATACCGCAATGGGATGGCAAGGGTGTCGTCGCCAACGCCAGGCGTGAAACTGCGTTTGAGAAGCCCATGTTCCGCAAGATCATTTTAGACCAGCGCTGTGTTGTTCCCACAACTGGCTTTTTTGAGTGGAGTCATGAAAACGGCAAAGCCGTGGACAAGCACTGGGTCACCCATGCCGATCGGTCGATGATGTACCTTGCAGGGGTATACGGGCATTATAAGGACAGGGCAGGCCGTGACTATATGGCATATGCAGTTCTAACGGCAGACGCCAACGCCTCTATTTCTGTGATCCATGACCGCATGCCTGTGATTTTAAAGTCGGCCGTGGAACGTACTGCATGGCTGAGCGAACTTGGTGCCGCGAAAGAAATCCTATATCGGGACGATACCGAGGCGTATGTCCTGACGATGGTGGAGGCTCCTAAAAAGCGTCAGCAAAAAGAACAGCAGATCAGCATGTTTTAGTGGAAATGGAGTTGCAGCATCATAGAAGCTATGTACTGGGGCTTTGCTGATATATATTTGCTTTTTTGTAATATGATTGGGTATTAGGTTCGTTCAGCTGTCGAGTTCATCATTGAGTCTTTTACTTTAATAACCCGTGTTTCCACATCCCACTGTATGAACGCCACACCATACTTCCCCACAAGGTCCACGAGCTTGGCGTTCCAAGCCCCATAGGGTGCGCGGAAGATCATCGGTCTTTTCCCCGTAATCTTCTCTATGGTGTCGTCGGTCTTCTTGAGTTCTTCCATCACTTCATTGTCGGGCAGCGTTGTCAGGTCCTTATGGGTGTAGCCATGGCTGCCGATCTCGTGGCCGCGATAGGCGATCTCCCGGAGCATGTCCGCGTTCTTGTTGGCCCACATGCCGGTCACAAAAAAGGTCGCCTTGATGCCCGCGTCGTCCAGCGCGTCCAGTATCGCGATGGTCTTGTCGGTGCCCCAAGCGGCGTCAAAGGTGATGGCGACCTGCATGTTTTTGGTGTTGACACTGTAGATCGGTATATCATCCTTGGGCGCGAACGCCGATGCGGCGTCGGGCCGCAGCGCCAGCACCACGATCAGCACCACGACCAGCGCCGCCACCACGATGCTCCAGCGGATCATTTGCTCCTTGGTGATCAATAAAATACGCATGCGCTTCCCTCCCAGTCAATCCTATGCACACAAGCACGTTGACAGAAGGCTATATGCCCGCCAGCCTCTGCCCTGCTGCCCGGTGCTCCATGAACTGCAGAATGGAACCCTATGGTGCGTCGCATACTATTATAGTCAATTTATGATTGCAGCCTTTCCAACGATGGCGTTTATCCAAATGAATCAATGGTTGCATTGACGCGTTTGGAAAACGCTTTTTCTTTTATCCCGGCGAACCGGGAGGCAATGAACCAATGAGAAGGAGTGGATCAGCAGGTGAAGGCAGTGATCGTGGGAGGTGGATGGGCAGGCTGCGCCGCGGCCATCGGCGCGAGAAAAGCGGGCGCGGATGTAACGCTGCTGGAGCGGACGGACGCGCTGCTGGGCACCGGCCTGGTGGGCGGCATCATGCGCAACAACGGGCGCTTCACCGCCACGGAGGAGGCCATCGCCATGGGCGGCGGAGACCTGTTCCACATCACCGACGCCCACTCCCGCCATATAGGGATCGATTTTCCCGGCCACAGGCACGCCAGCCTCTATGACATCGGCACGACACCGGGCGCGGTTGCACGGTATCTGCGCTGGATGGGCGTGGACGTGCAGCTCAGCGCCCGCGTGTCAAAGGCGAAGCTGGCCGGCAAGACCATCTTGAGCGTGGAAGCCGACGACGGACGCATCTATGAGGGTGATGTGTTCCTGGACACCACGGGCACCGCAGGACCCATGAACAACTGCAAAAAATACGGCAACGGCTGCGCCATGTGCGTGCTGCGCTGCCCTTCCTTCGGCGGCCGCCAGAGCCTGGCGGCGCTGGCGGGTGTGCAAGAGGTGCAGGGCCGCAAGGCCTCCGGCGAAGTGGGCGCCATGAGCGGCTCCTGCAAGCTGTACAAGGAATCCCTCTCCCGTAAAATCATAAAAACCTTGAACGAAAAGGGCGTTGCGATCATATCTATCCCCGAGAGCCTTGTGGAAGACCACCTGGACATCAAGGCCTGCCAGCAATACGCGCTGGCAGAATTCAAGAACAACATCATCCTGCTGGACACCGGACATGCCAAGCTCATGAGCCCGTTCTTCGACCTGCAAAAGCTGCAGCAGATCCCCGGATTCGAAAATGCGCGGTACGAGGACCCCTACGCGGGTGGTAAGGGCAACTCTATGCGTTTTTTCGCCATGGCGCCGCGGAATGATACGCTGAAGGTGGAGGGCGTGGGCAACCTGTTTTGCGCGGGCGAGAAGGCCGGCCTGCTGGTGGGCCACACCGAGGCCATCGTGACCGGCACGCTGGCAGGCGCCAACGCCGTTCGCCTGGCCCAGGGTGAGGACTTGCTCGTGCTGCCCCGCACGCTGGCCATCGGCGAGGCGATCGCCTATGTACGCGAGCAAATGCAGACGGAGAATGGCCTGGAACTCAAATACACGTTCTCCGGTTCAGTGCTGTTTGAGCGCATGAAGAAGCTGGGGCTGTACACCACGGATGTTGCGGTGATTCGTGGGCGGGTGGAGGCCGCCGGGCTCACCGACGTGTTCACCAGGAGCATGGCTATGGTCTGACGCCAATGGCGGCGCGCCGGGAGGGTGGATCGGCGCGCTAGGCGGTCGCTTCGATATGCTTATCTGGAGGGAGAGGAAGAATGGATACTGCGGTTACACTTGGGCTGTTACACTATGTCTACCTCATCATGACTGTTCTCATCATCGCCATCCTCCTTATGAAAAAGGAGATCGTGCTGCCGTGCATCATCGGCATTTTCCTGATGGGGCTGGCCGCGTCCGGCGGTAACGTCGTCAGCGCCATTCAGGTGCTGTACAACTCGCTGGTCAGCTCCGGTACCGAATTTCTGGGCATCATCGCCGTCATCGCCATTGTCGTGGCGATGTCCAAGGGCCTCACGAGCATTGGCGCCGATGAGCTGATGGTCACGCCGCTGAAGAAGATCGTCAAGAACAAGCAGATCGCGTTCTTCGTCGTGGGCGCCGTGATGCTGGTCGTCTCCTGGTTCGTGTGGCCATCCCCCGCCGTGGCGCTGGTAGGTGCGCTGATGCTGCCCATCGCCCTCAAGGCGGGGCTACCGAACATCTGGTGCGCAGTCGCGATGAACATCTTCGGCCACGGCATCGGTCTTTCCGGCGACTTCGTCATCCAGGGCGCGCCGGGCATCACGGCAAAGGCGGCCGGCCTGGACACGGGCAGCGTCGTGCTGGCCAGCATCCCGCTGTGGGCCACGATGTCCGTCGTCACGATCATCGTCTGCTGGGTCATGTTCCTGCGGGAGAACAAGCGGGCCGCGCAGGCAGCCGCCCTCTCCCCCGCGCAAGCCGTTGCCTCCGGCGAGGGCGATGGGGCCGGCCCGGTTCCCGAACCCGAGAAGCCCCTGGCTGGCGCCAAGCGCGTGCGCTCCCCCTTTGCGTACATCATGGCCATACTGACCCCCGCATTGTTTGCATTGGATGTCGTGCTGATGCTGATGTTCAACCTCAAGGGCGGCGACGCCACGGCGCTGGTCGGAGGCACGGCCATCCTGGTGCTCACACTGATCACGATCTTCCGCGGCAATTTCTTTGCCTCGCTGGAGGTCATCGCCGACAACTTTAAGGACGGCTTCCAGTTCGCAGTCAAGATCTTTGCACCGGTCATCGTGATCGCCGGCTTCTTCTTTTTGGGCAGCGGCGAGTTGGCGGCCAAGGTGCTGGGAGAAGGTACGCCCAGCATCCTCAACGATTTCGGCCTGTTCCTCTCACAGCGCGTGCAGTTGGGCGGCGGCTTGGTCGCGGTCGTGCAATCTCTGGTGGGCATCGTGACCGGTCTGGATGGCTCCGGCTTCTCCGGCCTGCCGCTGCTGGGCTCGCTGGCGCAAACCTTCTCCACAGCCACCGGAGCGAACCCCGCCACGCTGGCGGCTCTGGGCCAAATAACGACGGTCTGGGTGGACGGCGGCACGATCATCCCATGGGCGGTCATCCCCGTTGCTGCCATCTGCAACGTAAAGGCCGGCGACCTTGCCCGCAAGAACCTGATCCCCGTGGCATGCGGCCTTGCGGCCACGCTGATCGTCGCGATCTTCCTCGTTTGAAGCCGATACAATCTGCTGGAATAAAACAGCGCCGCGCGCCCGCCGGTCCATCCGCGGGCGCGTGCACTTTCTCACCTGTTTATCATAGAGTTGCTGGGGTTGTCAGAATTTATCCCCCAAACACCGTCCTCATCCTGTCGCAGTAGTACTGCACATTTTCCCATTTTGCGTCCGGCGCAATGCGGTGGTCGGGGCATGGAATGAATCCGCCCAGCTCCACCAGCGGTCGCAGGCGATCGATTTCCCGGTCCACCGCCGCGTAGTCATAGGCGAACACCCGCTTGTCCATGCCGCCCACGCCGCGGATCACCCTGCCGTATTTTTGTCGCCACGGGCCGATGCTGCCTCCCCAGGTGCCCACCTCGATGGGGAACATCGTGTTCACGCCATTGTCCAGCCATACGGAGATCAACGCGTCGATCCACCCGTCGCAGTCCAGCGACACGATGGAGATGCCGTGGGCGTTCAGCAAGCCGGAGATGCGCCCGTAATGGGGGCCGACATACTCCCGGAACACGCCGGGCGCAATCAGCGGACCGTTCTTAAAGCAGATGTCCTCCCAGAAGTGTCCGAAATCAAACCGCGCGCCGGATTTCAGCACCCGTTCGGTCACCTGATAGCATAGGGTTCCGACCGTGTCGATGATCTCGCGGAACAAAGGCTCGTCGTCGATATACAGGTAGCTTAAGTTCACGACACCCAGCCAGTTGCGCACCTGCCCCAGCAGGCTTTTGCAATAAAGACCGAGTGGATAATCCCGGTTTGCGCTTTGCTCCACGATCCGCTTAAGCGCCGCGTTGTCGAAGCGCGCCTGTGTATACTGCAGCCTGGGCAGATAGTGCTCCTCCCAGGATTTCCTGTCCACCAGCGTGTGCCCAACCTCCGCGTGGATGGAGCCCGCGTCCGGTCGGTTGATCACCAACGCCCCGTCGCTGTTGCGTACGACCTGCGAACCGTCCGGCCTCTCCTCGACGATTTGCTCCTCAAAGGCCGGGAACAGCGACGAGAACCCCGAAAGGTCCTGATAGGTGTTGTAATAGTTGAAGTCAAAACCCAGACGCGCGGACACGGCCGTCTCCTCCCGGGTGCCGTCAGAGATGCCCGCGCGCTCCTGCGGAGTGATGTGCCCCTCGGCGCACCATTTGTCCAGCGTATCGGTCCAGTAGCTGAAGTGCACGACGGGCAGGCGGTCATAGCACTGATAGTTCATGATCGCATGGAAACGTTCACGGTTATTCATGTGTATCACTCTCCTGAATATGGAATATACACGCAATATTATCCAATTGAAGATTCCACGATAGACTCAATAACCCTGCTTGTATTCGCCCGTACCACCCAAAATGCGAAAAGAGTCGGCCAGGTCTCATTGTGACCGGATGCATGGAAGCGAGGCTCGATCGGTTGTATAATAAGTCATGCTACAAAAGCCAGCCCATGAAAGGATGAGCGCCATGGACAACAACGCGACACCCGCGACCATCGACGAATACATCGCCCAGTTCTCCCAGGAGATCCAGGCCGTGCTGCAGCAGGCCCGTTCCGTCATCCGCGCCGCCGCGCCCGATGCCCAGGAGAAGATCAGTTGGGGCATGCCGACCTATGCGCTGCACGGCAACGTGATTCACTTTGCCGCCCAAAAAAACCATCTGGGCATCTACCCGGGCCTGAGCGGTATGGAACGCTTCGCGCAGGAGTTTACAGGCTATAAAACATCCAAGGGAGCGGTGCAGTTCCCCTATGCCAAGCCCATCCCCTTCGACCTGATCGGGCGCATCGCCGCCTTCCGGGTGCAGGAGAACCGCGACGAGGCGCAGGCCAAGGCAGATGCCAAGGCGGCAGCTAAGAAGAAATAATACGTTACAAGCAACAGCCCACCGGCGATGCCGGCGGGCTGTCTTTGTTAATAAAGTAACCACTTAAGGCTTCCCCTGGAGGGGAAGCTGTCGCCGCAGGCGACTGATGAGGTGAGAACTTCTTTCCGCGCTAAACACCTCATCCGGCGCTACGCGCCACCTTCCCCTCAAGGGGAAGGCATAGTCTGCTGACCTTTTGTGGCAAAATCTTGGCTTCGATATTAAGAAGCTGATCAATTGGTCAGCGTCGTTACCCGTACGATATCGTCGTCCATCATCACGAGCACCATCTGCTTGCCCGTGGATGCCAGGCTTTCCAGCGACAGCGCGCCGGTGTTCACGGTGGTCTCCCCGCTGCGGGCCTGGGTGATCTGCAAATCCACCGGCGCGCCGGCAGCCAGGCGCACCGCCGCCGAAAGGCGCGTGCCGCCGCCCTTCTTGGTGAAGCTGACGGCCTTGACGCCCTTGCTGGCGCGGCCCAGGCTGGGCAGATCCATGGCAAAGATGCGCTTGCCGAAGCCCTTGTCGGTCAGCAGCGCGATCTCATCCAGCGGCTGGAACGGAAAAGCCGCGAGCACAGCGTCGCCCTCGCCCAGCGTGATGGCCTTGACGCCCTTGGCCGCGCGGCCGATGGGCTCCACGGTGGCCAGCTTGAAGGAAAACGCCATACCGTCGCGGGTAATCACGGCGGCGCTGACATCGGCGTCTTCGGCCACATGCTCCACGGTCAGCACGCGGTCGCCATCTTTTAAGCCGCAGGCGACGATGCGGCGGGTGCGGGCCTCATATTCGGCGGCGGCAGTCTTCTTGACCAGGCCGCTCTCGGTAAAGAACACGAAGTGCCCGGCGGGCAGCTTGTCCCACACCCACAGCGACACCAGGCGCTCCTCCTTGCCATAGCCGTGCACCAGCGCGCTTAAGTGCTCGCCGCGGTCGCGCCAGCGCATGTCCGGCAGGTCGGCCACGGAGAGCTGCACCATGGAGCCAGCGTCGGTGAAGGCGAACACCTTCTGCGCCGTGGTGCCGGTGGCCACGAACTTGACAGAATCCTGGGCGCTCAGGCCGTCCGGCGGCGCGGCGCGGTTGCTGCGGCCATAGGCATTGGGCTGTATGCGCTTGACATAACCGTCGGCGGTGGCCACGATGACGGTCTCCTCCACGACGACGAAATCCTCGGCCTTGAACTCCTTGACGGCCTCGGCGTGCACGAGCACCGTGCGCCGGGGGTCGGCATAGTTCTTCTTGATCTCCAGCAGCTCGCGCTTGATGACGTTCATCAGCTTCTTGGTGCTGGCCAGTATGCTCTTGAGCTCGGCGATCAGCTTGCGCACCTCGTCCAGCTCTTCCTTGAGCTTGAGCACCTCCAGGTTCGTGAGCCTCGCCAGGCGCATATCGAGGATGGCCTGGGCTTGCACGCCGGTCAGCTCGAAGCGGCGCATCAGGTTCTGCTTGGCGTCGGGCACCGATTTGCTCTGGCGGATGATGCGCACGACTTCGTCGATGTTGGCCACGGCGATCAGCAGGCCTTCCAGGATGTGCTCGCGCTCCTCGGCCTTCTCCAGGTCGTAGCGGGTGCGGCGCAGCACCACGTCCTGCTGGTGGCGGATGTAGTATTCGTTGATGCGTTTGATATTCAGCAGCATGGGCTTGCCATCGGCGATGGCCACCATGTTCACGTTGTAGTTGACCTGCAGATCGGAGTATTTGTACAGGTATTCCAGAATCTTCTCGGCGTCGGCGTCCTTCTTGAGCTCGATAACGGCGCGCATGCCGTTGCGGTCGCTCTCATCGCGGATGTCGCTGATGCCGCCAAGAATGCTCTTCTGCGCCTCCTGCAGGGCCAGTATCTTCTCCAGCATGTTGGCCTTGTTGACCTGATAGGGCAGCTCGGTGATGACGATGGCCTGTTTGCCGGCGTTCAGGCGCTCTATCTCGGTCTTGGCGCGGATGACGACCTTGCCGCGGCCGGTCTCATAGGCCGCTCGGATGCCGTCGGTGCCGATGATGGACCCGCCAGTCGGGAAGTCCGGGCCTTTCAGGTGCACCATCAGGCCGTCCAGCGTGATGTCGGGGTTGTCGATCTGGGCCACGACGCAATCGATGGCCTCGCCCAGGTTGTGGGTCGGTATGTTGGTAGCAAGGCCCACGGCGATGCCCATGGCGCCGTTGACCAGCAGGTTCGGGTAGCGTCCGGGCAGCATGTCCGGCTCCTTCATCGTGTCATCGAAGTTGAAGGAGAAGCTCACGGTGTCCTTGTCGATGTCCCGCAGCAGCTCCAGCGCCAGCGGGGCCATGCGGGCCTCGGTATAGCGCATGGCTGCGGCGTTGTCGCCATCCACGGAGCCGTAGTTGCCGTGGCCATCCACCAGCAGGCCCCGCATGTTGAAACCCTGGGCCATGCGCACCATGGCCTCGTAGATCGAGGAATCGCCGTGGGGGTGGTATTTACCCATGGTATCGCCGACAATACGGGCAGACTTGCGGTGGGGCTTGTCCGGCGTCACGCCCAGCTCCATCATCGTATACAGGATGCGCCGCTGCACGGGCTTGAGGCCGTCCTCCACCCGGGGCAGGGCACGGTCCAGTATGACCGTCTCGGCGTAGGGCATCATCGAATGGTGGATGACGTCTTCAAAGGCCTGCTCTATGATCTCTTCGCCGCGGGGCGGCTGCTTGTCGTCGGGTTTCTGTGGCATGGGTCTCTCTCCCTTTTCTTTCTGCTATCACTACTCAGCCATAATATAGGAGCCGAAGGTTTCCAAAGGGCGACCGGAAAGCCCTTTGGCCTTGGCGCAGGATGCGCCGCAGCCCAGCACCACTGGAAGCGGCTTTGCCGCTTCAGCCGGCTGGATGCCGGCGAAGTGGTGCGCAGGTCGCGCCCAAAGGCGCGAAATTCTTGCAGTTCCGCTGGGCATAAGGACTGAACAGCCTCAGCAACGGAGTACCTATTTAGATTGTCTTTACAAACTTATCCTCTTTGTTGAAGTACGCGTGCTCGATGATGTAATCCCTTCTGGGCTCCACCTTGTCACCCATGAGAATCGTGATCATGCGGTCGGCGTCGGCGGCATCCTCCACGTTCACGCGCACAAGCTTGCGGTTGCCTGGGTTCATCGTGGTCTCCCAAAGCTGTTCGGGGTTCATCTCCCCCAGGCCTTTGTAGCGCTGCAGCTCATAGCCGCGGCCAATGTCGGCGGTCACGCGCTCCAGCTCCCGGTCGTCGTAGCAATAAATCGTGTTGTTGCCGCGCTTGACGCGGTACAGCGGCGGCTGGCCGATGAACAGATGCCCGTCGGTAATGAGCTCCTTCATGTAGCGGAAGAAGAACGTCAGCAGGATGGCGCGGATGTGGGCGCCGTCCTGGTCGGCATCGCTCAGGATAATAACCTTGTGATAGCGCAGGTTGGTCACGTCGAAGTCCTCATCGATGCCGGTGCCCAGCGCCGTGATGATGGAGCGGTACTCCTCGTTGGCCAGCACCGCGTCCAGGCGTTTGCGCTCACAGTTGAGCGGCTTGCCCCGCAGCGGCAGTATGGCCTGAAAGCGCCGGTCACGGCCCTGCTTGGCAGAGCCGCCGGCGGAATCGCCCTCCACGAGGAAAAGCTCGTTCTCCTCGGGCTTGCGGCCGGTGCAGGAACTGAGTTTGCCCACCAGCGGCGCGCCCTCCAACGAGTTCTTCTTGCGGGCCAGGTCCTTGGCCTTGCGGGCGGCCTCGCGCACATGGGCGGCGTGCAGCGCCTTCTCCACGACCTTCTGGGCGGCATCGGCGTTCTTAAGGTCATTGAGATAGATAGGCAGTTTTTCGCTGACAAGGCTTTCCACGGCCTGGCGGGCCTCAGTGTTGCCCAGCTTCGTCTTGGTCTGGCCCTCGAACTGCACGTTGCGCATCTTCATGGCCAGCACGGCGGTCAGCCCCTCGCGGAAGTCCTCGCCGCTCAGGGCGGCGTCCTTCTCCTTTATGAGGTTGTTGCGCCGGATATAATCGTTCATGACCTTGGTGAGCGCCGCGCGAAAACCGGTCTCGTGCATGCCGCCCTCGGTCGTGGGGATGTTGTTGACGTAGGAGAACACGCTCTCGGTGTAACTGTCGGTATATTGCATGGAAAGCAGAATCTCCATATCGCCCACGCGGCCCTCCAGCAGGATGGGCGGCTCGTGCAGCGGTGTCTTCTCGGCGTTCAGGTACTTCACAAAATCGCTGACGCCGCCCTCGTAGTGGAAGCTCTTGCGGTAGGGCTCGGCCTCCCCCGCCTCCAGGCGCTCGTCGGTAAAGACCATCTTCATGCCGCGGTTCAGAAAGGCCAGCTCCCGCAGCGTGCGCTCCACCTGCTCGCGGGAGAAGCGCGTGGTCTCAAACACCGCCGGGTCGGGCTTGAACGTCACGCGACTGCCCTTCTCAAAGGTTTTGCCCATCTCCTGCAGCGGGCCCTTGGGCTTACCGGGCTCCACCTTCTTCTTGCCGGTGGAATAGGCGCTCTCAAATTCCATGAAATAAATCTTGCCGTCTTTATGGATTTCCACCTTGAGCCACTGGGACAGCGCGTTGACGACCGACGCGCCCACACCGTGCAGGCCGCCGGAATAGGTGTAGGCAGAGCCCTCAAACTTGCCGCCGGCATGCAGCTGCGTGTAGACGACCTGCACGCCGGACACCTTGAGCTTGGGGTGCATGTCCACGGGGATGCCGCGGCCGTTGTCGGTGACGGTGGCGCTGCCGTCGGTGTGCAGCGTCACGGTAACCTCGTCGGCATAGCCGCCCAGCACCTCGTCCACGGCGTTGTCCACAATCTCTCGCAGCATGTGGTGCAGCCCTCGGGAGCCTGTGGAGCCGATGTACATGCCCGGGCGCATGCGCACGGCATCCAACCCCTCGAGCACCTTTATTTCGCTGGCATCGTAGCGTTCGGACATCCGGGATCCTCCAGTTCTTGGGAACACATCCACATCTTGTATCTGACGTCATAGGATACCACAATTTTGGGCATTGCGCAAATGTTCATGGCGGTCGTAGCGTACCCATCGCCAAGAACAAGCATGTCATTTCGCTGCGCTCGGACACTCACCGGGATCATTTCGTTATAACGGTGAATTTCCTTGCAGTCGCTTTCAGGCTGCGCCTAATATGGAAGCAAACCCATAGCTTGTTTTCCCATTGCACAACATCACGCAAGGATGAGGGCTTCTCCCTACAAATCACCTGGCAGCGGACTTTCGCGCTTGAAAAGGCAGATTCCCAATAGTATACTTACACACGTGAAAACGGGAGGTTTTGATGTATGCAAATCAACGTTTTAGAGTATCTTGAGCACACTTGGGCGCAGGATCCCGAAAAGGTTGTTTTCTCTGATGAGCAGGAGTCCATCACTTTCTCTGCGCTGCGCGAGCGTGCCTTGGCGCTGTGCGCGGGCATCACTCCCTTTTTTCAGCAGGGCGAGCCTGTAATCGTCATCATGGAGAAATCCATTAACACCATACTCAGCTATCTGGCGGTGCTGTATGGTGGTGGGTATTATATCCCCATCGATGCGGAACTGCCTGCACACCGCATCGAAAGCATCTTCGCCCTGGTGGACCCAGCTCTGGTGCTCACTGACCGCGCCACCGAGGCAGCCGTCAAAGCCCTGCCCTACGCGGGCAAGACGATGGTGGTGGACGGCCCCGAGGCTTTGCCCATGTTGGGCACGACGGACCGCTGGCGGTCCTGCTGTGACACCGACGCGATGTATGTCATCTTTACCTCCGGCTCCACCGGCGTGCCCAAAGGTGTGGTTACGTCCCACCGCGCGGTGATCGATTACATCGATGCCTTTACTGAAGTAACCAAGATCACATCCGCGGATGTGTTTGGCAACCAGGCGCCTCTGGATTACGTCGCGGCGATACGCGACCTGTACCTGCCGATGAAAACCGGCGCTTCTACCGTACTTATCCCCAAAAAGCTGTTTTCACTCCCTGCGCGGTTGTTCGATTTTCTGGACGAGAAGGCTGTCACCACCGTCTGCTGGGTGGTATCGGCCCTGTGTATCCCGGCTAAGCTGAACGCCTTTGAGTATAAAATACCCCATGCTATTCAAAAAGTTATTTTTACCGGGGCTGTGATGCCCACCAAATACCTGGCACTCTGGCAGCGATATCTTCCCAATGCGATGTATGTGAACCATTACGGGCCCACGGAGATCACAGCCAGTTGCACCTACCATATCTTCGACCACATCGTGACGGAAACGGAGAAACTACCCATCGGCAAGCCATACCGCAACACTGCTATCCTGCTGCTGGATGAAAACGATCGCCGCATCAGTGTGCCGGATATCAAGGGAGAAATCTGCGTACGAGGCACATGCCTGGCATCGGGGTATTTTAAGGACCCCGACAGATCCGCGGCATCGTTTGTGCAAAATCCCACCAACGCGCTGTATACCGACCCCATCTACCGTACCGGCGACCTGGGCTCATATGATGCGCAGGGTGTGCTGTGGTTCCACGGGCGCACGGATAACCAGATTAAGCACATGGGCCACCGCATTGAGATGAGCGAGGTCGAACACGCCGCAAAGTCCATGCCCCAGGTGCAGGAGTGCTGCTGCCTGTATCAAGCCGATAAGGAGCTTCTGTATCTTTTCTACGAAGGCATTGCGGCATCTCCGGCGGAACTGTCGGCCTATCTGCGCACGCTGCTGCCGGCCTTTATGATCCCCCGCCGGTTGATTCCTATGGAGAGGCTGCCCCTGCGGTTCAACGGCAAAATCGATGTGCAAGCGCTCAAGGCGCAAATGGGAGCGTAGCGCGCCGGCGCCTGCCTGCGCACACCCAAAGTGACCCGATCCCGCGATCTCCTGGAGCACGGAATGAGGGCTGAATCATGAGCATGATGACAACCATCACACAATTCGCTGACTTGACAAGTGCCTTTACGGCGGATCATAGCGCGGTTCAAACAAACTGCTTCTTATGGCCGGAGGAACTGCGTACCCTGCTCGAAGGCGGCAGGATGCGCTATATGCAATGCGCCGACGACTTGCTTTTTTTAAGCGCCGAGGAGGGTTACAGCCGTTTGTTCTACTATACGGCAACCCTCGCGCCTGTTGACCCGGCCAGGCTTGTGGCCCTGTCGCCAGACCGGCAGCCGATTCTGCTCGACCTGGTCACCCGGGGGGGCGCTGCGGCCGTCGCACCGCCGATCCAAGACAAATGGCTATCCAGCGGGTTTCGCGTATATGGCCGCTTTCAGCGCATGCGGCGTACGGCCCGCGAGGGCCTATGCTCTGTATGCCCGGCGGCACTGGGCGGGGGTTATCGCATTGAGCGGCACGACGTGAGCCGGTTGCCGGCCATCCAGGCGCTCTGGGCCCAATGTCTGGATCCGTACAGCACGCCGCTGCCCACCGCGGACGCACTTTCGGCCCTGTTGGCCCAGGGCCACGTCTCCTACCTGCTCACCGCTGATGATGTCCTTTGCGCGGCCATGCTGGCCCGTCCGCAGGGGAAAAAGGTGACCATACAGCATGTGAGTGTGCACCCCGATTACCGTCGGCGTGGGCTGGCCCTTCGGCTGCTGGCCGCGTCGATGCAGAAGGATCAGGCCGACAACGCAACCGAATGGAACCTGTGGGTGGACGAAAAAAACCATCCGGCGATACAGTTGTATCACAGCCTGGGGTTCGTGCCGGATGGCATGATATCGGTGCAGTTGATGCTTCAGCCCTAAGGGGTGGCGGTCAAGTCCACAGCTTTGCGCACGCGCTGCTCCGCTTTGCCGCCGGAGCCTGCCTGCCGCGCCTCTACGACCAGCCAGCACTTTTTGTTGGGCAGCCTGCTCAGATCTATTAGGTTCTTGGTGCTCCAATCCCGCACCAGGCGATAGCCGCCGTTCTTTTGGTCTGATACCAAAAACCGGAACTCAACCTCATTTTCCATACCCATGGCGGCATTGGCTTTGAGGGTTTCTTTTTTACTCAGCGCGGTGGTGTACACCCCGGCAATCCGACGGTTCAGGTTGAGGAAGGTGCTGTAATCACTATACAGGTATCGGCTTACATCCAGCGTATCATCGATATGCTCCTTTAGCATCTGCCCCACCAGCCGCGAAAGCGGCAGCGCCAGCCGGTAGTTGGGATGGTAGGCATCCATAAACATCGTATCCTCAATGGTCAACGCTTCGGGCCGCAGATAAACGAAGTCCCAAAAGGGTACCTGGTTCTCATCGGCCAGCGCCTGCACGTAGTTGTGAAACTCATCGTAGTTGCCGGTGGCCAGAATGTTGGCAGCAACCCTCGGCCGGGCCAAAAAGATCAGGTCGATTTCCTTCTCTTTGCACAGGTCGATGATCTTTTGCAGATACTCGGTATTTTTCGGAACAAACTTTTTGGGGTTGAAGGCAGCAAAGTAGCCGACGCTGATTTCGTCCGGGATCTGCTCTTTGGCGGTAAAGCTGTACCCCTTGCCCAGATAGGGGAAAACTTCGGCAGGGTAATCCTCCGGGTTGACCGCCCGGGGAGTCAGATTGTCCCGGATGGTGGAAAGCCGCATCAGTGACCGCGCGCGGTAACATCTCAGCAGCGCGTCGGGATATTTTTCCGCAGTAAAGCCGTTGACCATGAACTCCAACTTATCCAGCGAGAATCTCATATTCTCAATGGCCAGAAACTGGTAGGCATGGTCAGTCATGTCGTCTTGAAATCGTGAAATGTTCATATGCAGCACGACGTGCTTAACGGGGTTGCTCTTTAAGGCTTCCTTGAGCAGGTAGTAGGAGGCCATGAAGGATTGCGCGGGCGTGGCCAGATTATAGGATCGCAGCCCGGCCACCTCGTCGATCACCGGCGGCATATTGGATCGGTATGTGGAGGATGTGCCTAGAAAGACAACGTCCAGATCGTTGTGCTCATATAGTTGCGATATCGTTTGCCAGGCGTCAGGGTCGTGTGGGGAGACAAGATAATTCAAAAAACCCACCAAAAGGATGGACAGCACGAGGAAAATGACGATCTTTACCAGCCTTTTGAGGAGATTAGAATTGCGCATAAATGAAGCCTCCAGAAACATTCCCTCCCGTCGGTACCAGCATGAGCAGGGCAAAAAGCATCAGCAAGTACAGCGCAAAGCGCCCCACGATAGGCGCACGTTCGATCGTGGCGCGTACCTGGATGCCTTTTTCGTGCAGATGGTCGATGAAAAACACGACAGCCAGTACCAATGCAACCACGCCCAAGTCAAAACCGCTTACGCCAAGCCCATCGAGCACACCACCAAGCGTACCGTTGAACAGGTCGGCAGGCGCAAAAGAGAACATCATCTTGTGGATGGCGGATAACGCGGCGCGCCCGCTTTGGGAACATACGATGCTGCGCCCAACGCTGAGCAGCACCAGCGTGCGCAGGATGCGAAACGCCCGCCAACCCCAATCGCTCTGCCTGATATGCAGTGCCGCCAACCCCTTGGCAAACACAGGCTCCAGCAGGATGGCCAGCATAATCAGCCCGCCGTTCCAGAAGCCGTAGAGGATGTACTTGGCCTCTGCGCCGTGCCAGATCCCCACAATCGTGAATACGATAAAGCTGATAATACCGCTGACGATGATCTTGCTCCAGCGTGCGCCCCAGCGTTTGCGTACGGCTTTGGCCAGGCGGCCAAACGCGCGTGAAAGGGAAAGCGGGTAGAATAGGTAATCCCGCATCCAGGTGCCCAGTGTGATATGCCAGCGCCGCCAGAAGTCGGCGATGGAGTTGGCGTTATAGGGCTGCTGGAAGTTCTGTGTCATGCGGATGCCCAGGACTTGCGCCACACCGTAGGCAATATCCATGCCCGCCGAAAAATCGCAATACACCTGCAGCCCGTATATGAATGCAGCCAACAGCAACATGCTGCCGTTGTACTCCGTGTAGGCGCTGAACACGGGCGAAACAAACACAGCCAGCCTGTCCGCCACGACCAGTTTCTTAATGAAGCCCCACCCTATGAGAAATAGCCCGTTTTTTGCGCGCTGAAAGTCAAACGCATGTGGCGCGTACAGTTGGTGGGCCAGATCGTCGTAGCGTGCGATGGGCCCTTGCATGATCTGCGGAAAGAAGGATACAAACAGGGCGAACTTGGCCAGATTGCGCTCAGGCTCATATTTGCCTCGGTAGATGTCGATCAGATAGCCGATTGCTTGGAAGGTGTAAAACGAAATGCCCAGCGGCAGCATGACGGTCATAAACGTGGGCAACTGCCCGGCCATGTCCGGTAACGCCAGCCGCAGGGTGTCGGAGATCATCACGCCGTATTTCAGCACCGCCAGCATTCCAAAGCTGACAAGAAGCGCCGCCACCAGAACAAGCTTTTTACGCAGTATCAGGCTTCGCTTCATCATGGCCTTCACGGGTGCGTCCAACGCGGTGCTGCCCTGCGCAGTTTTGATATCGTCGTTATAGTGCCACAGGCTCAAACCGCCGACAAACACCGAAACCGTGGTGATGAGCAGATAGACCAACACACCCTTGGAAACCAGGTAATAAAACCAATAGCTGCCCACCAGCAGCGTTAGGTAGCGCAAGCGTTTAGGGGTTATAAAATATAGGCCGAAAACCACGACGATAAAGCTCAGAAAGCTTATCGAGGTAAAGCTCATAGGTGTTACTCCTGCTTAGGTAAGATGCACGCCTCACCCCAAAGTTAGGACAGCCGATCAATCAAAGCAGCAATCGCTTGCATGGAGTTAAAGTTTTCCGGCACCAGATCCACAACGCTGATGTTGATACCGTAAGTGTCGTTCAACTCCGTGACCAATGAGATGATATCGAACGAATCCAACACTCCGTTATCGACCAGCAGCGTTTCATTTTCATAATCCACATCACTATGCAACCCCTTGAGGATGCCAAGCAGTTTTTCCATACTTTATGTACTCCTTCGTTTTTTGGTAGTTCTATATAGCAATACTATATCCTGTGGAATTTGTCAATCAGAACATGGTACTTTATGTAGATTTTGGGTAGGTCTATGTAGGTTTGTCAAAGACAAAAAGAAATCATAGACGCCGTTGCCTAAGCACTTTCACAGATAAGCAAAAGGAAATAACTTGGCCATATATGGCAGAAGCGCTGAGGCCCAGCGCTTCTGCCATATCATCCGTTGCGATATAACCTCATCGTCAGGCACCGCAGGCTCCCGCCGCCCGCCAGTAGCGCTTCGGGGTGAAAAAAGATAAACTGAACCCCCTCGCGCTCCAACAGATTGCGTGTTACGGGTTCATGGGAGATGTCGTAGCAGAAGAGCACCCCCGGCCTTAGTGGTACAGAGGAACTGCCCCAATGCTGCTGTTCCCTGTCCGACAAGGGAATGAGCTGGATTTTTCGCTCTTTCATCCAGGCTTTCAGATCAATCTGCGTTCTTTTCTCCCGTGTAACATGGAAGGTCTGGAGAAATGCCGGCGGATAGTACACCATCAGTTGATCTGTGATACGGTTGAGAACCATATCGGGGTGCATAAACCTACGATCCTGAGGGATTTGTGCATAGATGACCTCGTCGAAGTATTGCAGGATATGTGCTATGAATTTCTCGATGGAGCTTCTGCTGTGGCGCTCCGTGTCCGCAACAAATACGGTCTTTGGCGAGAGGAGAAGGCAACCCTCAAACGCTTCGCCCTCGCAGGGCTCATAAAGCGTGGGAATGCCCAAATCGGTCAGCGCTTCCCTGACGACAATTTCCTCGTGGCAACGCCCCCTGGAGGACATCTTGGAGATAATTGCTCCGTGGGAGCTCACAACCGCGATATCGTGCATATACGCCAGGTTGGGCAATCGCTCCAGCAGATCCCGGTTTCGATGGACGTGATCCGATAAATAATGTACTCTAACCCCATGTTCCTGGAGCAGGGCGCAATACTGCTGATGCTCCTGCAGATACTTATCCACGTTGGGTACTTGATCGAAAAGAAAAAACTCTTTGTTCTCCTCGGTGATCTTGGATAGGGACTGATCCGGGCGATGCACCATAACGGCTTTCAATGTCTCGAGCTTCTCTATGCCATATTGTATCTGTATCATAGCCACACTCCCGATGGTTTGTACCGATAGCCTCCCCAGAAAAGAAAAAAACCTTATAACCCTTTGACAGGTTACAAGGCTTTTGGCTTATGGCAGGTTCTGCACGGTACTTGCCGGGCCTACTTCAAGCCCTTCATGCTCAAGGAAATCCTCTTCTTCTGCGCGTCCACGCTGAGCACCCGCACGCGCACCACGTCGCCCACGTGCACAACCTCCATGGGGTTGCGCACGAAGCGGTCGGCCAGCTCGCTCACGTGCACCAGACCGTCCTGATGCACGCCGATGTCCACGAAGGCGCCGAAATCCGCCACATTGCGCACGGTGCCCTGCAGCACCATGCCCGGCGTCAGGTCCTTCATTTCTAAAACGTCGGAACTTAAAATGGGCTTGGGGATTTCATCTCGGGGATCGCGGCCGGGCTTGGCCAGCTCCGCCAGGATGTCCCGCAGTGTGGGCTCGCCCACGCCGATCTGTTGGGCCACGGCGGGCAGGCCCATGGCCTCCACCCGCTGGGCCAGATCATTCAGGCGGCGGGCGGCCACGTCCTCGGCGGTGCGACCGGTCAGCTTGAGCAGCTTTCCGGCGGCCTCATAGCTCTCGGGGTGTACGCCGGTGTTGTCCAGGATATTGTCGCCGCCGGGAATGCGCAGGAATCCCGCGCACTGCTCGTATGCCTTGGCGCCCAGCTTTTTGACCTTGAGCAGCTCGCGGCGGCTGCGGATGCGGCCCACCTCGCCGCGATAGGCCACGATGTTGGCCGCCACGGTGCCGCTTACGCCGGCCACGTGGCTCAAAAGCGACGGCGACGCGGTGTTCACATCCACGCCCACGGCGTTGACGCAATCCTCCACGACGCCGCCCAGCGCCGCTTCCAGGCGCTTTTGGTTCAGGTCGTGCTGATATTGGCCCACGCCGATGGCCTTGGGGTCTATCTTGACGAGCTCGGCCAGCGGGTCCTGCAAGCGGCGGGCAATGGACACGGCGCTGCGCAGCGACACGTCGAACTCCGGGAACTCCTCGGCGGCCAGCTTGCTGGCCGAATACACCGACGCGCCGGCCTCGCTGACAACGACGTAGTGCACCTTTTGGGGGATGCTCTTGAGCACGCCGGCCACGAAGGCCTCACTCTCGCGGCTGGCCGTGCCGTTGCCGATGGCCACAACCTCGATGCCGAACTTGGCGATGAGGTCTTTCATGACCCGTGCCGCCTCCTCCACCTTGCTCTGGGGCGGCGTGGGGTAGATGACGCCGGTGTGCAGCACGTTGCCGATCTCGTCCACGACGGCCAGCTTGCAGCCGGTGCGGAAGGCCGGGTCCAGCCCCAACACCGCGTGCTTGCGGATGGGGGGCTGCATCAGCAGGCCCTTGAGGTTCTGCGCGAACACCTTGATGGCCTGCTCGCTGGCACGGTCGGTCAGGTCGTTGCGCACCTCGGTCTCGATGGAAGGCGCAATCAGCCGGTCATAGGCGTCCTCGATGGCGGCCTCCACGGCCCTGGCTGCCGGAGAAGTGTTGAGCAGCGCGCGGCGCTTGACGATGCCCAGAATCAGCTCCCGAGGCGCCTCCAGCTTCACGCCGAGCCAGCCCTCGCGCTCGCCGCGATCGATAGCGCTGACGCGGTGGGGGGCAATGCGCGCGACCTTCTCACGGAAGTCATAGTACATGCGGTAGGCCGAGTCCTCCTTCTTTTTGGCGGAGGTCACGACCATGCCATCGTTCACGGTCAGGTCGCGGGCCACGCGGCGGTTGTCGGCGCTGTCGCTGACGAGCTCGGCGATGATGTCCTGGGCGCCCTGCAGCGCGTCTTCAGCGGTGGGCACGCCCTTTTCTTCGTTCACATAGGCCTTCGCTTCGTCCAGCGGCACGGTCTTGGGGTTCTGCAGCAGCAGAAGCGACGCCAGCGGCTCCAGGCCTCTTTCCTTGGCGATGGAGGCGCGGGTGCGCCGCTTGGGGCGAAAGGGGCGGTAGATGTCGTCCAGCTCCGAGAGCGACTGCGCCTTGTCCAGCGCGGCTCCGATCTCCGGCGTCAGCTGCCCCTGCTCGTCGATGAGCCGGCGCACCTCTTCGCGGCGGGCCTCCAGGCTGCGCAAATAAGCCAGGCGGTCGCCCAGCTCGCGCA
Source organism: Bacillota bacterium (assembly GCA_023410875.1). Taxonomy (GTDB): domain Bacteria; phylum Bacillota; class Clostridia; order Christensenellales; family UMGS416; genus JAEYRA01. Next base: position 828 of record JAEYPH010000041.1, on the reverse strand, counting down.
GCACCTGGTCGTCGATGCCGCCGGTGACTTCCTTGCGGTAGCGGGCGATGAAGGGAATCGTGTTGCCCTCGTCTATGAGGGCCACGGTGGCGGTCACTTGAGCCGGGCGCAGGCTGAACTCCTGCGCCAGCCGGGAGAGGATATCGGCCATGGAATCGTGCTCCTTGACGTTGGGAATAGCGTTTATGGTAACAGCAATGCCGGCATTAATCAACCCGTACCGCAGTTATCGCTGGCCATAAAGCGCCGCCGGCCCTATCCTTTATGCTATACTCAGAAACATACTCCGGGAGGAAAATATGAACCTCAAAGAACGGGGCAGAAAACTGAAAACCGATCTACCGGCGGTGTTCATCGCCTTGTGGAAGAAGGATACGCCCATCGCGGCCAAGCTGCTGGCGGGGCTGACCGTCGCCTATGCCCTCTCGCCCATCGATCTGATCCCGGACTTCATCCCCGTGCTGGGCTATCTGGACGACATTCTGCTACTGCCGGCACTGGTGGCGCTCACGATACGGCTGATCCCACAGGACGTCATGAACGCGTGCCGGCAGCAGGCACAGGGCCTATGGTCCGGCGGCAAACCGAAGAAGTGGTATTACGCCCTGCCCATCGTGGCGGTATGGGTGTTGGTCGTGTTCCTGATTGTGAAGGCGATATGGTTGTAGGGGCTTACAAAAGGAAGGATTTCGCGCCTTCGAGGCGCGACCAAAGGGCTTTCCGGTCGCCCTTTGGAAATAATCATGCCAGGCGGGCACCACAAAAAACGAAAACAAGGTAGAATGGGAGAACGGCGACAAGTTCGACCAAGGTTGCTCAAAAGAGCGG
>JAEYPH010000089.1 GCA_023410875.1 Bacillota bacterium | reverse complement strand
TGGTTATAGCCAGAGGGATCCACCTGTTCCCATTCCGAACACAGAAGTTAAGCCTCTGCACGCTGACAATACTTGGCTGGCAACGGCCCGGGAAGATAAGTCGCCGCCGAACTCCAAATGAAACACCTCGCAGTCATGCGGGGTGTTTTGCTATATGCAGGGAGAATCTGTTCCCATTCCGAACACAGAAGTTAAGCCTCTGCACGCTGACAATACTTGGCTGGCAACCGCTGCCCCGGCCTGCGGCAACGTCGGCCTTGGCCGATGTGAGAGCAGGCCGATAGCTGCGCATGTCGCAGCGAAGGGGGCCCGGGAAGATAAGCCCTTCGGCACGGATGCCGTTTCGCCTAGCATTCCCGGATGCAAGCGCATGCGTGCATCAGCCCGCATGGATGCGGGCGAGGGAATGCGCAGGTCGCCGCCGAACTCCAAATGAAACACCTCGCAGTTATGCGGGTGTTTTGCTATACTCGGGACACTTGTTCCTTTCGATTGTCTGCAGGCTCTGAAGGCGACATAAAACCGCCTGTGGCTGCAGGCGGTTGAAAATATCTTATGAGGTTGCTTCAAGCCTCCGGTGCGTCGCCGGACAAAGGTTCTCTGCGCCGCAAGCGCAGGCGGTCGGCGTTCTCCGAGAGGTAGACGCCTAACAGGATCAGCGCGCCGCCGGCGGCGGCCCAGGCGGTGATGGGCTCTCTGAGAAACACTGCTGCTGAAAGCAGCGTGATCAACGGAGACAGATAGATGAAGTTGCTGCTCTTGACCGCGCCGAGGGCGATGATAACCTTGTTCCACAGCAGGAAGCACGCGCAGGAGGCCAGCAGCGCCAGGAACAGCAGATTGGCCAGCACGGCGGGCTCCAGCAGCGGCGCGAGGTTGAAGTGCCAGCCGGTTAACGGCAGCGCCGGGATGGATGTCAGAATCGTGTAAAAGAACACCTTGCGCGTGATGACGATGGTATCGAGGGTTGGGTCCATGCGCTTGATGGCGATGGAATAGAAAGCCCAGCACGCTGCCGCGCCTACGGCCAGCAGATCGCCCAGCAGGTTCAGGCTCAGCGTGAACTGCCCCTTGAAGATGACCAGAAAGCTGCCGGCGAAGGCCAGCGCGAAGCCGATGAACAGTGGGCTGCGAAAGCGCTCACCTTTGGTCATGAAATGGGCGGCGATGGCCGTGAGAACCGGCGCCATGGCAACCAAGAGCCCTACGTTGCCAGGCGTCGTATAGTTGAGCGCGTAGTTTTGCGTCAGAGAGTACAGCGTGCCGCCGCTTACGCCTGCGGCCACATACAGCAGCTCGGAACGCAGGCTCTTGGGCTTGAAGCCCTTGGGCCGGATGGCAGCCAGCACGAGATAGGCGATGACGGCGCGGTAGAACATGATCTCCACCGGCGAGAGCTTCTCCAGCAGCACGCTGATGGACACATAGGTGATGCTCCACACCGTCATTACGCCCACGGCGATTATATAGTATATAGTCTTGCTTTTCTTCATAAAGCCTCCGGAACATATACACTGTTAAGCGGCACTATAACATAAGCGAAGCCCGCCGCGCAAGGCGGCGGGCACAGGTTTGTTGTGTTGTTTTGCCGGTTTAATCTCCCATCTTGATGCCGATGTTGCGGGCAATCTTGACCAGTTCATGGTCCGGAGGCACCAGCTTTGCCTTGCCGGCGATGTCCGAGAGTTTGTTGGCCATAATGTGGTCGCCGGACATGGCCACGGTGGTGCCGTATTGCTCGCTTTTGATGAGCTCGGCGGCGAAGGCGCCGAACTTGGTGGCCAGCACGCGGTCATAGGCGCTGGGAGAGCCGCCACGCTGGATGTGCCCGGGCACCACGACGCGGGTTTCCGCGCCGGTGCGCCGCTGCACCTCGGCGGCCACGGCATAGCTCACGGGCATCGTGCGGGATTCCAGTGCGGCCTTGAGCTCCTTCTTGGGCAGGGCGGCCTCAGCTCGGCTGATCGCCCCTTCGGCCACCACGAGGATGGAGAAGTCCTTGCCCTGCTTGCGGCGGCGCTCCACTGCGTCGGCCACTCTTTCGATGTCATAGGGAATCTCCGGCAGCAAGATGATATCCGCGCCTCCGGCCACACCGGCATACAGAGTTAGCCATCCGGCTTTGTTGCCCATGAGCTCTATGACCATCACGCGGCCATGGCTCGTGGCTGTGGTGTGAATACGATCCACGACGTCGGTGGCGATGTCCACCGCCGTGTGAAAGCCGAAGGTCACGTCGGTGCCGAAAAGATCGTTGTCGATGGTCTTGGGCAGGCCGATGACGTTAAGCCCCTCGGAACTCAGCAGATTGGCGGTCTTGTGGGTGCCGTTGCCGCCCAGCACGACCAAGCAATCCAGCTTGAGCTTTTGGTAGTTCTTTTTCATCTCCTCGACCTTGTCCAGGTCGTCGGTGACCACGCGCATGAGCTTGAAGGGCTGGCGGCTGGTGCCAAGTATCGTGCCGCCCAGCGTCAGTATACCGGAGAACTCATGGCGCTCCATGGCTCGGTATTCGCCCTCGATGAGCCCCTTGTAGCCATCGGCGATGCCTACGATCTCGGTGTCGAACAGCTCATAGGCGGCTTTGGCCACGCCGCGTATGGCGGCATTGAGGCCGGGGCAGTCGCCGCCACTGGTCAGGATGCCGATACGCCGCTTCATGCTTCCTCCTGCGGGCCGTTGGCCCTTTTGTGAAATGGGATGCTTTTATTCTACAGCATCCCACCTTGCATTTATACAACAATTTCCAGAACAGACGCATCGCCGCCGCAGGGGAGCTGCAGCGGCGATGCAAGGTAGGGGGAGAGGGGTTAAGCTGTCTTTCGGTTGGCGGATTCTTTCTCCGCCTCAGTGGCACTGCGGCAGTAAGCGGCATAGCGGGCGTCCTGCGCCAACAATTGTTCGTGGGTGCCGCGTTCCACGATGCGGCCGCTCTCCAGCACCAGTATGCGGTCGGCATGGCGAATCGTGGACAGGCGGTGGGCCACAATGACGACGGTACGCCCGGCCATGAGCCGTTCCAGCGCCTGCTGCACCAGCGCCTCCGATTGGGAATCCAGCGAGGCTGTGGCCTCATCCAGCAGCAGCAGCGGCGCGTCTTTGAGCAGCGCACGGGCGATGGCGATGCGCTGGCGCTGACCGCCGGAAAGCTGCGCGCCGCGTTCACCCACCTGGGTGTCATAGCCCTGGGGCAGCTCCATGATGAAATCATGGGCCAGAGCAGCCCGGGCGGCCCGCTGGATGTCATCATCGCTCGCGTCGCCGCGCCCGGCTGCGATATTCTCGCGTACAGTGCCGGCGAACAGATAACATGTCTGAGGCACATAGGCAACCAGGCGGCGCAGAGCCGTGCTGTCTGCGGTCAACTTGTGGCCGAAGAGTGCGATGTCACCCTCGGTGGGTTGGTAGAACCCCATGAGCAGCTTGAGCGCGGTGCTCTTGCCGGAGCCACTGCCGCCCACCAAAGCCACCTTTTCGCCAGGGCATACCGTTTCGTTCAGGCTCTGCAGCACCGTTGTACCATCCTCGTAGGCGAAGCCCACACCCTTGAGCTCTATGGCGGGAGCATCCTGTTCCGGCTCCGGGGCCCGAACGGACCCGGCATCGGATGCCTCGGCGGGTGCGTCCAGCAGCTCGAAGACGCGGTTGGCGCCGGCCAGAGAGGCCTGCAGCTGGGCAAAGCTTCCGCCGATGGTCCGGAACAGGAAGCTTAGGCCGCCGTTGTATTGCACCAGCCCCACCAGCATGGAAAAGTCGAAGTACCCGTATATGATACCGATGCTGCCGATGATGATCAGACCGACCATCGTCATCCAGCCGCTGAAAGAGTTGACGACGTCCTGTGCGGTTTGTATGTGTACGCGCTTCATGCCATATCTGTAGACCTCTTGCACCGGGTCGTCCATACGGCCACGGGCCCAGGGGGCCAGATTAAACACCCGCAACACTGCCGCTGCGCTCAGAAGGTCGCTGCCTCTCTCGCTGACGCTGCCCAATGCCGTCTGCACCTGGTCGGAAATGCGTTTGATCGGCGTAGCGAAACGGCTTGTGGCCCAGATGGACACCGCGCCCAACACCAGAGCGATCAGCGCCATGCGCCAGTCCAGCGTGAACATCATGACCGTGCCGCCTAAACCGGCAAAGAGGGCCTTGAGCGGGAAGCGCAATTGCCAACCGAAGCATTGTTCGGCGGCCTGCATGTCTGCGGTCATCCGGGAGAGCACGTCACCGCTGTGGCGCTCGTCGAACCACACCGCCGGCAGCTTGAGCGTATGCTCCAGCACCGCCTGGCGCATCCGCGCGATGGAGCGGGTGGCCGCACGCTGCTGCATCCACGGCCCCAGCACCGCTGCCACCAGAAAGATGGGGAAACCCATGCCCATGATGGCCAGTGTGCGGCCGATGGCCGAACTGTCGTTGTGCTCTATGCCGCTAAACACGGTCATGAGGGCCGTGGCGAACACGGCATTGAAGATGAGGTTGTCGGAGCAGTCCAGCAATAGGCCGGTGAAAAACTGCCAGCGGTTACCCTTGGTATAGCTGAGCACCCGGGCCAGGCTGTGCCAGGTGTTGCGAAGTGTCGCTCTCATGCGGCTTCCCCTCCAGTCGTGGAGATCTGTTTTTCATAGAGGGCGTAGTAGGCGCCCCGCCGTTCCAGCAGCTCCTCATGGGTGCCCTGTTCTGCCACCACGCCGCCTTCCAGCACGATGATGCGGTCAGCGTAAAGTGCCATGGACAGCCGGTGTGTCACGATGAGCGCCGTACGGCCGCGCATCAATGCCGAGAGTTCCCGCTGGATCTCCCGCTCCGTGGTGACGTCCAGCGCGCTGGTGGGCTCATCCAACAGCACAAAGTCGGCGTTCCGCAGGGCCCCCCGGGCGATGGCCACCCGCTGGCGCTGGCCGCCGGACAGCTTGTTGCCGCGTTCGCCTACCGATGTGGCCGCACCTTCGGGCAGGCTGTCCACAAAGGCGTCCAACTGGGCCATGCGCAGCGCCTCGCGTATGGCGCCCTCGGTGGGTGCGCCGCGGTCGCCCAGCGCGCCGCAGGCCACGTTTTCGCCAATGGAGCCGGGGAAAAGATAGGTATCCTGATCCACCAATGCGAAGTGGCTTCTCAGGCTGCTCAGGCTCCACTGGCTGATGGGGTGGCCTCCGAAGCGCACCTCACCGCTCTCGCTGGGGTAGAAGCCCGCCGCCAGCTTAAGCAGCGTGCTCTTGCCGCAGCCGCTGGCGCCCACCACGGCCACCGTCTCGCCGCGGTGGATGTCCAGATTGAGCCCATTGAAGACAACCTGCTGCGTCGTCGTGCCGTCGCCGTTGTCCCTGGGGTAGGAGAAACGCACATCCTGAAAGCTCAGCAGCGGCGCGTCGGCATCCAGCGCCAGTTCGTCACCGTCCCCGCGCTCCGAGGGGGCGTCCAGCGTCTCGATGACCCGCCCTGCGGCGCCCGCCGCCCGGCGCATCTCACTCAACCGCCAGGTGAAGCTCATCAGCGGGTTTATGACGTTGTTGGTGACCTGTATGAACGCCAGCAGAGCGCCGGCAGTCATAGTCCCCTTAACAAACACAAAGTACAAGCCGACAACCAGGAGCAGCGTAAAGGGGATGGCAAGGTTGATCATCGCGGCGATGCCGGCGGGAACCTGGGCGGAGCTCACGCGCAGCCCGGCCTTCACCCAATCCACCAGCGCACCGGCGTATTTCCCATACATCCACGGACCCATGGCAAAGGCTTTCACTTCACTGTGGCCGCTGACGGCGTCCTGAGCGATGGCGCTGGCCGCGCCCAGCCTGGCATTCTGCTCCTCAGTGAGCCGCTGTACAGGCTTGCTGGCCAGCATGGAGAGCGCCGCGCCGATGGGCACATAGGCCACCGTGGCCAGCGTGAGCCAGGGGTTCAGATGGATCATAAAAGCCAGCGCCAGCGCGAAACCCACGGCATCGCTGATGATCCAACGCGTTTGCTCTTCGATGAAGCCGTTTAGCTGGCTTAAGTCGTTGCCCAGCAGAGAGAGCATGTCGCCGGTGCGGCGGCGCTCCATCTCGCTCATCGTGAGGCTGGCGAATTTGCCGCCCAGCTTGCGGCGCAGGTTGCGCATGCTCATGGCGCCATAGCGGCCGGTGCTGTAGCGCCCCAGCGCGTCTGACAGCAAACCACAGGTCAGCACGATCAACAGCAGCCCCAAGGATTGCATAAAGGAGGCGAAGTCCCGGGCGATCGTGCGGTCCACGAAGTCCTTGAACACCCATGCCATGGCTACGTTGAGCATAGCGTGCAGCGCACCTGCGACCACAATGAGCGCCGACCAACGGTTGAAGCCCTTATTCTCCCGAAAGATGCGCGCCAGAGGGGGGAGTAGCTTGTCCTTTCTGTTGCCCTTTTCCATTGGGCACCTCCTAATCAATCTTTTATAACATTGCCAATTATAACGAGGACAATTAATAAAATCAATTGTTAAATTAAAAAAATTAATAATCAATTCTTCTTCTATTTATCTGTCGCTTCATAATCAGAAATCGTTCAATTTAAAATGAGAAAGATGCGCTATCCAAACAGAGAGAGCACCATCTCACAGTGTTCTATTAAAAAGAACTCTTCGTGATGGAGTAATTTTAATCTCGGACTTCCGTACTGTCAAGGCATTGTATGAAAAAATCCGCCGGTTTTGATCGGCGGATTTTGTGCTTCCCGGTGCGGTTCAGATTATGGAACTCAGTTGTTGTCCGAGTGGTATTTGTGGTCAATGAGTGCCACCAGCAACAACGCGAACAGCGGGGGCAGCGATCGTTCATCCACATCCACTTCATAGGTATCGCTGAAGGCCAGAATGCGCTTGCCCACGGTAGCCACAGGGCCCGCGTCGCCGTTCACGCCAAAGCCCATTCGGAAAAGATCGCCCTCTACGGTATAGCGCCGTCCGTTACCCATCACCAGCTCCCACTGGGGCGTAAGGCTTACAAAGGGGATGTCCATATGGCCGCTGTCCAGCCCGGCGTTCAAGACCGCCTGGCCGCTCATCACCGGCCACTCCGCCCACGCCAGCAGCCGGCCTTGCATGTCCAGCACCTCCTTGCGCCTCTCCGGCGAAAGAATCTGTGAGCGCACTTCATATACCTCAATTCCAGCGCTGTCGAAAACCCTGTACTGCTTGCCGAAGGCCATGATCCTCTGTTTGACGGTGAACTGCATGTCGTCCTCCTGTTCACATTTGCTGAGCTTATTATAATGAACCTGTTGGCAAAGCGATAGCGCAAGCGGCTGAATTGTGCTTTTTCGCGGTTCTGCGCATCATTCTTTACAACGTATTTACACCTGGGTACCAGCAAACATTGACAAAACAGGCAGCAGGCGCTACAATAAAAGCAGTCATTACATGCAGCGCTGAGTCTGCTTCATGCAGAGCGGGAGACCCAACTTTGGGGCGTATCCGGCTTCGGCCGGTAGGGGATCCTTTCACCCGAGCCCGTCAGCTAATCTCGTAAGCGCCAAAAGGATGCAATTGCTGTAACGGCATTGTTCCGGGCACCCTCGTGCCGCCGGCTTTGCAGGCGGTTATAACGGTGCCGAAGCGTTGGCTTTTGCCCATGCGCTGCGTGTTGTTATCGACATGCAGCGCTTTTTTTGTGCGCTGTGTCCCCAAACCCGATTCCCCTACGGACGATCCATCGACGCAAAGAAGGAGGCGCACCATGAAGGTAATGATATCCGGTCTGGGCAAGGCTGGCAAGGAGCTGATCAAAACATTCTCCCAGGCGGCGGACATCGAGCTCATCGGCGGCATTTGTCGCGAGGGCAGCGATAAGCAAGGGCAGGATGTGGGCGCTCTGTGCGGCCTGGAACGCCTGGGCGCGCTGGTCTACAGCGTATCGCAGCTTCGCCAGGTTTTCAAGTTCCGCAAGCCTGACGTCGTGATCGATTTCTCCTCACCGGAGATGGCGATGGAACTGGTGGAGCTGTGCATGGAGAACCACATCGACATCATCATCGGCACCACGGGCTTTAGCGCCGCGCAGCTCAAGCGCATTAAGGATTACTCGTCCATCAGCGACATTGCCATACTCTATGCGCCCAACATCACACTGGGTGTAAACGTGCTGCTGGTCATGGCGCAGCTGGCCGCCAAATATCTGGACGGTTATGATTTCAACATCACCGAGATCCACTACAAGGGCAAGAAGGACGCCCCCTCGGGCACGGCCAACGTCATATCCCGTACCATGCGCGAGAGCATGCAAGAGAATGGCCGCGACGAGGAAATCCCTATCACCTCCGTGCGCGCCGGCGGCTACATTGGCCGTCACCAGATCATGGCGGTGGGGGAGAACGATAAGATAGAGATCATACACGAGAGCTTTTCCCGCAAGGCCTTTGCCGACGGCGCGTTGCTGGCGGTGCGCTCGGTGGCCGGGCGGCGGGGGTGGCTGGAGATGACGGACGTGATCGGGCTCAAGGGCTAAAGCCCATTGAGCCCTTTCGCCAGCGGCGCTGTTGCGCCTCGGCGATTCAGACGATCCTTTTTATGTCAGCGTTCGGCCTGCCGATAACCGTCGGCAGGCCTGTACATTTTATAGCGACTTTATCTGATTATATGAGTGACGAGAATCGCCTGCGGGCGGGTTTCTGTGTTTCTTTCTCTCTAACCTCTCGTTGCCTCCGCCGGGTGAACCGTCGTCGGCATCATGATGCACGGCACACGGTTGCCGCATTGGCACAATGCGGGCAAACCTATCATGCTCCCCGTTGCGCGAAATATGGCAAATGATGGTTGTGTTTCATCTTAAATACGCTATAATCATAGATGCTGGTATTTAGCAGAGGGCACGCATGAAAAGAACGGTACGGCGTCTCATCTTGACTAGCCTTATTTCTCTCTTGCTGATAGGGGTGACAGCCTTTGCACCCACTGCGGCGTTGGCTGAAAGCCAAGCGGAAAAGGAACCCAATAACTTTTTGCACACCGCTGCATCCATCAAGGTCAACACACAGATAACGGGAGCCCTGTCCAGTTCTTCCGATGACGACTGGTACCGCTTCACCCTGCCATCAGCGGGGAAAGCAAATATCACTTTCAAGCATGGCGCTGTGAATTCCGCGAGCATCTATTGGGGAGTCGATCTGTACTGGTATGATCCAGGGTCCGGGGAAAAGACGCTGTTGACGGAAATCGATTCTGCTGGCAGCAACCCGAGTATTACCGGCAGCAGCGTGGGCTTGCCATCCGGTACCTACTACATTTTCGTCAATGCCGGTGAGCGACACTCCAGCATCCCGTATACGATCATCACTTCGTTCACCGCGGCCTCCACATGGGAAAAGGAATACAACGATTCGTTGCAGACTGCCACAGTCTTCAAGGTCAATACAGCCTATTCTGGTTCTTTGATGAGAAGCTCTGACGACGATTGGTACCGTTTCACTGTTTCCTCTGCGGGCAAGGTGAATATCACCTTTAGGCATGGCGCAGTGAACTTGGCGGGTACTTGCTGGAAAATCGGACTTTATTTATAACCCTGTTTCCGGCGCAAGGATGCTCTTAACACAGATCGATTCTGCAGGCGGCGATCTGAGCCTAACCAGCAGCAGCGTGGGAGTTATCATTCGAGCACTGGTACCTATCAACTGATCGCCAAGGTTGGCAGTTCCGTCATAGGCTATGTCGACATTGGGCTGATCCGGAACAAAGTTTACTGCTATCAAGTAAGAGCCTTCCGCATGGTTGGGCAGACCCCGGTCTACGGTCTTTTCTCGCCGGTCAAAAGTGCAAAGCCTTACTGATTCCAACAAAATGTAGGGAATTTTCTTCATTCAAAATGGATAATCATGGTTGTACCACACTCGCGATATAGTATAATAAAGCTATTCGAATATATTATCATGGAGGTTATCATGAACAAAATGGTAAGGCGCCTCATGTTGACAAGCATTCTTACTCTCCTGATGATAGGCGTGACAGCCCTTGTTTCCTCTGTGGCGCTGGCCGGAAGCCTGACGGAGATAGAATCCAACGACTCAGTCGGCTCTGCTACGGTCATCGATGTCAACACACCGGTGAGCGGAAGTCTGTCCAGCGACGAAGATGAGGATTGGTATCACTTCAGTCTGTCCTCACCTGGCAAAGCCAGCATTACCTTCAAACATGGGTATCTAAATTCATCGAATACCTATTGGGAGATCGACGTATACAGCTATGATCAAAGCACGGGCGATATTTCTTTTTTAACCGACTTCGATTCCCGTGGCAGCAACCTGAGCCTCACCAGCAGCGCGATGGGCTTGCCTGCCGGAGATTATTACATCCATATCAGCCACTATTATTATTCCAATATTCCTTACACGATCACCGCGTCGTTCACCGCGTCCTCCGTGTGGGAGCGAGAGTTCAACGATTCGCTGCAGACCGCCAGCACCATCAAGGTAAACACAGATAATTATGGCTCCCTGATGAGCGACTCAGATGAAGACTGGTATCGATTCACATTGCCTTCTGCGGGAAAAGCCAGCATCAATTTTAAGCACAGCGCTCTGAGTGGGGGGAATACCTACTGGGAGATCGAGTTGTACAGGCATGATACCATGACCGGGGAAACGGCGCTTTTGACCGACTTCAGTTCCAATGCCGGCAACCTGAGCCTCACCAGCAGCACCGTGGGGTTGCCCGCCGGAACCTATTACATCAAGGTAAACCATTACTATTATTCCAACATACCATATACTCTCACCGCGTCCTATACCGCGTCCTCCGTGTGGGAGCGAGAGTTCAACGATTCGCTGCAGACCGCCAGCACCATCAAGGTAAACACAGCTTATAATGGCTCCCTGATGAGCGACTCTGATGAAGATTGGTATCGCTTCACCCTGACTTCTTCGGGCAGAGCCAGCATCACCTTCAAGCACAGCGCACTAAGTGGAGGGTATACCTACTGGGAGATCGGGTTGTACCGTTATGACACCACGACCGGGGAAACGGCGCTTTTGACCGATTTCAGTTCCAAAGGTGGCAACCTGAGCCTCACCAGTAGTATTGTGGGGTTGCCTGCCGGAACTTATTATGTCAAAGTAAACGACTACTATTACTCCAACATACCATATGCGATTACCGCATCGTTCACCTCGTCCTCTGTATGGGAGCGGGAGTTCAACGATTCCCTGCAGACCGCCAGCACCATGAAGTTGAACACAACTTATTATGGCTCTCTTATGAGGGATTCCGATCAAGATTGGTATCGCTTCACCCTGCCCGCCCAACGGGTCGTAATGTTGGATTTCTACCATAAGGCGATCGATTCGTCCAGCACCTACTGGGAGATCGACCTATACAAATATAACACGACCACCGGTGCAAAAACGCTGATTTCCGAAATGGATTCAAGAGGAAACATCACAAACACGAATAGTGCCCGCCTCAGTTTGTCCGCAGGCACCTACTATGTGAATGTGACCGATTACTATTACTCCAACGCACCCTACGGCCTGACCGCATCCTGGGTTTTTGATCAGCCATCCTCGGTCAAAGCTGTTTCAGCCTCCTATAACAGCGTGAAGCTGACATGGCCGGCGGTGACCGGGGCTGCAGGCTATGAGGTGTATCGCGCAACGGTGAAGAACGGCAGCTATACCAAGCTGACCACGACCACGGCGAAGAGCTATCTGAATACAAATCTAACCACCGGCGCCACCTATTACTACAAAGTCCGGGCGTACCGTATGGATTGGAGTACGAAGGTATACAGTACCTTTTCCTCGGTCGTATCCGCCAAGCCTGCTTTGCTTGCGCCAGCCAGCTTCACCGCCGCAAGGGCGTCCAGTTCCAGCATAAAACTGGCGTGGGCAGCGGTGTCCGGGGCCAGCGGTTATGAGGTTTACCGCTACAACGCGAGCACAGGTGTCTATCAGCTGGTCACCAGAGTATCCAGCTCCGTCAGGAGCTACACCAATACCGGCCTGACCAAAAACAAGGTTTACTACTATAAGGTGAGAGCCTATCGCATGGTCGGATCAACCAGGGTCTACGGTCCCTTCTCGCCTGTAAAAAGCGCAAAACCCTACTGATTCATTTCAAAAGAGGCTTCCTTCCAGTTTCGGAAGGAAGCCTCTTTTGTGTTCGTCATTGTTTCGACTGTGCGCACACCTGCTCATACCCGCAGCGCAGATACGTCAGCAGATTGTCAATATAGGTCTGCGTGGGGTTGGTGAACTCCATATAGCCGGCCGACGGGCACAGGATGAACCGACCGGACTTGCCGCCTTCTTGCACCGCCACCGCCACAAGTTCCTCGATGCGCGTGCTGCCCGCCGTCCACAGGTCGTGGGTCTCGATGTTGCCCTCAAAGCCGATGCAATGGCCAAAGCGCTCCACCGCCTGGGCCAGGTGCACGTCGCCCATGGGCGGCGGCTCGATGGGGTTGAGCACATCCACGCCCATGTGGATGAACCACTCGATGAAGTTGGATACGTGGTTGTGGCAATGGACCCATATATGGCCGCCACGCTCGTGGATATAGTCGCACAGCGGCTTGTCGTAGCGCATCACGAAGTCCTCAAAGTCCCTGGGGGACATCAGCGGCGGTATGCACACCTCAGGACCGACCCAGCCAAACACGGGCTTGAGGCCCGCGTCGAACACCCTCTCAACTTCCAGGCGGATCCTTTGGGCATATTCGGCGATGACATTGTGGACGAGCTCTCTGCACTCGATGCTCATAAGAGCGAAGTTCTCCGGGCCAATCACCGCCTGGAGCGTGTACATGGCGTTGCCGGTATCATACACGCAGATGCCATTGTCGGCGATCCTTTCATCCAGAGCAGAGTAGGATGCGAGCGAAATGGGGTAGGGTGTATAGGGTACCGACAGCAGGGCTTCCAAGTCCTGCGGCGTTTTCACCGGGTGCTCAAGGTCATAACCGGGCAAGCCTGTTGTGCTGGCGCGATAGACGCTCTTCAGGTCGCCGGCTGGCGTGTGCCAGACGGTCGTGATGTCCTCCCATTGCGTGGTGGGTCCGTGCGCACGCGTTGTTTCCGTAATACGGCCCGCGGCCGTGCCCAGGCGAATATCCGCCGGTGAGGCGCATCCGCACATGTAGTCGGAGACCTGCGCGGCCAGATCATAAACGGGCCGGTAGGCGTCGTCGATCAGCTTTTGGCCGGGGTAGAAGCCCCACAGTTTCAGCGCGGGCCTGTCCACGGGTTCGTTTCGGAAAATCGCGTTGAGCCGCTCTCTCGATGTCATAGAATTACATCCTTTCACCCGGCAGTCCTGTTCGAGCGCAGTATAGCAAGGCTGCGGGCACGGGTCAACCGGGGAAACGTACACAAAACGACGGGTGATGCTTGCCAAAGCGTCGGTGCGATGCTATCCTTATTTGCGCATATTATATATTTTTATGTCGCGGGAGGCTCCATGAACGTCATAGAGGTCGATGGCCTGAGCCGGTCCTTCTCCTATTACAAGAAGGAAGCGGGCCTGCGCCACTCGCTGCGCAACCTTGTGCACCGGGAAAAGCTCGTGAAGGAGGCCGTGCGCGGCATCAGCTTCGCGATAGAGGAAGGCGAGATGACCGGTTTTCTGGGCCCAAACGGCGCGGGCAAGACCACGACGCTCAAGATGCTCTCGGGCATCCTGTTCCCCACGGCGGGGCAGGCCAGCGTGCTGGGCTTCACGCCCTGGGAGCGCCGCAAGGATTTCAAAAAGCAGATTGCCATCGTCATGGGGCAGAAGAGCCAGCTGTGGTGGGACCTGCCGGCGGTGGAGAGCTTCGCGCTCAACCGCGCGATCTACGAGCTGGACGAGCGCACTTATAGCTCGTCACTGGATGAGCTCACGGAGCTGCTGGAGGTGCGCGACCTGCTGGGCGTGCAGGTGCGCCGCCTGTCTCTGGGCGAGCGCATGAAGATGGAACTCATCGCGGCGTTGCTGCACCGGCCCCGGGTCATGTTCCTGGACGAGCCCACGATCGGGCTGGACATCTTAAGCCAGCGGCGCATCCGGGAGTTTTTGAAATACTACAACACCCAGAACCGCACCACGGTGCTGCTGACCAGCCACTACATGAACGACATCGAGGACCTGTGCCGCCGCTGTGTGCTCATCAACGAAGGGCGCATCGTGTATGATGGCGAGCTTTCCCGCGTGGGCGACGTGTTCAGCGGCAAAAAGCGCATCAAGGTGCAGCTGGAACGCGCCGTGGAGCGCGCCGATCTGGAGCGGCTGGGGCAGGTCAAGGAATATGACGGCGCCAACGCCGTGCTGGAGGCCGACCGATCCGACATCAAGGCTGTGTGCGCGGCGCTGCTGGACAGCCTGCCGGTCGTGGATTTCAACATCGAGGACATCCCGCTGGAAGAGGGCATCGCCGTGCTCTACCGCAAGGAGGTTGCGCCGTGAACGCGCTGACCAAATACGCCAAAGCCGGGGCGCTGGGCATACAAAACGCCATGGAATACCGCGCCGACTTCCTGTTGGGCATGGTCAGCGCCCTGTTCCCGATGTTCATACAGTACTTCATGTGGAGCGCCATCTACAACGGCAGTGGCAGCGCATCCTTGTTCGGCTACACCTACGCCCAGATGCTCGTGTACACCGTCGTCGCCAACATCGTGCAGCGGCTGCTGCGCACCGGGTTCGAGTATGAGATCAACGACGACATCAAGCTGGGCGGGCTGGACAAGTTCCTCGTGCGGCCTATAGGCTACTTTTTCTTCCGCATGGTCAACTTCCTGGGCGGCAAACTCGTACAGGGCGGGCTGATCTATGTGGTCATGGTGGGGGCCATTCTGGCCCTCAACGCTGCGCTGGGCGCCATTGTGACGCCGCTGGGCCTGCTGTGGTTCACTCTGGTGCTGCTGCTGGCCTTCCTGCTCAACTACGTCATCTTCTTCCTGGTGGGCATGCTGGCCTTCTGGTTGTCGGAGGTCGGCTTTCTCTTTGAGGCGGTGCGCATCGTGTTCATCGCCTTCAGCGGCGGCATCTTCCCGCTGGATGTGTTCGGCCCGCGGATCGTGGCGGTGCTCAATTGGCTGCCCTTCCGCTACACGGTCAACTTCCCGGTGGACGTGCTGTGCGGGCGCATCGCGGGCCTGGACGTGCTGCTGGGCTGTGCGGCCATGGCCCTGTGGGTGGCGGTGCTGTCCGGCTTGGCGATGCTCACATGGCGTACGGGGCTCAAGCGCTATGTGGCGGCGGGAGGCTGAGGCATGAGAACAATATTGACCGAGATTCGAAAGCACGCCTACATCTGGTTTGTGTTCATGAAGAACAGCCTGATCGCCCAGCTGGAGTACCGTGTCAACTTCGTCACGGGCCTCATGATGGAGATGGGCTATCTGCTGGTCAAGCTGCTGTATGTCATCGTGATCTACAACGCCGGCGTGGGCATCAACGGCCTGACGCCCGACGAGGTGCTGGTGTTCGTGGGCACCTTCGTCATCGTCACGGGCTTCTACGCGGGGCTGTTCATGATGAACAACTTTGCGCTGAGCGATCACATCCGCAACGGCACGCTGGATTTCTTCATCGTAAAGCCCGTGTCGCTGCAATTCATGGCCACGCTGAGGCGCAGCGATCTGGCGCTGTTCCTGACCGACGTGATTGCCGGGGCCATCATGGTGGCCATCGGGTGGAGCCGGCTGGCGCTGCCGCTGAACGTGCTGAGCCTGCTGGGCTTCGCCGGCTATCTGCTGTGCGGGGCCATCGTGGGCTATTCCATCTTCCTGTTCCCGATTTTGTTCTCCTTCTGGTTCGTGAAGTCCGGCTCGCTGGCCGGCCTCGTGGATTCGTTCTGGGATTTCAACAACATGCCCATGGGCATCTATAGCAAAATCGTGCAGCGCATCGGCGTGTATGTGGTGCCGATCTTCGTCGTGACCAACTTCCCGACGCTGTTCGTGCTGGGGCGCTTGAGCCCGCTGTGGTCGGTGTGGGGCGTGCTGGCGCCCATCGTGTGCTTTACGGTTACAAGACTGTTGTGGAACTTGGCGGTCAAGCAATACAGCAGCGCCAGCAGTTGAAAGTGCGTAGCGAGGTGACCGAAGAATAAGCATGAAGAAAAGTGGATGATTACGAACGGATTGTCGTTCTGTCCGATGGCACAGTGATCCCCATCGATCAAATAATCAGCATGGATGGGAAGATGTTGGAAATTTTACATGATGGATAATGAATTAATCGAGTGATTTCGGACTGTGGATTATTTATATAAGGCTAACTGACTTTTCTTTAATAAGGATATATAATGCCTAATACACATGGTTTTGATAAAATGCACAGGAGGACAATCAGTTGATTGATCTTAAGTTAATGCAAAACAGAGTATACCAAAACAAGATAAACAAAGGGTTTAATGTTACTGATGTGAATCTCGAATTTTGTCTTGCATATAACGAATTATCAGAAGCTTTCCGTGCATATTGTGATAAAAAAGATGATTTGGGCGAGGAATTGGCCGATGTTATCATTTATCTCTTAGGTATAGCCGAAATTTCCGGGCTTGATCTAGAGAGGGAAATAATGTCGAAAATAGAGAAGAATGAGAAGAGGAAGTACATAGAACATTCGGATGGAACATGGACTAAGATTGAGCCTGATTAAAGTGTCTCACGGTACAGGCAAAACACATCCCCGCTGGAGAGCGAGACAAGGATGGAGGTCCCAGTCGTATAGATGGGGCCTCAAATGCGTGTTATCAGCGCAGTGGCCAACTGGAATGGTAATCTGAGCTTTGTGTTATTAGCAAACTGAAGAAGATGATCTATAATGCCTATAACGCGAAGATAAACAGAAATTTATGCATACAATTGGGGGACCAGGCTGTGATAAAATCTATACCGTTTTGTATCAGAGGAATCGAAGAAACGCTTACAGTTGAATACAGAGAAAACCTCAGTCCCTCAGATTCGGGATTTGATGTGCTGGATGTGCCGTTTCCCAAGGATAAATGTATTGGATATCCTATTTTGCATGCATATTTTGAACATATGCAATTAACTGGTTATAAAAGATATTGCGGCTTTATCCAACTCATACAAAGGATTGAAATAACAAATGGCACTGACGGGACTGAAAATACAAGGCAAGCCCTGTCTTTGGATGTAGCCGACTACTTTAGCACCATAGGTAATCCGTATTTTTCTTATGGCTATCCAGCTACGTTATATGATGCTCCCTGTAACAATCTTGGCAACTGTGACAGATTAATATGGAAGGCCCATACGTATCTTGTTGACTTACCCACAAGAATGAATGGAAATAAACTTGTATATTTGACTGGTTTTTCATGGGGATATATTGAAGATATTCACGGCCCTCTTGGATTACTCGACTTTGAGCATTTGTCAGAATCCGCTTGGCAAAAGCATTATGATTTTATCATTGGCAAATATCCGGACCTCGTAAAATGAATAGCGAGTTATCCGAGGCTAGGCAACAGAAAGAGCACAGCAGCGCGAAAGAACTGCTGTGCTTGTTTTACATCTGCAATTGCCTAACGTTGGATAACTGCCATTGAACGAAACTGCGGTGAATGACATGCGCGCTATGGGGATTG